>JAOPUZ010000057.1 GCA_025966315.1 Frankiales bacterium | reverse complement strand
GCGATGCGCAAGACCCGAAACACGGCCGACTCCGAAGATATGTTCCAATAGACCTTCGTGAAGGCATTCGCTGCCTTCCACCAGTTCAAATAGGGAACCAACCTCAAGGCGTGGCTGTACCGCATCCTGACCAACAGCTTCATCAACACCTACCGCAAGCGGCAGCGTGAGCCGCAGAAGACCAACTCGGAATCGATCGAGGACTGGCAGCTTCACCAGGCCGAGTCCCACCAGTCAACCGGCCTGCGCTCAGCCGAAATGGAAGCGCTGGACCATTTGCCCGACTCCGATGTGAAAGATGCGCTGCAGTCGTTGCCCGAGGATTTCCGGCTGGCCGTCTATCTCGCCGACGTCGAAGGCTTCGCATACAAAGAGATTGCCGAGATCATGGGGACGCCGATCGGCACGGTGATGTCGCGTCTGCACCGGGGTCGTAAGCAGCTTCAGCTGTCGCTGGCCGACTATGCGCGCGACCGTGGCTTGGTGAAGGTCGGGACCCCAGCCGAGACCGAAGGAGACAAGTCATGATGATGGGCTTCGGTCCGGGTGGCGTTGACTGCGACGATGTCCTCGCCGATGTGTACCTCTATCTGGACGACGAATCCGATCCGGCAGTGCGCGATCGCATCCGGACGCATCTGGACGACTGTGCGCCCTGCCTGCGCCAGTACGGCCTGGAACAAGACGTCAAATCGCTGGTCGCCCGGAGCTGTGGCGGCGACGTCGCCCCGGACGGCTTGAAGTCGAAGATCCGGGTTCGGCTCACCGAGGTCGTCATCGAGACCACCCACGTGGAGTACCGCGCCGAGTAGTCTGATCAGGCCCGGACGCTCTTCCGAGCTTAGTTCCGAGCCTGTTCCGACGCCGGATCGGGTTTCCTAGGCCGGTTCCGCCAAGCCGCCCGCGGTGCCTGGAACCGTTGTGGTCGGGCCCTGGCTGTCGGAGTAGAAGTCGGCCGGCGACGTCTCATCAGCCCCAGCGGGGGCGCGCACGGCCACCAGAATGCCGGTCAGCACCACCGATACGACCAGATTGAGCACCAGGGCCGTGAACCCGATGTAGACCGTCGTCTGGGTGAACGGGAACCGGGCCAGCGAGCCGCCGAAGTGCGCCGTGGCCGCCGACTTCTGGTGATACGCCGCCAACGTTCCGTAGATCATGCCGGCGGCCCACCCGCCGAGCAGCGCCCAACGGTGGAACCAGCGGGTGTAGAGCCCCGAGACGATGGCCACGATGGTCTGCAGGATCCATACGCCGCCCAGCAATTGAAAGTTGATGGCGTTCTGCTTGTCGAGGCTGAGGACGAACAGCAGCGCGCCGAACTTGACCACCAGCGACACGATCTTGGATACCCGCGCTTCTTCTCTGGGCGTTGCCGCAGGCCGGAAGAATTCGCGGTAGATATTGCGCGTGAACAGATTGGCCGCGGCGATCGACATGATTGCGGCCGGCACCAGGGCGCCGATGGCAATAGCTGCGAACGCCACCCCGGCAAACCAACTCGGGAACGAGTCGGCGAAGAAATGCGGAACCGCTAATTGCGCATTGGGTTTTCCGTCCGCACCGATGACTTTTGTCTTGGCCGCAATCGCGGCGAAACCGAGCAGGGCGAGCAGACCCAGCATCAACGAGTAGAGCGGCAGGATCGCGGCGTTGCGGCGGATGACGTTACGGCTCCTGCCCGCCAGCACCGCCGTCATGGAGTGCGGGTACATGAACAGCGCGAGCGCCGAGCCGAGGGCGAGCGAAGAATAGGCCCAGTACGTTTTGCTGTTCGGTATGAAAACACCCGTGGCGGCACCGGTTTTCGTTTTGGTATTCATCTTGGTCTCGGCGGCGCGGAACATGTCGCCGAATCCGATCTTGACTCCGACGTAGATGATCGCCACCACGATCACCAGGTAAATCAGCGAATCCTTGACGAAGGCAATGAGTGCGGGCGCCCGCAGGCCGGAGGAATAGGTGTACGCGGCCAGCACGGCGAAAGCAATGAACAGCGGCAGGTCTTTGACGAACCAGTTACCGCTGCCGCCTAGTCCGACGGTGTCCAGGACGGCCTGGATGCCGACGAGTTGCAGGGCGATGTAGGGCATCGTGGCCAACAAGCCGGTGATCGCTACCGCCAGCGCCAGGCCGCGGGAACCGAAGCGGCCGCGGACAAAATCAGCCGGGGTGACGTAGCCGTGTCGATGAGCCACCGACCACATGCGCGGCATGAAGATGAAGATCAGCGGGTAGACGACGATGGTGTAAGGCACCGCGAAGAATCCGCTCACTGCCCCGGTGGCGTACATCGCCGCCGGCACGGCCACGAATGTGTACGCCGTGTACAGATCGCCGCCCAGCAGGAACCAGGTGATCACGGTGCCGAAACCGCGACCGCCCAGCCCCCACTCGTCCAGCGAATGCATCGAGGCGGGCCGCCGCCATTTCGCGGCCAGGAAGCCGCCGATGGTGACGACCACGAAGAAGAACAGCAATACGGTCAGGGCCACGCCGTCCACCTGCGGGCCGGCGGCCTGGGCGGCCATCACTTGCCGTCCCGCGGGCCGCGCCGGGATCGGTCGATGAGCACGTATGCCGACCACGTGAAGCCGGCGGCCAGGAACACCCACAGGAACTGATACCAGTAGAAGAACGGGAAGCCCCAGAGCTGCGGACCACGGCGCGCGTAGATCGGCACGATGAGCAAGGCGAGCACGGGGATGAGCAGCAATATCGCGCAAGTGACGGACACGCTCATCGGAAGACGGCGACCAGCAGGGTGGGACATTTCGGCTCCCTCGGTTCGACTTACGCGCGGGCTACGTACGCAATCGGCATATCGGGGGAGAATCTAGGCCTTCGGCGGTGAGGCCGGTGTTCGCCACGCAGGTGTCTTGTGGCACGCTCGCCGAACCATGTCTGCGCTGTCCGACCTTCTTGCCGAGAACACCACGCTGGACGCTGACCAGACCGATCATCTGCAGCGACTGGTCGCCGAGTGGCAGCTGCTGTCGGACATGTCCTTCGCGGACCTGTTGCTGTGGGTACCGGTCGGCGACGGTGAGTTTCTCTGCGCGGCCCAATGCCGTCCCACCACCGGGCCGACGTCCTACCTGCAGGACCGCGTCGGGGATCGACTCATCTCCGAGCGCGCATCGGCATTGGGCATCGCGCTGCGAGAATCCCGGATCTTCCGCGAATCCGACCCGGACTGGGAAGGCGAGACGCCTATCCGGCGGGAGGCCATTCCGATCGTGTTCCGTGGCGTGACCATCGCGGTGCTGGGCCGGGACGGCAACCTGACCAGCGTCCGCAGTCCGAGCCAACTGGAACTCGCCTACCTGCAGAGCGCAGCCGACCTGGCCGCGATGGTGGCCGCCGGCGCGTTCCCCGGGCCGCCCACCGAACGCGAGGAAGCCGCGGGGCCACGGGTCGGTGACGGCATGATCCGGGTGGACAAGGCCGGCGCGGTTCTTTACGCCAGTCCCAACGCCTCATCCGCGTTCCGGCGCCTCGGCTTCAACGGCAATGTGCTCGGGCAGCCGCTGGTTACCGTCATTGCCGAGCTGGCTCGGGACCCGTTCAACGCGGCCGAACTGAGCCAGATGTTGCTAGAGGCCCTGAACGGCGTCCACCCGCTGACCCGGGAGATGGACGGCGACGGTGCGATCGTGCAGTTTCGCGCCATCCCGCTGCACCCGCGCGGTGCCTCGCTCGGGGCGCTCGTGCTGCTGCAGGACGTCACCGAGCTGCGGCGCCGGGATCGCCAGCTGCTCAGCAAGGACGCGACCATCCGCGAGATCCACCATCGGGTGAAGAACAACCTGCAGACGGTGGCCGCGCTGCTCCGGCTGCAGTCACGCCGGGTGGCCAACTCCGAAGCCCGCGCGGCCTTGGAGGAATCCATGCGCCGGGTTTCCTCGATCGCGCTGGTGCACGAGACGTTGTCGTCGGCAATCGATGAAGAGGTCCGCTTCGACGAGGTGGTGGACCGGCTGCTCGAGATGCTCGCCGACGTGACCGGCGCCGGTGCCCGCGTCGCCGTCCGCCGGGTGGGCAGTTTCGGCGAGTTGCCGGCCGAATTGGCGACCCCGCTGGTGATGGTCTTGACCGAACTGGTCGGAAACGCCGTCGAGCACGGGTTTCCGAACGGGGAGGGGGGCGTGGTGGCCGTGTCGGGCACCCGCGAGCGCGGCGTTCTGAACGTTACGGTCACCGATGACGGCGCCGGGTTGCCGCCCGATTTCACCCTCGATGGCAGTGACCGGCTGGGCCTGCAGATCGTCCGGACGCTGGTAGACGCCGAGCTCGACGCCACGCTGGACTTGGCCGCCCGGGCAGACGGGCAGCCTGGGACCGCGGTAACTGTGCGGCTTCCGCTGACCAGACGGTGAGCGAGGGACAGCACAACGCCCGCAAGAGCCGGACCACGCGGGTGGGCGTGATGTCTCCAGCGGGCGTTGCGCAACGGATTAGGTGGTGATTCCGCAGTTCCCGTCGGTTCGCGCACTCGCGGACCGACAAATTATTTTGAGGCTCTTATGGCGTTGGTCAGGCCATACGTGCGCGGGCTCGAGCATTGCGGCGCTTCAGGGCGCGTCGCTCGTCCTCGCTAAGGCCACCCCAGACGCCAGCGTCCTGTCCGGACTCCAGCGCCCACGAAAGGCACTCAGACATAACCGGACAACGACGGCAAACACCTTTCGCTTCCTCGATTTGCATCAAGGCCGGGCCGGTATTGCCGATCGGGAAAAAGAGCTCGGGGTCCTCGTCGCGGCAAACCGCGCGGTGACGCCAGTCCATGGGGTCTTCTTCTCCTTACTTGGCTGGACAACTGCTGGCAGAGTTAACCGGCAGCGCTTGTGAATTCTTTCACGAGCTCCGCCGCAGAGCAAGGACCGCAGGCCACATGACGGCTCGATCACACCCCTGGGCCCTAATTTCGGCCTGCGGAAGAACCGGCAGTGGTGACTTTGTCCCCTTGTTGCGAGTACAGACTTGCTCACTCACAGGATTGCGGCAAGTGTTTCGGGTCCTTTATCTGAATCGATTCGTAAATTGTTCATGACCTGACCCGCCAAATCGCAATGTTCGGGCAGCGATTCAACGGTACACACCATTGGCCACAGCGGCAGGAATCAGATGAGCACCGAGATGGCCCGAGGCGTGGCCCGAAAGCGTACGGCCTCGCGTTCGCCGAGCGCCTCGCCGTCCACTTGCAAGGGAAGTGGCCGCGACGCAGTCAGCACGAAGTCGCTCACGTCGTGGGTCACGCTCTCGCCGAAGCCCCGAAGTTTGAACCGCCGCCGCCCGGCCGACGGCTCAGCCGGGCGGGCAGCCATCATCGCGGCCGACCACAGGACGCCGGCGGCTCCCATCCGGGTTCGGGCGTATAGATCCAGTCCGCTGTCGAAGGAGGCATCAGGGGTGGGCGAGAGCGGACGGCCCCCGAGAAAGGTCCACGGATCACAGTTGGTGACCAGGGCCATGTAGAGCTCGCTCATAGTCGAACCGTCCAGGAAGTCCGCCGCGATGGACGGATGGCGGCGATCCTGTTCGAAGAAGCTGGTCACCGTCGTTCGGACGTAGCGTGCGTGGGTCGATTTCTTACCTCGTCGCCGTTGTGCCTCCACGGCGCCGACGACCGCGGCGTCCAAACCCAGACCGGCCGCGAACAGGAACCAGCGTTCGTCGGCCTGGCCGAGACCGATCCAGCGCACCCGCCGGGCCTCCATCGCATCCAGCAGCATCGACGTCGCTTCGACGGCGTCATTGGGCAGCCCGAGGGCGCGCGCAAAGACGTTCGTCGACCCGCCCGGCACGATGCCCAGCGCCGGCACCTGGTCGTGGACGCCGTCGGTCAACAACCCGTTCACCACCTCGTTGACCGTTCCGTCGCCGCCGAGCGCGACGACCACGTCCACCCCGTCGCGCATCGCGCGGCAGGCCAGCGCGGCAGCATGGCCCCGATTTGCGGTCTCGGCGACTTCGAGTTTGGCGTCGGCGGCCAGCGCGTGGACGAGCACGTCACGCTGCCGGACCGTCGTCACCGTCGCACGGGGGTTGGAGACGACGAGCACGCGCACGCTTGGAGTCTGTCATCCGCTCGTCCGCGTCGCATACCCTGGTTGGGTGCCTGGCCTGCGTACTGTCCCCGACGAGCGCGTGGCCGACCTGCCGACGACGCTGCGGGTAGCCATCGGGCTGATCCTGCTGGAGGCTGCGGCGCTGGTAGTGGCGGCGCTGGTCCTGACCGTGCTGGCGTTCGTGCACGACACGACCGAGCTCTGGGCCGCGTTCGCGATCATCGGGTTCGCGCTGCTCGCTGCCGCGGTGCTCGCGCTGTGCGCCCGCGGGCTGCGCAGGCTCCGACCGAGCTCTCGGACCCCGGTCTTGTTCATTCAGCTGCTTGCCCTGCCGGTGACGTACTCGCTGGGCTTCCAAGCCGGCCGGCTGGCGATTGCGCTGCCGATCATGGCGGTGGCACTGGTGGTGATCGGGCTGCTCATGACTGGTTCGGCCCGCCGGATGCTCGATCGCGTGGTCTGACGCCCGCGCCGACTACACCTGGATGTCAGGAAGCTGGCCGCGTAGCTGGCTCAGTGTCTTGGCCAGCAGCCTGGACACATGCACCTGGGATACCCCGAGCACGTCGGCAATCTCGCTCTGCGTCTTGTTCTCGACGAACCGCAGGAGCAGCGCTTTTCGTTCCCGTTCGGTGAGCGTCGCCAGCAGCGGGCGCAGCGTATGACGCAGCTCGACGTGATCGAGGCCGTCATCCTGCTCGATCAGCGAATCAGCGATGCTGCGTCCGGTGGCCGCGCTGGGTACATCCAAGGGCAGAGCCGAATACGCCCGGGCCGATTCGGTCGCCTCGATCACCTGCTCGGCAGAAAGCTTCAGGTGTTCCGCCAGCTCGGCGACCGTCGGCGAACGGCCGAGGCGCTGCGACAATTCGGCGATCCCGGTGCTGAGTTCGGCCTGTAGTTCCTGCAGGCGGCGCGGAACTCGCACCATCCAGCCGCGGTCCCGGAAATGCCGCTTGATCTCACCGGCGATGTTGGGGGTGGCGAAGGTGGAGAACTCGAGCCCGCGGTCCACTTCGAAACGGTCGATTGCCTGCAACAGACCGACGGTGCCGATCTGCACCAGGTCGTCGGTCGGCTCGCCCCGTCCGGCAAACCGGCGGGCCAAGTAGCGGACCAGCGGTAAATGAACCTCGACGAGTTCGTCGCGCGCGGCGCGATGGCGGGAGTCAGCGGGATCCACCGACCTGAGCGTCTCGAACAGGTCCCGGGTCCGGGTGCGGTCTGGTCGGTCGTTCATCGACTCAGGACGTCGTTCTGGGTCGTGTCGCTGCCGTCGTCATCAGGTCCGGACGCGCCGCGTCTTGCGCAGCGTCAGGGCGAGAGATCCGGTTCGGACGTCCATGCCGACGACGTCGGCGAGCGCGGCCAGCACCATCCAGGCGAAGCTCGATTCATCCAGCCGCGGCGGCTCGGCGGCCGGGTCGGTCGCGACGGTGACCTCGACTTCCAGCGAATCGGCGTCGACCTCGAACGTGGCCCGCAGCTGACCGCCGTCGAGGGTGTGGGGGAGCAGCAGCGCACTGGCCTCGTCCACCGCCAGTCGAAGATCATCGATCTCCTCGATGGTGAAGTCGCGCCGGGCCGCCAACGACGCCGTGACCGTCCGGAGCACCGACACGTAGCTGGGATCGGCCGGAACCCACAGTTGCGTGCTCTCGGCTTTCCCCGTGGGGGACTCGATCATGTCGCCTCCGCAGCTTCGATGACGGCATCGAGATTCCAGCGCTGAACGACCGGTAGGTCATGTTCGTAATCCAGGCAGCAGACCGCGCCGGTGCCGAGGGCGAACTGGCGGCCGGCCCTGACGGGCTCATGTAACCAACGCGCGGCGATGCAGCGGATAGCGTGCCCGTGTGAGAACACCACGACTGGTTCCGGGTGCGCCGACCGGTCAGCGAAGCTATCGTCTCCGTTGACTTTTCGGGCGGCGGCCACTTCGCGCAGCAACCGGTCGAAGCGCGCGGTGACCGCGCTGGCGTCTTCACCGCCCGGCACCGGACCGTCCCAGATCGACCAGCCCGGAAAGCGCCGTCGGATCTCAGCGGAGGTTTGGCCTTCGAGTTCGCCGTAGTCCCACTCGGCGGCGGCGTCGGTCAGGATCACGTCGCCGAAGCCCGCGAGTTCGGCCGTGTACCACGCCCGCTGGCGCGGTGAGCTCAGTACCGCGGCGGGGCGATGTCCGGCGAGCAATCTGCGCACGGCGCGGCCGGCGAGCTGAGCCTGGATCACGCCGGCGGCAGTCAGTTCCAAGTCGGTTCGGCCGGTGTGCTGCCCGGTGCGGCTCCAGGCTGTTTCACCGTGCCGGACCAGGATGAGCGCCGGCGGCGGCCCGACCGCGCCTGCGGCCGCCGGGGCTTCGGTGGCCGCAGGGACTTCGGCGGCCTCCGGGACGCCGAAGGCCGACCCGGATCCCGGGCCGGCCTTCTCGTTCATGTCAGCGTTCACGCAGCGTTCTTGGTCTCCCAGAAGATCTTGTCGATCTCGGCGATCAAGTCAAGCAGCTTCTGGCCTTCGGCCGGATCCGTCGATCCCTTGCCGCCGGCCGCACCGGCCTCTTTGGTGGCCTGGTTGAACAACTGGTGCAAGTTCGGGTACTTCTCGAAGTGCGGGGGCTTGAAGTAGTCCGTCCACAGCACCCACAGGTGATGCTTGACCAGTTCGGCGCGCTGCTCCTTGATGAGCAGGGCGCGGGTACGGAACACCGGGTCCTCGTTGCCCTGGTACTTCTCTTGAATGGCCTTGACGGACTCAGCCTCGATACGTGCCTGTGCCGGGTCATAGACCCCACAAGGAAGATCGCAGTGGGCTGAAGCGGTGATCGAGGGGCGCAGCAAACGCATGACAACCTCCAGTCGCGAGAATTTGGCGCTTGGTATCAGCGCTCGATTGGACCCTACTCCCGGCGGCCCTCGTTGAGTGCGGCACCATCGGCGACTGTGGGATCCCAATTTCGGTGGCAGTTAGTTCGGGTGGACGGCTGGTCCATGACACCCACGTTGCTGCCCGGCGATCGGGTGCTGGTGCGCCACGGCGCGCGGGTGCGGCCGGGCGCCGTGGTGCTGGGCACTTTCCGGTCTCGTCCCGAACTGATCGTGATCAAACGGGTCGGATCCGGTTCGGATGGCGCCTGGTGGTTGGTCAGCGACAACCCGCGGGCCGGGTCGGATTCGAGCGTGTACGGAACGGCTGACGTGCAGGCGGTTGCGCGGTTCGTGCTGCCGCGGCGGGCCGCTCCGTCCCACGGCTTGCGTTGGCTGTCGGCTGAGCCCGGCCCGGCCGAGTTCGAATGAGCAAAACCTGAGCTGCGAACCGCCGTGCCGTAGCTCACGAAGGCCACGAGACCGCCCCTGACTCGACAGCTTCGCGTGACACACTCGGTGTTGTCCGGGTGACCCCCGGATCCGTGCCCTGTCACCCAGCCGCGAACGTCATCCTGGTCGCCGGTTTAGGCCTTGAAAACCTGAAAACTTGCAAACATGCCATTCCCGGGTCGTCCGGTCAGCTGGACGGGTGTGGTGTTGCCGTCCCGCGGCTCGCGCCTGGTGCGAGACGACCGAAGCCATCTTTCATTTGGAGTGTGCGGATGAGCGCGTCCTTCGATCCGAACAGCCCGGTCTTCAAGAGCCATGAGGGCGGCAAGTTGGTTGTCCGCAGCACCATTGCCCTGACCGGTCGGGACGCGCTCTCGCTGGCATACACCCCCGGCGTGGCCGAGGTCTCGTCGGCCATCGCCGCGGACGAGCGGCTGGCCGCCACCTATACCTGGCGGGCTCGACTCGTCGCCGTGGTCAGCGATGGCACCGCTGTGCTGGGCCTGGGTGACATCGGACCGGCCGCTGCCTTGCCGGTGATGGAAGGCAAATGCGCGTTGTTCCAGGAGTTCGCCGGTGTCAACGCCGTGCCGATCGTGCTCTCGACCACCGACACGAACGAGATCATTGACACAATCGTGCGGATCGCGCCGTCCTTCGGCGGTATCAATCTCGAGGACATTTCGGCACCACGGTGTTTCGAGATTGAGTCTCGGCTGCGCGAGTTATTGCCGATCCCGGTGTTTCACGACGACCAGCACGGCACCGCCATCGTCGCGCTCGCGGCATTGCGCAATGCGGCTACGGTGACCGGCCGCGGCTTGGCCGATCTTCGGGTCGTGGTCTCCGGCGCCGGGGCGGCGGGCGTGGCCTGCACCAAGATCCTGCTGCAAGCCGGCGTTGGCTCGATCGTGGTCGCGGACTCGCGTGGGGTCGTGCATTCCGGGCGAGAGGACCTGACGCCGGTTAAACAGGCGCTGGCCGCTCTCACCGGGGCACCGGCCCGTAACGCTTCGATCGCCGAGGCGCTGCGCGGAGCAGACGTCTTTCTCGGCGTGTCCGGCGGCGTGGTCGACGAGGCGGCCGTGTCGGGCATGAACGCGGACGCCATCATCTTCGCGCTGGCCAACCCGACACCCGAAGTGAATCCGGAGATCGCGCACCGGTACGCCGCGGTGGTGGCGACCGGGCGAAGCGACCTGCCGAATCAGATCAACAACGTGCTTGCCTTTCCCGGGGTGTTCGCCGGAGCCTTCGATGCCGGCGCCACCCAGATCACCGAAGGCATGAAGCTGGCCGCGGCGGAGGCGATTGGCTCGGTGATCCAGGACGGCATCACCGCCGATCACATCGTGCCGACGCCGTTCGATCCGCGGGTTGCGCCGGCCGTCCGGATCGCGGTGGCGGCCCAGGCCCGTCTCGACGGCGTGTGTTCCACAGACTGACCGCGGCGGCGCTAGACGGGCATTCCGACGGGTATGGCCCCGAGTGGTGTGCCGATGGGCGTCCAAAAGCCAGTGCGCCACTGCGTCACGACAGGGCATCCTTGGCCCCGTGAGGTTTACCGGTTCGATCACGCTCATCCGCCGTCTCGTGCAGTTGTACGTCGGGCTGACCCTCTTCGGCGTGTCCGCGGGCCTGCAGGTGCGGGCGGGTCTCGGTCTGGATCCGTGGGACGTGCTGCACCAGGGCATCGCTGAGCGAACCGGCCGGCAGATCGGCACCATCTCGATCGTGGTCGGCGCCGCCGTGCTGCTGTTATGGATACCGCTGCGGCAGCGTCCCGGACTGGGCACAGTGAGCAATGTCGTCCTGGTCGGGCTGGCCATGAACGGCACGCTCGACGTCCTCGGCACGGTGCACGGCTACCCGGCCCGGTTCGGCACCCTGATCGCGGCGATCATCCTGTGCGGGCTGGCCACCGGCATGTATATCGCGGCCCGCTTCGGACCTGGCCCACGGGACGGGCTGATGACCGGAGCCGCCCGCCGGCTGGGCGTGTCCATCCGCTTGGCCCGTACGTCGGTCGAAGTGACGGTGCTGGTCATTGGCTGGGTGCTGGGTGGCTCGGTCGGAATCGGGACGGTGCTGTTCGCCGTCGGCATCGGGCCGCTGGCGCAAGTGTTCTTGCGCCTGTTCGGTTACCAGCCATCGGCCGAGCCGACGACGAAACCGCAACCGCTGTCCGAGCTGCCCGGCTGACCCAACGAGATCAGTCGTCTTCGTCGTCCGCGCGGGCCAACCAGGTGGCAAAGCGTTCCACCGCGGTTTCGAATTCCGGGTTCAGATCGACGAAGCGCTGTAGGCGCTCGGCGAGCCAGTCGATGCTGACTTCTTCGTCCCCGCGTCGGGTCTGTAGTTCTTCGATCCCGCGGTCGGTGAAGTACATGGCTAGATTCTGCCTCGCGCCCGACCGGCGGCGATCACGGACCGGTTCCGGCCTCGCCCGGATACCGGACACCGAGCACGCGCCGGGCGTCATCGAGTAACCGCATGGTGGCGACGGTGTCGGCGTGCGGCACCAGCGGGCTTTCAGCCAGTCCGGTCCGCAGGCAGCGGTCGACCTCGGCGATCTCCGGGCCGTAGCCGTGGCTGCCACCCGGGATGGGATCGGGCAGCACCTCTTCGCCGCCGGCGTGGTGGACGATCAGCCCGCGAGGACGGTGGAACTCGCCGACCGTGGCGATCCAGCCCGTCGAACCCTGGATCAACCCGCGGTTCGGAGCGGCGGTCTCGGCCGAGCACCAGAGTTGAGCCTCCCGACCGTCGCCGAAGCGCCATTGCATCGCCGCGGTGGCGTCGCTACCGGTGCTCGCCACCGATCCGACGGTGTCGACCGAATCGGGCTCGCCTAGGAACAGTCGAGCGAACGTCACGCAGTACACGCCCAGATCCAGCAGCGCCCCACCGCCGTTATCCAGGTCGTAGAGGCGGTCCGTCGGGTCGAAGGCCTTGCCGAGCCCGAATTCGGCGCGCACCCCGCGAACCTCGCCGATCGCCCCGTCCGCCACCAGATGTTCGGCCCGCCGGATCAGCGGGTTGGTTCGCATCCACATGGCTTCCATGGCGAATACGTCCGCGGCCAGGGCGGCGTCCAGCACTTCGGCGGTGTCGGTGGCGTTCAGGCACACCGGTTTTTCGATCAGCAGGTGCTTGCCCGCGGCAATGACGGACAGCGCCTGCTCGTGGTGCCCGGGATTGGTCGTCGCGATATAGACGACGTCCACCTCGTCGTCCGCGATCAGCTCGTCGTAGCTGCCGTAGCTACGCTGGGCGCCGAAGCGGTTCCCGAAGTCGGCCGCCCGCTCACCGTCGCGGGCCCCGACGGCGACGACGATATTGCCGTCGGTTCGAACGATGTCGTAGGCGACGGTGGCCGCGATCCTTCCGGCGCCGAGGATGCCCCAGCGAATGGGACGGTCAAGGGGTAAGGGAACAGGCATCCGATCAATCTAGCCTGGTTCGGATACCTGCCCCACATCTGCGGCGTACTCGATGATTCACCCGATGAGCACGATTCACCCGATGCGCGCAGGGTGAACTACCCCAGGGCCGTTGCGACGACTTCGCGCTGCTGCGCTTCGTGGACGCTGGCCGAGCCGACCGCCGGTGACGCCGACGCCTTGCGCGAGGCCCGGTAGATCGGCCGGTTGCCCAGATGCTCCGGCAGGTTCAAGGCCATGAACGGGTAAGCGCCCTGGTTGGCCGGTTCTTCCTGGGCCCACACCAACTGAGCCTCGGGGTACTTGGCCAGTTCCTCGACGATCTCGGCTGCCGGCAGCGGGTAGAGCTGCTCGACCCGGATCACGGCAACATCCTTGCGCTCGGTGTTCTGGACTGCCGCGGCGAGGTCGTAGAAGATCTTGCCGCTGCACAGCACCACTCGACGCACCTGCGCCGGATCGGCCGTGGCGTCGCCGATTACCGGCCGGAAGCGACCGTCGGTGAACTCGTCCAGCTGGCTGACCGCGCTCTTGAGGCGCAACAGTGACTTCGGTGTGAACGCGATGAGCGGTCGTCGCACCGTGGACAGGCCTTGCCGGCGGAGCAGGTGGAAGTAGTTCGCCGGGCTGGAGCACATGGCCACCGTCAGGTTGTTCTCAGCGGCGAGCTGCAGGAAGCGCTCCGGACGGCCGGACGAGTGGTCCGGCCCCTGCCCCTCGTAGCCGTGCGGTAGCAGCAGCGCGAGGGAGGACCGCTGTCCCCACTTGGCCTCGCCCGAGGAGATGAACTCATCCACGATGGTCTGCGCGCCGTCGGCGAAGTCACCGAACTGCGCTTCCCAGGCCACCAGCGACTCGGGATAGGCGACCGAGTAGCCGTACTCGAAGCCCATCGCCGCGTACTCGCTGAGCAACGAGTCATATACGTGGAACTGCGCTTTGGCGTTGGCCAGGTGCCGGATGGGGGTGTACTCATCACCGGTCACCCGATCGATGAGGACCGAGTGCCGCTGGGTGAACGTGCCGCGGCGTGAATCCTGGCCAGCCAACCGCACCGGCCGGCCGTCCACGGTCAGCGAGGCGAAGGCGAGCAATTCCGCGGTCGCCCAGTCGACGTCCCCGCCGGTGGTCATCGCGACCCGGCGATCGATCTGCGGCTTGAGCCGCGGATGCATGGTGAAGCCCTCCGGCGGGTTGGCGTACAACTCACCGACGGCCTTGATCAGCTCGGCCGGGATCGCCGTCGGCGTGGGCTGCTGTGGCGAAGTCGGGTCCATGACCGGCTCCGGTGTCGGGCGACCGGTGGCGCCGCGAGTCTCCAGGAAGACCTTCTCAAGCTGGGCCTGGAAGTCCTTCAGCGCCTCTTCGGCATCTTCGATCGTGATGTCGCCGCGGCCGACCAGCGCCTCGGTGTATAGCTTCCGCACGCTGCGCTTGTTGTCGATGATGTCGTACATCAGCGGCTGCGTGAACGACGGGTTGTCGGCCTCGTTGTGACCGCGCCGGCGGTAGCAGAGCATGTCGATGACGACGTCTTTCTTGAAGTGCCGGCGGTACTCGATCGCCAGCTTCGCCACCCGCACGCAGGCTTCCGGGTCGTCACCGTTCACGTGGAAGATCGGCGCCGAGATCATCCGGGCGATGTCCGTGCTGTACAGACTGGACCGTGAGGCCGAAGGCGAGGTCGTGAAGCCGACCTGGTTGTTCACGATCACGTGCAGGGTGCCGCCGGTGCGGTAGCCCCGCAGCTGGGACAGGTTGAGCGTCTCGGCAACCACGCCCTGGCCGGCGAACGCCGCGTCACCGTGCAACAGCACGGGCAGCACCGTGAAGCCGTCCTCGCCCTTGTCCAGGATGTCTTGCTTGGCGCGCACGATTCCTTCGAGGACGGGGTTGACTGCCTCGAGGTGGGACGGGTTGGCGGTCAACGACACGGCGATGCTGCTGCCCGCCGGCGACTGGTACGTGCCCTGAGCGCCGAGGTGGTACTTGACGTCACCCGAACCCTGGGCGGTGCCCGGGTCGATGTTGCCTTCGAACTCGTTGAAGATCTTCGCGTAGGGCTTGCCGATGATGTTGGCCAGCACGTTCAACCGACCTCGGTGCGGCATGCCGACGACGACCTCGTCCAGTTCCTGCGCCGTCGCGGTGGAAAGCACCGTGTCGAGCAACGGAATGACCGATTCGCCGCCCTCCAGGCTAAAGCGCTTCTGGCCGACATACTTCGTCTGCAGGAAGGTCTCGAACGCCTCGGCGACGTTCAGCCGGGAGAGGATGTGCTTCTGCTCGTCCCGGGTCGGCGCGTCGTTTTTGACCTCGATGTGCTCCTGGATCCAGGCGCGCTCTTCGGGATCCACGATGTGCATGTACTCCACGCCCACCCGGCGGCAGTACGCATCGCGTAGCGCGCCGAGGATGTCGCGCAGCTTCATCAGCTTCTGGCCGGAGAAGCCGCCGACCGGGAATTCGCGGTCGAGGTCCCACAGCGTCAGACCGTGCTTGGTGATGTCCAGGTCCGGGTGCGTCCGAATCTTGAATTCAAGCGGGTCGGTGTCGGCCATCAGGTGGCCGGACGTCCGGTAGGCATTGATCAGTTCGATGACCCGGGCGCTCTTGTCGATCTGGCCCTCGTGGCTGAATTCCTTGTCCGTCATCCAGCGAACCGGCTCGTAAGGAATCTGCAGCGCGACGAAGATCTCGTCGTAAAAGCCGTCCTCGCCGAGCAGCAGTTGATGGATCCGGCGCAAGAACTCGCCCGATTCCGCGCCCTGGATGATTCGGTGGTCGTAGGTCGAGGTGAGCGTCATGATCTTGCTGATGGCGGCCGCGGCGAGCGACTCTTCACTGGTGCCGCTGTACTGCGCCGGATATTCCATCGCACCGACGCCGACGATCGTTCCCTGACCCTGCATCAGCCGGGGCACCGAATGGTTCGTACCGATCGTGCCGGGATTGGTCAGGCTGATGGTGGCCCCGGCGAAGTCGTCGGCTGTGAGTTTGCCGGCCCGCGCGCGGCGGATGATGTCCTCGTACGCCGCCAGGAATTCGGCGAAGGTCATCGTCTCGGCCGACTTGATGCTGGCGACGACCAGCGAACGGGCACCGTTACGACCGGGTAGGTCGATGGCCAAGCCGAGGTTCACGTGCTCGGGCTGCACCACTGCCGGCTTGCCGTCGGCGGTGAGGGCGAAGAAGCTGTTCATCCCCGGGTAGGTCTTGAGCGCCTTGACGATGGCAAAGCCGATGATGTGAGTGAAACTGATCTTGCCGCCCCGGGCCCGCCGCAAGTGGTTGTTGATGACGATGCGGTTGTCCGAGATGAGCTTGGCCGGGACGGCCCGCACGCTGGTGGCGGTCGGGATCTCGAGTGAGGCCTGCATGTTGCTGACGACCTTGGCCGGCGCGCCCTTGAGCGTGGTCGCGAGCGACTCGTCGACCGACTGCGGCGCGACCGCTGGGTTGGCCCAGCTCGGCACTATCGCCGGCGTCTTGACGGCCGGCGCGGTCGTACCGTTCGAGGCTGCTGCCGCGGGACCGCTGGCGGCGGTCGCTGCTGCCGGTGCGGTGCCGTTGGCTGGCGCGCTGCCGTTCGCGGGGTCGCTGCCAGCGGCCGGAGCGGTGCCGTTCGCGGGGGCGTCGTCGGTGGCCGTGGCACTGCCTGCTC
This sequence comes from Frankiales bacterium, assembly GCA_025966315.1. Lineage (GTDB taxonomy): Bacteria > Actinomycetota > Actinomycetes > Mycobacteriales > Jatrophihabitantaceae > Jatrophihabitans_A. The sequence continues at coordinate 65,564 of JAOPUZ010000057.1, read as the reverse complement.
GGACACCCGGATCCTTGGCGCCAGCGGGCCGGTAGTCGGCGAAGAAGTCGTGCCAAGCGGCATCAACCGTCTTCGGATCCGCGAGGTAGCGCTCGTACATGTCCTCGACCAACCATTCGTTGGCGCCGAAGTCAGGGCGTTGCGCGGAGCTTTCACTGCCAGTCGTCGACTGAGCGGTCACGGGATTTGGGCCACCTTCTCGGAGTGTATTCGGCTCGTCCGGGAAGCGTGCCCAAGAAATAAGCGGTATTTGCAGGCCGCGACCCGGTAATCAAGACTACGCGTGTCGAGGCCCCGACGGCAGAAGCGCCGGTAAATCCGTGCTGTCCGAGCACGGTGCGGTTGCTCACAGCCAGCAATCAGCTGATGTCGCGGCGCAGGCTCAACCAGCCGCCCAGTACTAGCAGCAATACACACCAAAAAATCAGCACCCCGAGCGACTGAGTGGGATTCAGCAGGTGGGTATCGTCGGACAATCCGGTGATCGTGCCGTGCGACACGAAACCCTGCGCGGCGCCGCCTGGTTCGAACATCCAGAATTTACGGACCCACGGAATACCGGCCAGCAGGAAATTCAACACCGCCAGATACACGATGCTGAATACCATCGCCGCGGCCTGATTGCGGATGAGCGCACCCAGCCCCAGACCGAAGATGCCGAACAGAACCTGGGTGACGAACACCTTGACGACGCCGCCCGGCACGCCGTCGCCGAAGTGCAACGGCACATTGGTCGCCGTCAGCCAGATGATGGCGGTCGCGAAACTGGCGACCAAACACACAATCGAATAGATGATCGAAAAGATCCCGTAGGCGGCGGCCTTGCCGCCCAGCAGTTGCCATCGATTAGGGGTGGCGAGCAGCGTCGGGGTGATGGTCTTGTGGCGGAATTCGGTCGTCAGCCCGAGGACGCCGAGAACCATCAGCGCGAAGAACACCTGGGTCGAGGCGGTGAACAGGCTGTAGTAGTCGACGTCTCGTCCGTGCCGGTAGTCGCTCACCGCGTCGACGCTGGCGCCGATCGTGAACAGCGTGCTCAGCGCTACCGCCAGGGCGAGCATCCAGATCCAAACCTGGGTGCTGCGGATCTTGAGCACCTCGGATTTCAGCAAGCCGATCATCGAGGTCCTCCTTGTGTTTGGATTGCGCCGTACTGAGCCGTCTCAGGCGATTCGAATGAAGCGCCCCGGTGTGCGCCCTCGGTCAGGGTGAAGAACAGCTGCTCCAGGTCGAATTCCTCCAGGCTCAACTCGTGCAATTCGACGTTGTTGGCGAAGGCCAGGTGGCCGATCTGAGTGAGCTCGTCGGCCCGGACCCGCAGCGAGCCATCCGTTTCGGTCGTGCCCTGCATGCCCGCCGACGCCAGTGCTTGTTGCAGGGGACGCAGATCAGGGCCGCGAACCACCGCGGTGGAGGTACCGGCCGAGAGTTCCTCGATAGTGCCGGCCCGAACCAGCCGGCCCTGATTGAGAATCACGGCCCGGTCGGCGACCGCCTGCACCTCGGCGAGTTGATGGCTGGAGACCAGGACGGTGCGACCCTCGCTGGCCAGATGGCGGAAGAAGCCGCGCAGCCAGCGAATGCCTTCCGGGTCCAGCCCGTTGGCTGGTTCGTCCAGGATCAGCACCTTGGGGTCGCCGAGCAGGGTCGCGGCCAGTCCTAGTCGCTGCCGCATGCCCATCGAGTAGCCCTTGGTTTTCTTCTTGCCGGCGTTGCTGAGACCAACTAGGTCCAGCACCTCGCTGGCCCGGCTGGACGGCAACCCGGCCGCGGCGCAATAAATCCGAAGGTGCTGCAGCCCGGTGTGTGCCGGGTGGAAACTGGAAGCCTCCAAGGCCGCTCCGACGGTCTGAATCGGACGGCGCAATTGGGCGTAGCGGACGCCGTTCACGGTGGCGATGCCGGAGGTGGGGGCGACGAGGCCGAGCAGCATCCGCAGCGTGGTGGTCTTGCCGGCGCCGTTCGGACCGAGGAAACCCGTGACCGAACCTGGTTCAACCGTGAAGCTCAGGTCGTCCACCGCACGTTGAGTTCCGAAGACCTTGGTGAGGTGTTCGATGACGATGCGGCCGTCACCGGTCGCGGTGCCCGCATGGTTTGCGGTGTGCGTCGGCTGTTCAGTCGAACTCATGCGCCCATCCAAACAGAACCACCGGACATGTCAGACCAATTTCGTGGGACCGTTCTCAGTTGGTTGCCAGTGGTTGTCCGTTCAACCTCGGCTGGTACCGAGGGTCCGTTCAACCGCGCGGCTGGGGCCGGGCCTGGTAGACAGGTCTGACGCGCGGCCCGTCCTCGACACCACGGACCGGGAGCGTCAAAGCCCAGCTGCAGCAAGTACGGCAGGTACCTCGGACGGAGCTGAGCCAAATGGAGAACCGAACGCCGCAGGGGAACGCGCGCCTGGTCGTGGCGTCCAATCGCGGGCCGATCGAGGTCCGGGCGGTGGCCGACGGTCAGGACGAATTCGACCGCGGCGGCGGCGGGTTGGTGACCGGAATGCTCGGCGCGCTGCACGGCCGCGATGACGTCGTCTGGGTGTGTGCCGCCCTCAATGACGCTGAACGCTCATTGGCGCGCGAGCTCGAAAACAACCGGGTGTCCGACGTCCCCGCGGCAGCCGAGCTGCTCGACGGTGTTCGGGTCCGGATGCTGCCGATCGATGCCACCACGTTCCGCCAGGCCTACAACGGGATCGCGAACTCCGCGCTCTGGTACCTAAGCCACATGCTGTACGACACGGCTCGCTCGCCGGTATTCGACATCGGCTGGCGACGGCAGTGGGGTGCCTACCGGCGATACAACCAGTCATTCGCCGAGTCGCTCGACGCCGAATGCGCGGAGGGCGCCTCGGTGATGATCCAGGACTACCACCTGGATCTCGCGCCCGCGCAACTGCGGGCCCGCCGTCCGGATCTACGGATCGCGCATTTCACGCACACCCCTTGGTCGCCCTCGGACTACTTCCCGATCCTGCCCGACGATGTCGGCAGCGAGTTGCTCACCGGGTTGCTCGGCGCCGACCTGCTCGGTTTCCACACCGTCCGCTGGGCGTCGGCATTCCTGGACTGCTGCCGGGATGTCTTGCGTGTTCCCGTGCACTATTCGGAGGGCGACGAGCCGGCCGGCGGCCTGGTCACCGCGCCGGACGGTCGATCCGTGCAGGTTCGGGTGTTCCCGCTCGGCGTCGACGTGCAGGCAATGAAGGAGCGCTCGCAGCAACGTGATTCGCTGGCGCGGATGCGCACGCTGCAACGGATCGTCGGTGATCGGGCCGTGATCACCCGCGTCGACCGCACCGAGCTGAGCAAGAACATCGTTCGCGGACTGCTGGCCTACCGTGAGTTTCTGCGCGCGAACCCGAACTGGCACAACCGGGTCGTCCATCTCGCGTTCGCCTACCCGTCCCGCCACGATCTGGCCGACTATCGCGCCTACACCGCCGACGTCAAGCGGTTGGCCGACGAGATCGACGACGAGTTCGGCACCGACGAGTGGACGCCCTTGAAGCTCGAGGTCGAAAACGACTATGCAGGCTCGCTCTCGGGTCTGCGGCTCGCCGATGTGCTGCTCGTCAACCCGATCCGGGACGGAATGAACCTCGTCGTCAAAGAGGGTTGCGTGCTGTCGGAACGGGACGCGATCCCGGTGCTGTCGCGGCAGGCTGGAGCGGCGGACGAACTCGGCGAGGACGCCATCATGATCAATCCGTTCGACGTCACCGCTACGGCCGGCGCCATCCGGCTCGCATTGGAGATGCCGGCGGTGGAGAAACGGTTGCGGGCCGAGCGCCTGCGGGCCGCCTCGCAGGGTGCATCGCCGCACGACTGGTTCCGGGCGCAGATCGACGCGGTCTCGATCAACTGAGCGTCCACCGGCTGCGGGTCGGTTCGCGGCGGCTCGGTCAACTGAGGCTCGGTTCACGGAGCGTCGTGAAACACGCGGCAGCTTTGGTTACAGAGGTCGGGTGAGCGCGGCTCGATTTCACTTAGGGCTGCTTCACGGGGCTCTCTTCATGACCGCATTCATTCAGTCTGCTTGGGGTCGTAGCGTTGTTTGAGGTCGTAGCGGTGGTGGCGGATGGGTTTTTGTTCGGGGTCGATCCAGGTTGGCGGTCGTGGTGGTTAGTCGCATTCCAGGCATAGCTCGTCGAGTCGGGTTCGTTGGCTCGTTGTCCAGGGGATGACCTGGTGTCTCTCGAGCGCGGTAGCTCCCCGGCGCGCAGGCCCAGTTTGAGCAGTTCGCGGAAGGCGTCGTGCAGGCGTTGGCCGGCGTTGCGGGTATCGGGGCCGGTCGCGTCGGTGGGCCGGGGTGCGGCCAGGGCGTGCAGCACGGTCTGGGCTAGGGCGGTGGTCTCGGCGTCCAGATCGCCGGAGATGAAGCCCATCCCGTCCCCGGTGTCTCCGCAGGTCAGCCGGCGGCGGCGGGCTTGGTCGCGCTCGTCTGGTTCGACGCCGTCGGGGTCGATGGTGTCGCGTTTGTTGACGGGCGATGTTTCGTAGCGTGCCGGGGTCGAAACGGCGGGCTTGTTCGGCCAGGAATGCTTCGGCTCGATCGAAGGTGTCGACCGGCACCGTGCTGGGCATTTTGTGCATCGAGTCCGCGATGGTGGCGGCGTGTTCGGTGCTGATCTTTCCAGCGCGGCGGGCGGCGCTGGTGGCCTCGAGCGTCGCGGGAAGGCGTTCGCCGGTGATTGCGATTCGCGGACCGAGCACGTCGGCAGCCTTAACCCGGGCGGTGGCCTGGCGGGGTGAGAGCCGAAGGTACTGGACCAGGAAATCGCGGACCGAGCGCGTGGCGTGGGTCTCGGGGATCGCGCGACGGTTCAGCTCCGGCAGCAGCTCATAGTCGGCCGTTTCGAGCTTTCGGCGGATGACTTCCAGCTGTGAGACCACATCCAGCACGCCAGCCGAATCCAGTCCGCCGAGCGCGCCCTCGTTCAACGCCGTGCACAGCCGATCCGTGGCAGCACGCAGCTGCTGCAAGTCGTCGTGCACTGCCGTCGTCATGATCATGAAGCTAGGCCAGGGTTACGACAGTTCTGCTTTCCCTAGATCCAGAATCACCCGATAACGAAAGGTGGAACCCAAACGTTATGAGCGAGCGAGCCAGGTCAACAGCTCGGCGAATTCCACGGGATCAGCCAGCTGGATATCAGCCGCGGCCCGCACTTCGGCCTCCTCACCAACCGCCACACAAACGCCCGGTCGACGGGTGCGCATCGACCAGGTCTTGATGGCGGCAAAGGCCGGCAGATCCCCGAGGTCATCGCCGGCGAAGAGGGCGGCCCGGACGTCGGCATCGAGCAGGGCCGCCACCGCATCACCTTTGGAGATCTGGGGGATCCGGATCTCGATCACCTGCTTGCCCGCGTGTGCTTCCAGCTCATGTCCCTCGGCCAGCAAGCTCACCGGTTCCATCAGCTCAGCCAGTCGCGCGTCCGGGTCGGCCGTACGGCGGGTGTGCACGACGAGGGACAAACGCTTGTCCTCCAACCAGACCGCCGGATCCACCGCGGCCAACAGCGGCGGCAGCTCGGTACGCAGCGCGTCGATGCCAGGTGGCTCCGGTTGGGTGTGCAGCTCGCCACCGAACCAGGTCTCGGCTCCGTGCAACCCGCTGACCAGCACGCCGGGTATCGCGGCCAAACCGCCCAACCGCACCACGGTCAACGCGTCCCGTCCGGTCACCACCGCGATCCGGGTCCCTCGCCCGGCCAGCTCGGCCAGCGTCGCGATCACACCGTCGACCGGGCGCGACGCTTGCGGATCGCGGACGATCGGCGCCAGGGTGCCGTCGAAATCCACCGCGAGCAGTGCGGCATCGAGCTCACGGGTCAAGTCGTCGAGCTGGGCACGCACCTCGGGCTGCATGCCTCGAACCTAACTTGTCGGGCCGGTCGGGCAGGATGGGCCTGTGATCAGCAGCGGACGCGGCAGCACGTCGCCGGACTTCGAGCAGTTCTGGACCGAGCGGCATCTGTGCACGCTGACCACCATCCGGTCCGACGGGACGCCGCACGTGGTGCCGGTCGGTGTGACCTTCGATGCGGCGGCCGGCTTGGCTCGGGTGATCACGGCCGGCGGCTCGCGAAAGGCGCGAAACCTGCAGCACGGCGGCTACGCCTCGGTGTGCCAGGTGGACGGTCGGCGGTGGTCGACCTTGGAGGGGCCGGCAACGGTGCTGTCGGATCCCGATGCCGTGCACGAGGCCGAACGCCGATACGCCCTGCGCTACCGGCAGCCCCGGGTGAACCCGGCACGGGTGGTCATCGCGATCGACGTGACCCGGATCCTCGGCAATGTCTGACCCGATCACAGTTGTCGGCATCGGTGCGGACGGGTTTGCCGGGCTGACAGACGAGGCCCGCGTGGCCCTCACCGCCGCAGGTGTTGTGCTGGGCAGTGCGCGCCAGCTTGCCCTGCTGCCGCCGTTGGCGGCCGAGTTTGTCGCGTTGCCCAAGCCGTTACGGGCCAACCTTGCCCAGACGGTCGCCCGGCACAGCGGCCAGGGCCTCTGTGTGCTGGCGAGCGGCGATCCGATGTTCTTCGGAATCGGCAGCACGCTGGTCGACCTGCTCGGGCCGCGACGGGTGCAAGTGATCGCGCACCCGTCCTCGGTATCGCTGGCTGCGGCCAGGCTGGGCTGGCCGTTGGAACGGTGCGTCGTGGCCAGCATCGTCGGACGTCCGATCGAGCGGCTGATCACTCAGGTCGGCCCGGGGCGTCAACTCCTGATCCTCGGCTCAGGTCCGGATTCGCCCGCGGCGGTCGGGCGGCTGCTCACCGACCTGGGTTACGGCAGTAGTGAGTTGACGGTGCTAGCCGAGCTCGGCGGTCCCGATGAGCAGCTCGAGTCCGGTCCGGCGTCGAACTGGCGGGGACAACCCGCTGCCGCCCTGCACGTGATCGCGGTGCGCTGCGTCGCCGGTCCGGACGTCCGCACGTTTGCTACGACCCCGGGTCTGCCCGATGAGGCCTTCGATCACGACGGGCAGCTCACCAAGCGCGATGTCCGCGCAATCACGCTCAGTCGGCTGGCACCAGGCCCAGGGGAGTTGTTGTGGGATATCGGAGCCGGGGCAGGCAGCATCGCGGTCGAATGGGCCCGCGCCGACCTCAGCTGCCGGGCCGTGGCCATCGAGCGGGACGCCGAACGGTTCGAGCGGATAAGGCGAAACGCCCTCGCACTCGGCGTCCCGGATTTACAGGTGGTGTGCGGTTCGGCGCCCGCGGCCCTAGCCGGGCTGCCGGCACCGGACGCGGTATTCGTCGGTGGCGGCGTCACGGTGCCCGGCGTGCTGGACGCGGCGTGGCGTGCCCTGCCCGGCGGCGGACGTCTGGTCGCCAATGCGGTGACGTTGGAGTCAGAGGCGGTCCTGCTGGATTGGCAGCGTCGCGTCGGTGGCGAGCTCACTCGCGTCGAGATCAGCCGTCCGAGCCCGGTCGGCAATTTCACGGCCTGGCGTGCGGCGCTGCCGGTGACCGTCTGGGCGGCGACCCGGTGACCGTGTACTTCATCGGTGCCGGGCCAGGAGCAGCCGACCTGATCACCCTGCGTGGACACCGCATTCTCGCCGAGGCGTCCGTTTGTCTCTATGCGGGCAGCTTGGTTCCGGTCGAACTACTGGCCAACTGCCCGCCGGGTGCACGGGTGCTGGACACGGCCGACCTCACGCTGGACGAGATCGTGGCTGAATGCGTCGCGGCCGACCGGGTCGGGCTCGACGTCGCCCGCCTGCATTCCGGTGACCCTTCGATCTTCTCTGCGCTGGCCGAGCAAATTCGACGGCTCGACGGGCAGGGCGTGCCATATCAGATCGTGCCGGGGGTGCCCGCCTTCGCGGCGGCCGCCGCGGCGCTGGGCCGGGAGTTGACGGTGCCTGGCGTTGGCCAGAGCGTGCTGCTGACCCGTATCTCGGCGCGGGCCACCCCAATGCCGGCGGGGGAGGAGCTGCGCACGTTGGCCCGAACCCGCACCACGCTGGTATTACATTTGGCCGTTCAGCAGATCGATTCCGTCGTGGCCGATCTGCTCGACGAGTACGGCAACGACTGCCCGGTCGCCGTGGTGGCCCGCGCGTCGCGTCCGGACGAATTGGTGCTGCGGGGCACGCTCGCCACCATCGCAGAACAGGTCCGAGCAGCCAGCGTGCTGAGGACCGCGGTGATCGTGGTGGGTCGGGTGCTGGCCGCCGAAGGCTTCTCCGACAGCCACCTGTATTCCGCCGGCCGTGCGCGTCCCGACCGGTGAGGCCCGCTCGGCTGTTGTTGCTGGGCGGCTCGACTGAAGGTCAGCTGCTCGCGGCGGCGCTCGACGGCGTGCCGGGCCTGGAGGTCATCTCCTCCGTCGCCGGGCGGACCGCGCAGCGAAGGCCGTTGCCGGGACGGCTGCGGGTCGGTGGTTTCGGCGGGGTTTCCGGCCTGGTGCGCTACCTGGCCGGTGAATCGATCGGCGCGGTCGTGGACGCGACCCATCCGTTCGCCGCGACGATGTCCGAGCATGCCGCCCAGGCGTGTCAGCAGCTCGGCCTGCCGTTGTTGCGCTTCACCCGCCCGCCGTGGCCGGCCGAACCCGGCGACGACTGGATCAGCGTTCCGCACGCCGCCGCGGCCGCGACGGCGCTGGCCGAGACCGGTCGGTTGTCCGGTCTCGAACGGGTACTGGTCACGACCGGTCGCAGCGACTTGACCGCCTTGGCCGAACTGGCAGATCACTGGTTTCTGATCCGCAGCATCGAGGCGCCGACCGGGCCGCTGCCGGCTCACCACGAAGTGCTGTTGGATCGCGGGCCGTACCGGTACGAGAACGAGCTGTCGCTGATGAGCGAAAGGCACATCCAGCTGTTGATCAGCAAGAACAGCGGCGGTGTGGCCACCGCGGCCAAGCTTCGAGCGGCTCGTGCCCTGGACCTGCCGGTGCTGATGATCCAACGCCCGGCGCATCCCGACGTGCCGGTGGTCTTCAGTACGTCCGACGCTCAGCAGTGGGTGATGGCTCAGTTCGGATAACGGCGCGGCGTGTAGACCTGCGCCGGGCTGTGCGGGCGAGTCGGGATCAGACGAGTCTGCGAAGAACCGACGATCAGCAGGCAGCGCATGTCGATCTCGCTGGGGTCCAGTTCGCCCAGCGTCACTATCCGGACGCTCTCGGCTGGGCCGCCGACGTCGCGACCGATCACAACCGGTGTGCCGGCTGAGCGGTATTCACCCAGGACGGCTTTGGCCTTCTCAAGCTGCCAGGTTCGCGAAGCCGAAGCCGGGTTGTAGATGGCCAGCACCAGATCAGCCTGCGCAATTGCCGTCAAACGGGACTCGATTACATGCCACGGCTTGAGCCGGTCCGACAAGGACAGGACGCAGAAGTCGTGACCGAGTGGCGCGCCAGCCTTTGCGGCGACGGCCTGGGCAGCCGTGACGCCGGGACAGATGAGCACCTCGATGTCGCGCCACCGGGGTTCCTCGACCAGCTCCAGAACCGCGCTCGCCATGGCAAACACCCCGGGATCCCCGGAGGAAACTACGGCGACCCGGGATCCTGCTCGGGCCAGATCCAAGGCGAACGCGGCTCGCTCGGATTCCACTTTGTTGTCCGAGGCGTGCCGCCGCTGGCGCGGATTGACGGGCACCCGTGCGAGATAGGTGTGATAACCGACCAGTTCCTCGGCCGCGGCCAACTCGGCCTGCACCTGCGGCGTCAGCCAATCCCGGCCACCCGGTCCCAACCCGACCACGACGACCCGCCCGGCCCCGCGGCTCGCCGCCGTCGGGTCGGCCGATGCGCTGTCCGCCGCCGCTGAGGCCGCCGCCGACGATGCCGATGCCGATGCCGCCGCCGACGATGCCGATGCCGAGGACGGTGGGCCGGCGGCGGGAATCGGCGTACCACCCCGGCTGGGCACCATGGCCAGCGAGAAGTACGGAACGGTGGCCGGATCGACTTCGGCCAGCGGCTCGACGCGTTCGGCCGACGTCGATGCCCGTTCGATGTAGAAGGCCTCGTCCAGCCGTCCGGAATCGCGCAAAGCCTGGGTGACGTTGCCGAAAGTCCGTCCGAGCTTGAGCACGACGGCCGGATCCGAGCCTCGCAGCCGAGCGGTCAGCTCCTCCACCGCCAGCGTGCCGGGCAGTACCGTAAGTACCTCCTCGTGCTCCACCAGCGGACGGCCGAGGGCCGCCGACGCGGCGCTGACCGACGTGACGCCGGGGATCACTTCGGCCTGGTAGCGATGGGCCAATCTCTTGTGCAGATGCATGTAGGAGCCGTAGAACAACGGGTCACCCTCGGCGATCACCACTACCGTGCGGCCGGCGTCCAGGTGCCGCGCGAGTCGGTCGCTGGCGTCGGCGTAGAAGTCGGCCATCGCGCCGTCATAACCGCCTGGGTGTTCGGTCGTCTCAACGGTGACGGGATAGATCAGCGGCTCCTCGATCTGGTCACCGCGCAGGTAGGGCGCCGCCACCGACCGGGCGATACTGCGACCGTGCCGGGCGCTGTGGAAGGCGATCACGTCCGCCTCGCCGATCAACCGGGCGGCCTTGATGGTCAGCAGCTCCGGGTCGCCCGGTCCGAGCCCTACGCCGTAGAGGCGTCCCGGCGCTGGACGGTGCGCCGCGGGCTCACGGGATGGTGTGGTGGTCATTCTTCCTCGCTGGCCAGCGCGTTCACGGCTGCCGCGGTGATGGCCGAGCCGCCCCGCCGGCCGTGCACGGTCAGGAACTCGATGCCGGAGGGATGCTCGCTCAGCGCCAGTTTCGATTCCGCCGCGCCGACAAACCCGACCGGCACCCCGATCACCGCGGCCGGACGATCACAGCCAGCTTCCAGCATTTCCAGTAGCCGGAACAGGCTCGTCGGTGCGTTGCCGATGGCGACGACCGAGCCGGCCAACCGGGGCCGCCACAGCTCCATTGCCGCGGCGCTACGGGTCGTTGCCAGGTGGGCGGCCAGTGCGTGCACCCGTTCGTCGCGCAGGGTACAGAGCACCTCATTGTCTGAGGGCAGCCGGCTCCGGGTGATGCCGGCGGCCACCATGTTCGAATCGCAGAGAATCGGCGCGCCGCTGACCAGGGCCGTGCGGGCGGCGTCGGCAAAGCCGCTCGAGTAGGCGAGGTCCTCGACCAGATCGGTCATCCCGCAGGCGTGGATCATGCGCACCGCGACCCGGGCCACGTCGGCGGCCAGGTGGTTCAGGCCGGCTTCGGCCCGGATCGTGGCGAATGATTCACGGTAGATCGCGGCTCCGTCGTGCTCGTAGCGGATCATCGGATGGCCGTCCGGGAGGCGGACTCGCGCTGGTCTCCGGCGGCGGACAATTCCGCGATCCGGGCCGCGATTCGGCTTGCCGGCAAGGGGGTCTCGTCCTCACCGACCCGGTATCCGTCCGGCGTGGCCTGCACTCGCAGGTGTGCTCCGGCCGGCGTCCCGCAGGCACGCTCGCAGCCGATCCAGTGCACCGGCAGCGGCCCAGCGTTCGAGAGCGGGCCAGCGTTCGAGAGCGCGGCGGCGGTGCGTACGTCGGCGTGAGATCGTGCGCAACCCGGGCTGCCGATGCAGGCGGTGATGTGACCCCAGGGCTCGTTGCCATCGGTGCCGAGGCCGCTGGCCCGCGCTCCTGCGAGCAGGCTTTCCGCTTGTGACATCGACAGATCCGGCACCAGCAAACTGCGCCACGGGGTCACGATCATTCGCGCGTCGGCGGCTAACCCGCTGAGCAGCGCTCGTACCTGCTCGGCTTCCAAGCGGCCGAAGCGGGCCGACACGATCGCGCAGTCGCCGCCGTCGAGTTGCCGGTGCCGCCCCGGTTCCAGTGGCGTGGCCGGCCCGGCCGGTGTTGCGGTAACGGACGCGGATTCGTGGAACGGCACTTCGGTCAAGATTCGTTCGGCAGCATAAGGGATATCACGCAGCCGCCACGGCGCGGGCGACTGGCCGTCGGCCTGATCGACAAAGACCCGGGCCGCCTGCAGCATCGCCGCGGTGACCGACCTGATCGGCAGCAACGCGCCGGTAGGCCGGCCACCGAGCCACAACTCGGCCACGGTCGGATGGCCGAACATCACGGCTACGTCGGCATCCATGCCGACCACGTCGCCGCGGCCGTCGTCCAGGCCGAAGAGGAATCGACCGCTGAGCCTTGCTAGGCCTGGGTCGGCACACAACGCGCCGTCCAACTCGGCCAGCAGATCGGTCAGGTCGAGGTGACCGCCGGCCAGCACCCCGCTGGCCGGTGAGGCGATGACGTTGCGCACCCGCTCGTGCGTGACGGAGGGCAGCAGGCCAACCGACGCCAGCCGTTCATGCAGCTGCGGACCGGCTGATTCGCGCAAACCACGCAGCTGGACGTTTGCCCGCGAGGTCAATTCCAGCCGGCCGTCACCGTGATCGATCGAACAAGCCAGCAGCTCGGCCAACGCGCCGGCCGTCGTCCGGCCACCGGGTAGCCGTACTCGCGCCAAGCCGCCATCGGCGGCGGGGTGCACGTCCACAACGCCGGGGCATCGGTCGCGCGCGGCGTGACGGGGGCTGGACACCTGGGCGATGCTACGTCGCCGACCCGCTCGCTGGCGGCCCGGGTTACCGGCCGGGTTAGAGTGACGATCAGCAACGACAGCTGGAGGAAGCCGGTGAGATTCCGGCGCGGTCCCGCCACTGTGAGCGGCCGCCGAGCCCCCGTGAAACCGGGCCGGCCGGCCGTGAGTCAGACACTCCGGTCGCTGCCGCGTCCAGGCGTACGTCCGGACGGACCACCGAACGTCGATTTTTTCGGCGCCGCGCAGGACCCCGAGGAGGGCCCGGCATGATTCTCTTGCTGTCCACTTCGGATACCGACCTGCTCAGTGCCCGAGCCAGTGCCGGTGACTACCGGCTGGCCAACCCGTCCCGGCTGGCTGAACCTCGGCTGGCATCGTTGCTGCCCGAGCTGTGGGCCGGCCTCGACCTGATCGTGATCCGGATGCTCGGCACCTATCGCGACTGGCCGGCTGGCTTCGACCTGCTCCGCGGCAGCGGACTGCCACTGGTCGTGCTCGGCGGCGAGCAGCAGCCTGACGCCGAGTTGATGCGACTGTCGACGGTGCCGGCCGGCGTTGCCGCGCAAGCTCACGGGTACCTGGCCGAAGGCGGCCCCGGAAACCTCGAACAGCTGCACAACTTCCTGTCCGACACGGTGTTGCTCACCGGCCATGGCTTCAGCGAACCGGCGCCGACCCCGAACTGGGGCGTGTTGGCCCGCCGGGCGTCGGCCGTGCCCACGCCGTTGCCCGCACCGACGGCGGCCGCGGTGGCCCCGGTCGTTCCGGTGGCCCCGGTGGCCCCGGTGGCCCCGGTGGTTCCGGTGGCCGATCGAGCGGTGCCGACGATCGCGGTGTTGTTCTACCGCGCTCATTTCGCCGCCGGTAACACCGGTTTCGTCGAGACATTGTGCGCGGCGATCGAGCAGCACGGAGCCATCGCGTTGCCCGTGTTCTGTGCCTCCCTGCGGGCGCCAGCTCCGGAACTGCTCGCTACCCTGGCCGGCGCGGACGCGCTGATCGTGACGGTGCTGGCCGCCGGTGGCACCCGGCCGGCCACCGCCTCGGCCGGCGGTGACGATGACGCGTGGGACATCGGTGCGCTGGCCGAGCTGGATGTGCCCATCCTGCAAGGACTGTGCCTGACCAGTTCCCGGCAGCAATGGGCCGCCAGCGACGAGGGCCTGTCGCCGCTGGATGCCGCCACCCAGGTCGCGGTCCCGGAGTTCGACGGCCGGCTGATCACGGTCCCGTTCTCGTTCAAAGAGACGGACCAGGACGGACTGACCGTCTACGTCGCCGACCCGGAGCGCGCCGCCCGGGTGGCCGGAATCGCCTACCGGCACGCAATCCTGCGGCACACTCCCGCCGCCGAGCGACGGGTGGCCGTCATGCTATCCGCCTATCCCACCAAGCATTCCCGGATCGGTAACGCGGTCGGCCTGGATACGCCGGCCAGCGTGGTGCGGTTGCTGGCCGCCATGGGCACGGCCGGTTACGACATCGGGCCGGTGGACGGGCCGGCCGCCTTGCCGGGGGTGCGGGCGCAGGACGGGGATGCCCTCATCCATGCGCTCATCGCGGCGGGCGGTCAGGACCAGGACTGGCTCACCGAGGAGCAGCTGTCCGGTAATCCGATCCGCATCCCAGCCGCGGCCTACCGCGCCTACTTCGACACGCTGCCCGAATCGCTGCGGACGCAGATGACGACGGCCTGGGGCGAGCCGCCGGGCCAACTGTTCGTCGACCGCAGTCATGACCCGGACGGTGAGATCGTGCTGGCGGGCCTGCGGGCGGGCAACGTCGTCGTACTCGTGCAGCCGCCGCGCGGCTTCGGTGAGAACCCGGTCGCGATCTATCACGACCCGGACCTGCCGCCCAGCCACCATTACCTCGCTGCCTATCGTTGGCTGGCCGCCGAATTCGGTGCGCACGCGGTGGTGCACGTCGGAAAGCACGGCAACCTGGAATGGCTGCCTGGCAAGAGCGCCGGGATGTCGGCCGGCTGCGGCACCGACGCCGCGATCGGTGACCTACCGCTGATCTACCCGTTCCTGGTCAACGACCCGGGCGAGGGGACGCAGGCCAAACGGCGCGCCCACGCCACCCTGGTCGATCACCTGATCCCGCCGATGGCTCGCGCCGAAAGTTACGGCGATATCAACCGGCTCGAACAGCTGCTCGACGAGCATGCTGCCATCGCCGCTCTCGATCCGCCGAAGTTGCCCGCCGTCCGCGCACAGATCTGGACCCTGATCCAGGCCGCCAAGCTCGATCATGACCTCGGTCTGGCTGACCGCCCGCACGACGCCGAGTTCGACGAATTGGTGCTGCACATCGACGGCTGGTTGTGCGAGATCAAGGACGTCCAGATCCGCGACGGACTGCACATCCTGGGCCAGGCGCCGATGGGTGAGGCTCGCGTCAACCTGGTGCTGGCCATGCTGCGGGCCCGGCAACTCTGGGGCGGGCAGGTCGCGGCGTTGCCCGGATTACGCGAGGCCCTGGGCCTGTCCGAGGCCGGCGACGAAGCGCGCGCGGACGTCGATCGCGTCGAATCCCAGGCCCATGAGCTGGTCGCGGCCATGGAAGCGGCAGCGTGGTCACCGGCCGCGGCCGACCGGGTTTGCCTCGAAGTTCTCGGTGTTGCCGACGATACGGTCGCGAAGGTACTGCGTTTCGCCGCGGACGAGATCGTGCCCAGACTGGCCGGCACCGTCGACGAACTCACCAATGTGCTGCACGCCCTGGACGGCGGCTATGTGCCGGCCGGGCCGAGCGGATCACCCTTACGCGGCCTGATCAATGTGCTGCCGACCGGGCGGAACTTCTACTCCGTGGACCCGAAGGCCATCCCGAGCCGGCTCGCGGCCGACACCGGCAAGGCGATGGCCGACTCGTTGCTGGCCCGCTACCGCGCCGACACGGGGGACTGGCCACCCTCGGTCGGGTTGTCGGTGTGGGGCACCTCGGCCATGCGCACCGCCGGTGATGACGTGGCCGAAGTGCTGTCGCTGCTGGGTGTCCGACCAACCTGGGACGAGGCCTCGCGCCGGGTGAACGGCCTCGAGGTCATTACGCTGGACGAGCTCGACCGGCCCCGGATCGACGTCACCGTACGGATCTCGGGCTTCTTCCGCGACGCGTTCCCGCACGTGGTGGCGATGCTGGACGACGCCGTCCAGCTGGTCGCTCACCTCGACGAGCCGGTGGCGCAGAACTACGTCCGCGCTCACATGCTGGCCGATCTCGCGTCCCACGGTGACGTCCGGCGGGCCACGTTACGCATCTTCGGGTCCAAGCCCGGCGCCTACGGAGCGGGACTTCTGCCTTTGCTGGAAAGCGGAAACTGGCGTACGGATGCGGACCTGGCCGAGGTCTACGCCGCCTGGGGTGGCTTTGGCTACGGCCGCGATGTGGACGGGATGCCGGCTCGCGACGAGATGGAATCGGCCTACCGGCGAATAACCGTCGCGGCCAAGAACATCGACAGCCGGGAACACGACATCGCCGATTCCGACGACTACTTCCAGTATCACGGCGGCATGATCGCCACCGTGCGAGCGCTCACCGGCCGCGATCCCAAGGCTTACATCGGTGACAGCACCACACCGGACGCGGTGCGAACCCGCACGCTCACCGAAGAGACCGCCCGCATCTTCCGAGCCCGGGTGGTGAATCCGCGCTGGCTGGCGGCCATGCAACGCCACGGCTACAAAGGTGCGTTCGAGCTGGCGGCCACGGTCGACTATCTGTTCGGCTACGACGCGACGGCCGGCGTGGTCGCCGATTGGATGTACGAGACGCTCACCCAGACGTACGTGCTGGACGAACAGCGCCGCAAGTTCTTCGCCGAATCCAATCCGTGGGCATTGCACGGGATCGCCGAGCGGCTGCTCGAGGCGGCCGACCGGGGACTGTGGCAACAACCCGAGCCAGCAACGCTGGCCGCACTGAAACAGGCCTACCTCGACAGCGAGGACGATGTGGAGGGCATGGGAGGCTAGCTTGTGTGACTGCGCTCGAGCGTCTCGATGCCGCCTTGGTGGACTGCCGGCGCTGCCCGCGGCTGGTGGAATGGCGAGAACGGGTTGCGCTGGAGAAGCGGGCGGCCTACCGCGATCAGGACTACTGGGGCCGGCCGGTGCCCGGCATCGGTCCGGCGGATGCTCGGCTGGCTATCGTCGGGCTGGCGCCGGCCGCGCACGGCGGCAACCGGACGGGGCGGATGTTCACCGGTGACCGATCCGGCGACGTGTTGTTCGCGGCCCTGCATGCGGTGGGGCTGGCGTCCCAGCCGACCTCGACCCATCGTGGTGATGGGCTGAGCCTGCGGGACGTCCGGATCACCGCGCCGGTGCGCTGCGCGCCGCCGGACAACAAGCCGACACCGGTCGAGCGGGACAATTGCCGGCCCTGGCTGGCCGAGGAGTTGGCCCTGTTGCGGCCCACGCTGCGCGCGATCGTGGTGCTCGGTGGCTTCGGCTGGCAGGCGTTGTTGCCGGTGCTGGCGGCGGCCGGCTGGGTGTTGCCGCGGCCCCGGCCCGTGTTCGCGCACGGAGCGACGTACCAGCTGGCCGCGATGGACGGCGCGGCGCCGCTGACTTTGCTGGGCTGCTATCACGTCAGCCAGCAGAACACCTTCACCGGACGGCTCACGCCGGCGATGCTCGAGGCGGTGCTCCGGGACGCGATCGCCACCGCCGATTCTGGGAGTGGTCCAGCACGGTGACCATGTCGCTCCCAGCAACGGGCCCGGTTACCGGCGGGCGGCAACCGCGCGGGCGTAGGCGGGCAGCCCGATGCGCAACCGGCGGCCCGGGCCGACCCGGGCCCGCCGGTTGAACACGTCGTAGCCGGCGCGCTCGATCTCGTCCAAAATGCCGCCGTACAGCCGGGATGCGGTGCGCACGCAATCCTGCGCATCGCGATCCAGCTCACCGATGCCGACCGCGGCGCCATCGTAGAAACCGCGAGCCCGGTCCGACTCGGCCGCGATCAGCGCCCGGATGCCAGGCGTCATCGTGCCGGTGTGCAGTTCGGCCACGGTCACCCCGTGGGCAGCCAGGCTGTCCAGTGGCAGGTACACCCGGCCCCGGGCCAGATCCTCGGCCACATCGCGAATGAAGTTCGTAAGCTGGAACGCGATCCCGAGGTCCCCGGCGGCTCGGCGGGCCAACTCCGGGTCACCGCTCACGCCCAGAATCGGCAGCACTTGGACGCCGATGACCGCCGCGCTGCCCCACATGTACCCGCGCAGGTCGGCGAACGTCTGATAGCGCGTGACGCTCAGATCCAGGGTCATGGCGGCGAGGAAGTCGTAGACGAGTTGCGGGCAGATGTCATAGCGACGCACCGTGTCGGCCAGTGCCCGAACCACCGCTGTCCCGGCTCGGGCGCCGTTCAGTGCGGCGCGGACATCGGATTCGAGTTCGGCCAACCGGGTGGCCGGGTCCTCACCCGGTCCGGGCAGGTCGATCACGTCGTCGGCGTAGCGAGCAAAGCCGTACAGGGCGTGGATGCCGGGCCGTTTGGCCGGCGGCAACAGGGCGGTGGCCAGGTAGAACGTCTTTCCGTGCCGGGCGTTGAGTTGCCGGCACACTCGGTAGTCCTCGGCCAGGTTGAGCTCATCGCCGTCCGCTGAGTTCATCGCCGTCCGGTGTCCGCGACCGTGGTGGGCAGCAGATCGTCGCCGGGCGGTGCGACGGTGACGTTGCCGCCGTCCTGAATGGTTCCGGACAGCGGCTTTTCGCGACGATGCACCACCGGACCCAGTAAGGCGCGTGACGCCAGACCGGCGGCGATGACGGCCGGGACGTAGGGCGCCATCTCCAGGCTGGAGCCCATTGGGCGCGTCAGCAACGTCAACGCCACCGACGCCGCGGCGATCCAGGACAGCGGCCGGGGAGCCACGATGAACAGCGCCCCGATGGTCAGCGTCCACGTGAAGTACCAGGGCTGGACGGCCGGGCTGAGGATGACCACGGTCAGCAGGGCGAGGGCCAGCAGTTGTATCGCCGCGCCGCGGACTGAGCGGAACCACAGGAAGATCAACAGCAGGGCGCTCACCACCGAGCCGACGCGCCGGAACGCCCGCACGGTGTGATCGACCAGCGTGCCCGCGTGCGGCTCGCCCGTCACCAACCGATACGCCACCGCAAGCATGGTCGGGATCGACATGAAGTTGATCACCGGGACGCCGGGGCTGATCTGCTTGGTCCAGCCGTTTCCGTAGCCGACGATCCAGGTGATCAGCGCGAAGACCGGGACGGCGGCCACCACCGCGACCGCGCAGGCCCGCAGCCAGTCCTTGACGTCCCGGGTGGTGACGCCGGGACGACCAGCCAGATACACCGGTACGACAAAGGCGACCGCGACCGCACCGGGTGCTTTGACGGCCGCGGACAGCGACATCAGCGCGGCACCGACGGCCAGATGACGCCAGTTCGCGTTGGGGCGGAGCACCACGGCTAGTCCAGCGACGATGAACGCCACCATGACCGCGTCGTTGTGACCGCCGCCCACGCCGTGCACCAGCACCAGCGGATTGGCGATGGCAATCCACAAGGTCAGATCCCCGCGGCCGCCGAACCGGGCGGCCAGCCCGGGCAGCAGCCGGGCGGTCAGCACGATGGCTGCGAACGGGATCAGCCGCAACACCAGCACGCTGATCAGGGCGTGATCGCCCGTCAGCGTGGCGACCCAGCGCGAAACCGTCACCCAGAGGGGGCCGTACGGAGACGGCGTGTCGACCCACTTCCAGGCCACATTGTCCAGGAATTTGCCCGGCAGGTCAGCGGGCGTGAACGTGTACGGATCCCGGCCGAGCCGGGCCAACTGGGCCTGCGCGGCGTAGCTGTACAGGTCCATGCTGGCCAGCGGCATGGACGCCAGCAGCGGTGCCATCCATAGCAGCATGGTGCGCCGCAATACCCGCGGTGCGATGACCTCGCGACCGATGGCCTCGGTGCCGCTGGTGGAACCGGTGAGCAGTAGCCGTCCGAGTATCAGCCAGGTGCCGACCAACAGCACCAACCCGAAGTAGTACATGGCCAGCGACACATGCAGGCCGACGGCGCCATGGCGCAGCAGGCCGACCACCGGTATGTGCCGCGTCGGGTCGTTGGCCGGCAATGCCCCGGCGCCGTAGCTGCCGATCGAGATCAGGATGGTCGCGATCAGCCCGGCCCGCGTGATGCGCGAGAAGCTCCAGCCCTCGGCAGCCCGTCCGAACCAGTTCAGAACCCGCGGCTCGTCAGCTGGCGCACTGGCTGAGCGCGTCCCCGTCATCGGTTCATCGTCCCAGATGCCGCGCCGGGCGGTTAGCGCGCGCGTCGATCAGTCTGGCCGCGGCCAGCCGGCCGGAGAGCAACACGGTCGGCACCCCGACCCCGGGCTGCACGGCCGCCCCGCAGAAGAGCAGGTTGTCGATGGACCGATGGCGGGTCGGATGACGCCACGGGCCGGTCTGACCGAGCGTGTGCGCGGCCGCGAACGGGCTGCCGGCCGGTTGGCCGGCCGCGGCCCAGTCGTCCGGCGTCATCACTCGGCTCACCTCGATGCCGCTGGATAATGCCCCGTGCTGGTCGAGGCCGCGTCGCTGCAATACCTGCGTCAACTCATCGCGATATCGCTCGCCGACGCGGGCCCAGTCGATCCGCGCGGTGTCGGTGTTCGGGGCCGGCGCCAGCACGTAGTAGGTGTGCCGACCGTCCGGAGCCACCGAAGGATCGGTCACCGTCGGGCTCGTGATGAGCAGCGAGGGATCGCTCATGAGCTGCCCGCCGCTGATGATCTCGCGAAAGGTGTTCTTCCAGGACCCGCCGAAGGAGATGCTGTGGTGGGCCGGCTCGGTCAGCGGCTGGTTCGAACCGACATGCCACACGAAGGCGGACGGTGAATAGCGCGGCGCGCCGATGCGGCGGCCGGGACGGTACCGCGGTGGCGTCGCTTCCGCGGGAAGCAGGTCCCGGTAGGCCAGCGCCGGGTCGACGTTGCAGATGACCGCGTCGGCCCGGATCCGCTGGCCGTCCGCGGTGTGCACGGCGCGCGCGCGGCCACCTAACAGTTCAATGCGAGTGGCGGCTGTCCCGTACCGGAACCGGACACCGTGATCCTCGGCGGCATCGGCCAGGGCGCGGGCGACTCGATGCATGCCACCAACCGGGTACCAGACCCCCGACACCGAGTCCAGATACGGGATAACGCCGTAGATGGCCCGGGCCGCGGACGGCGATACGCCGGCGTACAGCGCCTGAAACGTGAACAGCCGGCGCAACCGATCGTCGTCGATGAACCGCGCCGTCATGGCTTCCATGCTCCGCAAACCGCCGATCCGCACCAAGCCGAGGGCCTGTATCGAGACCAGGTCCCGAACGCCGTCCAGATTGCGATCCATGAAGCGGTCGAACTCCAGACGGTAGAGCTCGTCCAGGTAGGCGACCAGTTTCCGGTAACCGGCGGCGTGCCGGGCGCCGAACACGGCCCCGACCTCGTCGGCCATCTGATCTTCGTCGGCGTACGAGCGGACCTGGCTGCCGTCGGCGAAATGGGCGAGGTAGGCCGGTGCCAACTGTCGCAGGCTGAGCCGGTCGGTGAGCGTTTCGCCCACCGCAGCCAGGCAGTCCTCGATCAGACTCGGCAGTGTCAGTACGGTGGGACCGGTGTCGAACCGGTAGCCGTCGTGGCGCCAGCTACCCATCAGCCCGCCCGGTTCGTCGTTCTTCTCGAGCACCAGCACCTCCTGGCCGGCGCCGGCCAGGTGCAGGGCCGCCGACAGTCCACCGAGACCGGCGCCGATGATGACGACGCGTTCGGACGACATAGGCCCGATGCTCATGCGCTCATAAGGTCATGTGCTCCGGTGCGCGGCGGCACTGATCAGCTCTTGCAGCGCTTGGGCGGCGTCCGGACGAATGTCGGCGTTACGCAGGATTTCGGTGGCCGACTCGGCGCTCTCGACGATGAGCCGCTCGACCTCGGCCCGGGCTCCGGTGTCGACAAGCACCTCGCGTAAGCGATCCAACCCGGCCGCATCCAGACTGGGATTGCCGGTGCCGTCCTGCAGCACGGCGCGTTGCGAGTGGTCCGCGGCGTGCGTCGCCAGCGCGAGCAGCACGGTCCGCTTACCTTCCCGTAGGTCGTCGCCCGCCGGTTTGCCCGTCAGGGCCGGATCACCGAATACTCCGAGCAAGTCGTCCCGCAATTGGAATGCTTCACCGAGAGCGCGGCCGAAGCGGGCCAGTTCGGTCAGCAGCTCGGGGCCGGCGCCAGCCGCCGCGGCGCCGAGGGACAGCGGCCGCTGCACGGTGTAACGGCTGGTTTTGAACTCGATCACCCGGCGGGCTTCGGCGACATCGAAGTCACCGCGGGCTTGGGCGATGACGTCGAGGAACTGGCCGGCCACCACCTCCGTCCGCATCAGGTCGAACTGGGCTGTCGCCGCGACAGCGGGGGCCTCGGGCAGGCCGCGGATGGCCGCGGCGAACATCTCCTCCGACCAGGAAAGCAGCAGGTCGCCCAGCAGGATTGCCCCGGCCGCACCGAAGGAATCTGCGTCACCGGGCCAGCCCGCGTTCCGGTGGCCAGCCGCGAACTGGCGGTGCGCGGCCGGCTGACCACGCCTGGTGTCGGAGCCGTCGACGACGTCGTCGTGCACGAGCGCGCAGGCGTGCAGCAACTCCAAGCTGGCGGCGGCGCGGATCAACAGTGGTTCGCCCGGCGCCCCGGACGGCAGCAGACAACGCCAGCCCCAGTAGGCGAACGTGGGACGAAGTCGTTTGCCGCCGGCCAGCACGGATTGCCGCGCGGCATCGGTGACCAGCCGCAGCGAGTTGTCGATCTGCAGCAGCTCGACGTCGTGACGGTCGATGAAGGCGGCCAATTCGGCCTCGAACGCCAGGTGCACCGCCTGCGGCGGCACGCCGGAGAATAAGGACTGGTCCGCCGTCGCCACCCGGCGGACACTACGCTCGTGCCATGGCCCGCTCCGTTCGCGATCGATTCGCTGCGAACAAGACCACGTTCTCGTTCGAGTTCTTTCCACCCCGCACGCCGGCCGATGACCGCATCCTGTGGCAGACCATCCGGGAACTGGAGTCCCTGCAACCCGATTTCGTGTCCGTCACCTACGGGGCCGGCGGCGCGACTCGTGATCACACCATCGAGATCACTGAGCACATTGCCAGCGACACCACGCTGTTGCCGGTCGCGCATCTGACCGCGGTCAACCATTCGATTGCCGAACTGCGATCGATCATCGGGCGGTTCGCCGACGCAGGCATCACCAATGTGCTCGCGCTGCGCGGCGACCCGCCGGGTGACCCGATGGGCGATTGGGTGGCGCACGCCGAGGGCCTGCACTACGCCGCCGACCTGGTCGAGCTCGTGCGCGCGCACGGAGACTTCAGTGTCGGGGTGGCCGCCTTCCCGTACAAGCACCCGCGATCGGTCACGATCGAGGACGACACCAGCTGGTTTGTGGAGAAATGCCGCCGTGGTGCGGACTATGCGATCACCCAGATGTTCTTCGAGGCTGACGATTATCTGCGGCTGCGGGACCGAGTCGTCGCCGCGGGCGGCAATATCCCGATCCTGGCCGGTCTGATGCCGGTGACCCGGATCGCCACCATCAATCGCGCCGAGCAACTGTCGGGTGCGCCCTTCCCAGCCGCACTGGGCGCGCGCTTCGCCGCGATTGCCGAGGATCCGGCGGCGGTACGGGCGCTGGGCATCGAGTCGGCTTCCGAGCTGGCCGCGCGGCTGATCACCGAGGGTGTCCCGGGCATCCACTTCATCACGTTCAACCGGTCCAAAGCGACCCGCGAGGTGTGGGCGAACCTGGTATCGAGCGCAGCCCAGGCCGGCTGAGCGAGCCGACCGGTATGGCCAGCCACCGAGCTGCTGGTCTCAGCGCAGTCCGAGTCCGAGCGGATCCGATTCGTCCACATCGCCGGATCCGGCGAATGGCAACCGCGCGCCGAGCACGCCGAACGGACGATGATCGCCCGGGAACAGGTGATGCCGGGCCAGATCTACGAAGCCCAGCCGCCGGTACAACCGCCAGGCCCGGTTATCGCCCTCGGGCGTGGACAGCAGCATGGTGTGATGCGGTAAGCCCTCGGCCAGTGATCGCAGGATTCGCTCGCCCACGGCGCGGCCCTGTTCGGCCGGCAGCACATGAAGTTCGGACAGTTCGAACGCGGAATCGAGCCACTCGCCGTAGCCACGACCGACCGCCTTGCGGACCAGGTCGTGCCACCACTGTCCGGGAAGGCTGGTGTAGCCGTAGCCGAAGCCGAGCATCCGGCCGTCGGCATCGAGGGCGATCCGGAACCGGAATGCTTGCAGCTCCATGTGCCGCAGCACGTGATCGGCGCGTTGCCGGCCGCTGCCGGGGTGATAATTCATGGCGGCTACATAGATGGCCATCGCTTCGTCCAGTCGCGACGGCAGGTCGAACGGCGGCACGTCGATGATCATCACCGGCGTCTGCTGCCGGCTGGTGCGGCTTCCGTGCTCCACCCGAGCAGGTTAGGCCATCGGGCCGGTTGCGCGCCGAAATCAGGCCACCACGGCCGGTGTGCCTTGAGTCAGTCGCACGAGGTCCGGGTAGCTGATCGGGAACACCGCGTGCGGAATGCCACCGGCGGCCCACAGCTCCGGGAATGCCCGTAGCTCCTCGTCCACCAGCGTCCGGATCGGGGTGGGATGGCCTACCGGTGACACGCCGCCGATGACCTGCGAGGTGTGCCGGCGAACGAAGTCCGGGTCGGCCCGCCGAAGTCGTGCCGTGCCGATCAGCGCGGCGACCTTGCCGGTGTCGACCCGGTGCGCACCGCTGGTCAGCACCAGCAGTGGATCACCCTCGGCGGTGGCGAAGATGAGTGAGTTGACGATGGCGCCAACCTCGCAGCCGACCAGGGCGGCGGCGGCGACGGCGGTGGGGGCGGCTTCGTCGTACACGACGACCCGGCCCGGGATGCCGGCCGCGGCCAACAGCTCATCGATCCGGACGCAGTTGGGGTGCTTGTCGCTCACGTGAGGACGGTAGCGGCACACTCGACAGCGTGATGAGAGTGCTACGCCGACTGTGGGTACTCCCGTCCGTGACCGCCAGGTTGGTCATCGTGGCGCTGTTGCTGATCGGTTGGGCTGCCGGTGCCGGCTGGTTCGGGATCGCGGCGGGAGCGGCCACGCCGCTCAAGCCGTTGTTCACGCTGTCGGACCCGCGCCTGGATGAGCTGAGTGGACTGGCGGCGGGGATCCGCTCACCCGAGGTGTTGTACGCCCAGAACGACAGCGGCGACACCGCCCGGTTCTTCGCACTCGATGCACACAGCGGCCGGGTGCGCGCGGAATACACCGTGCCTGGCGCGACGAATCACGACTGGGAGGATCTGGCCGTGGCCAAGGACGCCGCCGGAACCCCCTCGATCTGGCTGGCTGACACCGGCGACAACCAGAGTGAACGGTCGCAGGTCCAGGTGTATCGCGTTGACGAGCCGCGCGTCGCCGCCGGCCTCGGCTTGTCCGCGCAGACCGCGCGTCCCGACATCTGGCGATTGCGCTATCCGGACGGGCCGCACGACGCCGAGTCGCTGGTGATCGACCCGATCAGCCACCGGATAGTGATCTTTACCAAATCATTGTTCGGGCAGACCGAGGTGTTCCAGGCGCCGCTGCGACCGGGCGCCGCAGCGGCGACGATGACCCAGATCGGGTCCGTGAGCTTCGCCTTCACCGGCACGCCCGGCGGCCCGAACATTGTCGGCCAGCTCACCGCGACCGGCGCGTCAGTGTCGGCCGACGGGTCGCTACTCGCCGTTCGGACGTACACCGACGCCTACTTGTGGGCGCTGGAAACCGGCTCTATTGCCGGGGCGATTGCCCAGCCGCCGGTGCGAATACCGTTGCCGGCGCAGCCGCAGGGGGAGGGAATTGCCATACGGGGAAAGCAGATGCTCATCGACAGCGAGGGGGTCGGATCGCCGGTGTTCGCGGTTGCCGTGCCGACCCGCGTGCTGCCTCGACCGACGCCGGCACGATCATCACCGGCGATGGGGCCGGCTCAGCCCGGGGCCAGCTCAGCCGAGTCGTCGACCGCGCCTGCGGTCGGCGCCCCCCGGACGCATCGAACGGCGGCGGGTAGTGCTGCCGTGGCCGGGCTCGCGGCCATCACCGTGCTGGCGTTGGTGTTGGTTCGCCGCCGCCGCGGTCGGTAGCCGAGGGGGACCGGCGCCCGCTGACCGGCGCCTAGCTGACTGGCGCCTAGCTGACTAGCGCCTAGCTGATGGGTGCTCAGGTGTGCAGGCCGCATTCGGTCTTGTTGGTGCCGGCCCACCGGCCGGCGCGGGCATCCTCACCGGGCAGCAGTCGCCGGGTACAGGGTGCGCAGCCGATGGAGCCGTAGCCATCGGAAAGCAGCGGATTAACGAGGATGCCGTTGTCGCTGATGTAACGGTCGACGTCCTCGTCCGACCAAGCGGCGATCGGGTTCACCTTGACCATGTCGCGCTTGGCGTCCCACTCGACGACCTTGACGTCGGCCCGGCTGGCCGAGTCGGCTCGCCGCAGGCCGGACGCCCACGCGCGGTAAGGCGCCAGTGAACGTTCCAAAGGCTCGACCTTGCGCATCGCGCAGCACAGGTTCGGGTCGCGGTCATGCAGCTTCGCGCCGAACTCGGCGTCCTGCTGGGCCACCGTGCGCTCGGCCGTGATGGACCGAATCGTGACTGGCAACATCACCGACACCGCGTCCCGCATGCCGATCGTCTCCGCGAAGTGATAGCCGGTGTCGAGAAAAACGACGTCGACCCCGGGTAGCGCCTGGGACGCCAGGTGCGGCAGGACCGCGTCCGCCATCGACGACGTGATGCACCAGTCCCGACCGAAGTTCTGCACGGTCCAATCCAGGATGTGCTGTGCGCTGGATCCTTCAAGATCGCGTCCAGCCTGCTCGGCCAGCTCGCGTAAGCCCGCGCGTTCGGAGGTGATCACCGTCATGGCTTCAATCCTTTCTCCGTGGCGGCCGGGGCAGCCGAGGAAGCAGGCGATTCCGGACTGGGCACTACCGCCGTCGTCCAGTCTGACGCCAGACCGAGGTAACGCAATCCGAAAACCCGCTGGCACGCGCCGCAGCGCCATTGCCCGTGCGTCTCGCCGAACATCCTCAGATCCTCATCACCGCAATACGGGCAATAGAACGGCGCCGCGCGCTCAGCCATTCCCGTTGTCCCGGTTCACACCGATGGCCCGGTTGCCTGAATTGCCCGCTGGGCCAGGGTCACAGCAGCCAGTCCTCATCCGCCCGGGTCACGTAGGAAGCGAAGGACTCGCCCTGTCCGCGCCGCTGCAGGTACCCGCGGAGCACGCGCTCGGCATAGTCAGGCGCCTCAGCCGCGATGACCTTCAAGCCGCGAAACTTCCGGCCGAAGGACGCCTCGGTGCCGAGCTGCCCACCGAGGTGGACCTGGAACGCTTCAGCGTCGATGAACGAGCCGTCGTCCTGTTTGACCTTCTGGATGATTCCCTTGAACCCGATGTCGGCCACCTGGAAGCGGGCGCACGAGTTGGGGCACCCGTTGACGTTGATCGTGATCGGCGTGTCGAAATCGGGCAGCCGGTTCTCGAGCTCACCGCGGATGGTCTCGGCGCGGCCTTTCGTCTCCACGATGGCCAGCTTGCAGAACTCGATCCCGGTGCACGCGATCGTGCCCCGGTGGAACTGGGACGGGCGGGCCGACAGACCGAGCGTGGCGAGCTCGTCGGCGAGTTCGTCCGCCCGCTCGGGATCCACGTCGAGCACGACCAGGCCCTGCTGGGCGGTGGTGCGGATCCGCCCGCCACCGTGCGCGGCGAACTGCTTGGCCAGTTCCGCGACCCGAAGCAACGCCGTGCCGCTGGTGCGGCCGGCTTTCGTGGTGGCGCCGACGGCAATGTTGCCGTCGGACTGGGGGATCAGGCCGATGTGATCCCGATGGGCCGGTGTCGCGGCCGGCTCGGGGCCGTCCGGCAATGCGTACTCGAGATATTCGTCCTGCAGGACCTGACGAAACTTCTCCGGGCCCCAGTCCGCCATCAAGAACTTGATCCGGGCGTGGTTACGCGAGCGGCGGTAACCGTAGTCGCGGAAGATCGAGCAGATGCCGGCCCAGACGTCGCTGACCTGGTCCGGACGGACGAAAACGCCGAGCCGCTTGGCGAACATCGGGTTGGTGGACAGCCCGCCGCCGACCCACAGGTCGTAACCGGCTTCGCCTTCGGGTCCCATCACGCCCACGAACGAGATGTCGTTGATCTCGTGGTTCGTGCACTGCTGGGTGCAGCCCGAAATGGAGGTTTTGAACTTGCGCGGCAGGTTCGAGAACGCCGGGTCGCCGATGTACTTGTCGACGGTTTCCTGCAGCACGGCCTGGGCGTCGATGATGTTGTCCGCGGCCACCCCGTCCAGCGGGCAACCGAGCATGACTCGCGGAGTGTCGCCACACGCCTCGGTGGTGTCGAGCCCGACCGCTTCGAGCTTGTTCCAGATGGTCGGCACGTCCTCGACGCGAATCCAGTGCAACTGGACGTTCTGCCGGTCGGTGATGTCGGCGACGTCGCGGCCGTAGGTTCGGGCGATATCGGCAACCACCGTCAGCTGCTCGGACGAGAGTTGGCCGCCGTCGATGCGGATACGCAGCATGAAGAACTTGTCCTCGAGCTCTTCCGGCTCGAGGATCGCCGTGCGGCCACCGGGGATGCCCTGGGCGCGCTGGGTATAGAGGCCGAACCAGCGGAACCGGCCCCGCATATCGGCTGGGTCGATGCCATCGAAGCCGGTGTATTGGTAGATATCGATGATCCGCTGCTTGACCAGCAGGCCGTCGTTGTCGCGTTTGCTGCGCTCGTTCGGGTTCAACGGCTCACGGTAGCCGAGCTTCCATTGACCCTGTCCACGCTGCGTTCCTGTTGCACTCGCCGCCATTCGCGGTCGGTCCTTCCACGTTGTTTTGCGTCGAAACTATGCGTTGAAAATTCGGATGAACGCGCAGCCCGGACAGCGGTCGCTGTGGGCTCGCGCATGGTCTATGTGACGTCGCGAGGTTAGTCGTCGCGAGATCAATCGCGAAGGCTCTCGCCGAATTGGGCGGTACAACACAGTCTCATGTTTTCATACGCCGCGCGGTCTGGCGGACGGCGGACCTTCGTAGGGCTCGGGTCCCGCTTCAGGCTCGGGTGGCCGCGGCGGGTGCTGAGGTAGGTAGGGATTGGGCGCCGGGTAGGGGTTTTGTCCCGGATACGGCGGACTCTGGGGGTACGGGTTTTGGCCGGGATACGGCTGGCCTTGCGGGTACGGGTTTTGGCCGGGATAGGGCTGGCCCTGCGGGTATGGAGTTTGGCCCGGGTAAGGCTGGCCGGGCGAATAAGGCGGACCTGGTGGGTAGGGACCGCTCGGCCCACCCAGCGGACCGAAGGGCGCTTGCGGACCGGGCGGACTTCCACGGCGGCGGATGAACAGGGCGGCGACCACGGCAATGATCACAATCAGCAGCACGATCAGCGCGGTCCAGCCGACTGAGCTGATCTTGGACGCCGTCGACGCTTTGGCGCTGGCGACGGTGGCGAAGTCGATGCGGCCCTGATCATCCGGGGTGAAGGTCACCGTGCGGCCTTTGATGGATCCGCCGCTGGATTCGACCTTTCCGGGAAACGTGAAGGCGAAAGAGATCTTTGCGCTTTTGAGAATTGTGGACGGGTCGACTCCTGGCATTGCGCCGCCGGAGGGCAGCAGGCTGGACAGATCCGAGGGGAAGCCGGAGGGCAGCAGGCTGGACAGGTCCGTCGGAAAGTCCGACGGCAGCAGGCTGGACAGGTCCGTCGGGAACCCCGACGGCAGCAGGCTGGAAAGGTCCGTCGGAAAGTCCGACGGCAGCAGGCTGGACAGGTCCGTGGGGAACCCGGACGGCAGCAGGCTGGACAAATCGGTCGGCAGGCCGGAAGGCAGCGGGGCCGGTGCTCCCGAACTGCTCGGCACGCTGGGCAGCCCGGACGCCCCACCGCTGCCCGGTAACCCACTGCCAGACAGCAATGAGGTCAGGTCGAAGGTGCCACTCAGCCGGAACGCATCGCCCTGGCGGGCCAGCTTCGGTCCGTCCTCGCCGTCGTTGAAGTCCGCGAACGCGATGTTGTCGAACGAGCACTGCACGCCGGCGTACGTCCCGTCGTCGTAGTTCTTCGTCGTGGTCTTCGCAGATCCGAACGTGCACGTGTCCGAGGAGTCCAACTGTTGCAGCAGTCCCGATTGGCCGCCGACACCGGCCAGCGACTTGAGCAAGCCGACCCGCGCCGTGCCGGAAATGGTGTTGTCGCCGTGGACGGTTGCGGTGAGTTGCACCGCGAAACACCCCGTCAGGGCGAACATCGTCAGGGCGAGCAGCGCAAGCAGGCCGAGCCGGCCGCTGCCGACGAACGGGCCGCGCCTGCCGGGGGTGCGTCCTCGGCGGCGGCGAAACGAAGTCGGGGCGTGGCGGGGCGGCGAGAACGGCATATGGCTGATCTTGCCCTGGCTTGCCCGCCGTGGTGGGCCGAACGTACCGGGCGACGCCGCGGTGTTGACACCGAGACCAGTGTCTCGTTGGGATGATGCCTCCGATGTGTCACACTTGAACCATGTTCGCCGTGCCGCTCGTCGCCCGCCTGCATGTAGATCTGCAGCGCGTGGTCAGCGCGGCCTGTCCCGCTTGCTGAGGCGACGCGCAGGATTCTGCGTAACCGCCGCCCTCCCACTCCCGGATTCCGGGTTGTGAGTCGCGCCCGGACGGGCCTGAGCAGAGCAGGACGATCACAATCTCCATGACAACCGAGGCGAGCATCCGCGAGGTGCCTTCGACGAGCTGCCGTGTGTCCGATGGGGCGACGGTCTGGTTCACCGGGTTGCCCAGCGCGGGCAAGACCACGCTGGCCAACGCCGTCGCCGTCGCCCTTCGAGATGCCGGCCGCCCGGTGGAAATCCTCGACGGCGATGCGGTACGACCGGTGTTGTCGCCGGGACTCGGGTACTCCCGGGCCGACCGGGACGCCAACGTGGCCCGCATCGGCTGGGTTGCCGGTCTACTCGCTCGCAATGGCGTGATCGTGCTGGCGTCGGTGGTGTCGCCGTTCGCGCAGGCGCGTGATCTCATTCGCCAAGCCCATGGCCAGGCAGGCACGGCGTTCTACGAAATTCATGTGGCCACTCCAGTCGCCACCTGCGCGGAGCGCGACGTCAAGGGGCTCTACGCCCGGCAACGGGACGGCGCGCTGGACGGATTGACCGGAATCGATGGCGAG
The DNA here is from genome assembly GCA_025966315.1 of Frankiales bacterium. GTDB lineage: Bacteria > Actinomycetota > Actinomycetes > Mycobacteriales > Jatrophihabitantaceae > Jatrophihabitans_A. The sequence continues at coordinate 34,740 of JAOPUZ010000057.1, read as the reverse complement.
TACGAAGCGCCCATCACTCCTGAACTTCGACTGAACACTGCCGGCCGGACGGTCGAGGACGTCGCGTCGGAAGTAATCGCGCTGTTGAAAAAGGAGAATCTGCTGTGACCACAGTCTTGCGACCGCCTTCGGACGCCTTGGACCGCGCGTGGCTGACCGACCTCGAAGACGAGGCCATCCACATCATCCGCGAGGTCCTCGGCCAGTTCGAGCGTCCCGTGCTGCTCTTCTCCGGCGGCAAGGATTCGATCGTGATGCTGCACCTGGCCATGAAGGCATACTGGCCGTCGCGGCTGCCCTTCCCGGTCATGCACGTCGACACCGGGCACAACTTCCCCGAGGTCATCGAATACCGCGACCGCAAGCTGGCGGACTGGGGCGTCAAGCTCGTCGTGGCCAGTGTCCAGGATGCAATCGATGCCGGCCGGATCAGCGAGACGCCCGGCCAGCTCCGCAACGGGCTGCAGACCGTCCCGTTGCTGGATGCGATCACCGAAGGCAAGTTCGACGCCGTGCTTGGCGGTGCCCGTCGCGATGAAGAGAAGGCGCGCGCCAAGGAGCGGGTGTTTTCGGTCCGGGACGACTTCGGTCAGTGGGACCCGCGCAACCAGCGTCCAGAGCTGTGGGACCTCTACAACGGCCGCCACCGGCCGGGCGAACACGTCCGGATCTTCCCGCTGTCCAACTGGACCGAGCTGGACATCTGGGCCTACATCGAGCGCGAGGGCATCGAAGTGCCGGACATCTACTTCGCCCACAAGCGCGAGGTCGTCGAGCGCGACGGGATGCTGCTGGCGCTGACCGAATTCACGCCCGCCCGCGAGGGCGAGGCGATCCGCACCGAGACCGTCCGGTACCGCACGGTTGGCGACGCCACCTGCACGGGTGCGGTCGCCTCGACCGCGACCACGGTGGCCGACATCGTGATCGAGACCGCGGCCAGCACGATCTCCGAACGTGGCGCGACGCGGGCGGACGATCGAGCCAGCGAAGCGGCGATGGAAGACCGTAAGCGCCTGGGCTACTTTTAATGCCCGGTGGTTTGCTTCGAGTAGTAACCGCAGGTTCGGTAGACGACGGAAAATCAACGCTGGTCGGTCGCTTGTTGCACGACGCCAAAGCCGTGCTCGCCGATCAGATGACGGCGGTCGAGGTCGCCTCCGAACGACGCGGCTACGAAGGCGCGGATCTCGCGCTGTTGGTGGATGGCCTGCGGGCCGAGCGTGAACAGGGCATCACGATCGACGTTGCCTACCGCTACTTCGCCACCGCCAACCGGACCTTCATCCTGGCCGATACGCCTGGCCATGTGCAGTACACCCGCAATACGGTGACCGGCGCTTCGACGGCCGACGTCGCCGTGATTCTGGTGGACGCGCGAACCGGCGTCGTCGAGCAGACAAAGCGGCATCTGGCCGTGATGTCACTGCTTCGGGTGTCCCAGATTGCGCTCGCGGTGAACAAGATGGACCTCGTCGACTACGACGAGGCGGTGTTCGACCGGATCGTCACCGATTTCGCGGCTGCCGCAGCCAGCCTCGAGGTCGATCACTTCACCCCGATCCCGATCGCGGCATTGTCCGGCGACAACGTGGTCGACCGGTCCGAGCGAATGGCCTGGTACGGGGGAAAGTCGCTGCTGGAGTACCTCGAAGGTCTCGAGATCGCCGACGAGCCCGACCTGCCGGCTCGCTTCCCGGTCCAGGTCGTCATCCGGCCGCGTACCGCTGAACATCCCGACTACCGCGGCTACGCCGGACGGGTCGAAGCCGGCATCCTGCGCAAGGGGGACGCGGTTTCGGTATTGCCGTCCGGACGTCGTTCGACCGTAACCGGCATCGACACCCCGGACGGTGAGCTGAGCGAGGCGCGCGCTGGCCGGTCGGTGACGGTGCGACTGGCCGACGACATCGACATCGCGCGTGGCGACCTGATTGCCGGCATCGGTGATCCAGAGCCCGCCTCGACCCGCGAACTATCGGCGACGCTGTGCTGGTTGACCGACAAGCCGTTGCGAGCCGCGGATCGGTTCCGGCTGCGGCACACCACTCGCGACGTTCGGGCTGTGGTCGACGCGGTCGAATCTCGACTGGACATTGCGTCGGTTAGTCCGATGCCGGCCGACGAGCTCGGCCTCAACGACATCGGTCGGGTCCGGATCCGGCTGGCGGAGCCGATCGTGGTGGACAGCTACGCCATCAATCGGTCGACCGGTGCGTTTCTTCTTGTCGACGAGACCAGCGGAGCGACCGTCGCGGCCGGGCTCGTCCGCTGACTGTGAGCTCAGCTGGGCGCCTGATCGTCGGCGCCGGCCGGGGCGCAGTTCGATGGTCTGCAACGATGACGCGGTGAGTGGCGTGCCTGCCGGGCTTCCGGTTCTGCTCGACGTGGCCGATCGGTTGGTCGTGGTCGTCGGGGGTGGCACGGTGGCCACCCGACGGGCTCGTATGTTCGCTGATGCCGGCGCCCAGGTGCGGATAGTCGCACCCGAGCTGTCGCTGGAGCTGCTAGAGCGAGCGGAATCGACGCCCGCACTGTTCGACCTGCGGGTCCGCCGGTACTCCCCGGGCGACCTCGACGGCGCGTGGCTTGTCGTGACCGCGACCGATGATGCCGGGGTCAATGCGGAGGTCGCCACGGCGGCCGAGGCCCGGCAATGTTTCTGCGTGCGCGCAGACGTCGCATCGGCCGGGTCGGCGCGGATCCCGGCCATGCACATGAGCGGCGAGCTGATCATCTCGGTCAATGCCGGCGACGACCCACGGCGCGCGGCCGAGTTGCGCAACCTGATCGCCTCGGCGCTGGAGCTGGGATCGCTGGCCACCCGCCCGATTCGGGCCGCGACGACCGGCAGCGTGGCCTTGGTCGGAGGCGGGCCGGGTGACCCGGAATTGATCACGGTCCGCGGGCGACGCCTGTTGTTCGAGGCCGACGTCGTGGTGACCGATCGACTGGCGCCCCGGGCCTTGCTGGATGCGCTCTCCCCAGAAGTAGAGATCATCGATTGCGGAAAGTCGGCGCATCGGCACAACCTGACTCAGGACGAGATCAACTCGGTCATCGTGCAACGGGCGCTGGCTGGTCGGCGCGTGGTGCGGCTCAAGGGCGGCGATCCGTTCGTGTTCGGCCGCGGTGGCGAAGAAGTCGCGGCCTGCGTTGCTGCCGGCGTTGCGGTCCAGGTGGTACCGGGCATCACGTCAGCGACCGCCGCGCCCGCCGCGGCCGGCATCCCGGTCACGCATCGGGGGGTTGCTGCCGACTTCGCGGTGGTCTCCGGCCATCGCGATCCAGGCCGGGCCGAAGCGGGTTGGAATTGGCCCGAACTCGCAGTCGGCCCGGCGACGTTGGTCCTGCTGATGGGCCTCGACACGCTGGACGGTATCGCCGAGGAACTGATCCGGCACGGTCGGCCTGCGCACACTCCGGCGGCGGCAATCCATCGGGCCACCCTTCCGGAGCAGCGCGTCGTCCGGGCCTCGCTGGGCGAGCTGGCCGCGGCGGTGCGGCGTGCTGGTCTGGCCGCCCCAACCGTCGTGGTCATCGGCGAGGTTGTCGCGCTCGGCGACCGCTGAGTTCGCCTGCAGGCGCGCACGTTGTCGTACCCGACGCCTACCGTCGGACTGGCAATCGGGAAACACCTGAATTGCCTCGACCGCCTGCTATGCTCGAACAAACGTTCGATTATCTTTGAAGGGCCCTGATGATGACGAGCCAGCACTCCTCGGTTCAACACTCCTCGGTTCAACACTCCTCGGTTCCAGCGCCTGCAAATGTCACCGCGCTGCTGACCCAGGCGCGAACGACCTGGGCCGAAGCAGTCCTCGAACCCTCTGTGCCCGAGAAGTACCGACTGGCCCATGTCGCGGCGTTGCGTGCGGCGGCGGCTGTTCTCGCGTTGCGCGCTCGGCCCGCAGCGTCGGCGCGACGACGTCCGACGAGTGCCTGGGTGCTACTCGACTCCGTGGCGCCTGAGTTAGGCGATTGGTCGGCATATTTTGCCGACAGTGCTCAGCGCCGCGCCGCGATCGAGGCCGGCTCGGCCAGCGTCGTGTCCGAGCGGGATGCCGACGATCTCTTACGGGCCGCAGGGGAGTTCATCGCCATCATCGAGAAGGTTGCCGGCGTGCTGTCGTTCCGACTCGCCAGCTGATCCACGATTCGGCGCTAATGTCACCAGTCGTGGCTTCCGAAATCTCGACCTCCGCCTCCATTCCGCGTGGGCAGTCGCCGCTGCTCTGGGCTTCCTTGATGGCATTACTCGAGGGCCTGCCGACCAGTGCGCGTGTCTTGGATTGCGGTGGCGGCTCGGGCAGCCTGGCGGTTCCGCTCGCCTCTCGGGGCGCTGATGTCACCGTCGTCGACGTCAGCGCTGACGCGCTCGGAACCCTGGCGCGCCGCGCAGCTGAGGCCGGGGTCTCCGAGCGCGTGCACTCCGTGCAGGGCGACGCCGAGTTTCTATCGAGTCTGGTTGGCAGGAACCAGTTCGACCTCGTGTTGGCCCATGACGTGCTCGCCAACCTGGCTTCGGTGCCGGCGGCGCTGGCCGAGATAGCGACGGTGCTCAACGCTGGTTCGGTCGCGAGCTTGCTGGTGGCGAATCCGGTTGCCGCGGTGTTGCACCGGGCGTCCTCGGGGGATCTCAGCGGCGCGCTAGCGGCATTCAACCGTCGTCATGCCAGCGTCAGTGATCTGTCCGCGCTCGCGGAGCTGTGCGAGCAGGCCGGGTTACGGGTTGAGAGCACCGAGGGGATCGGGGTGCTCAGCGACCTCATTCCAGGGCAAGAGCTTGACCGAGCCGGGGCAACCCAAACGCTGCGCGAGCTGGAGTCCGTCCTCTCAGGCGTCTCGCCATTTCGTGACATCGCGTCGCGATTGCATGTAGTGGCCCGTAAACCGGCCGGTACCGGCTGAACGGCTGAATGGTGGTGAATTCGGATGGGCCGCAGTGCTGACTTGCCGCGTTCCTCCGGCGAGGTCGACGGTGACGACTCGGGTTGCCACATCCTTCATGTCGATATGGATGCTTTCTTCGCGAGCGTAGAAATCCGCGCTCGCCCCGAACTGCGTGGCTTGCCGGTGCTGGTCGGCGGGACGCAGGGCCGGGGAGTGGTGGCCGCGGCCTCCTATGCCGCGCGCGCATTCGGCGTGCGGAGCGCGATGTCCATGGGGTTGGCGCTTCGGCTGTGCCCGCAGGCGGTCGTGATCTCGCCTCGGCACGGTGCCTACGGCGAAGTGTCCGCTGCCGTGATGAAGATCTTCTCCGAGGTGACACCGCACGTCGAGCCGCTGTCGTTGGACGAGGCGTTTCTCGATGTCAGCGGCTCGATCGGATTGTTCGGCCGCCCAGCCGACATCGCCCGCCACATCCGACGCCGGGTCTTCGCCGAACAACAGCTAACCTGCTCGGTCGGTATCGCCCCGACCAAATCGGTGGCGAAGCTGGCTTCTGGCAGTTGCAAGCCCGACGGCTTGCGAGTGGTCAGTCAGGCCGGTCTGCTCGACTTCCTGCATCCACTTCCGGTTACCGCGCTGTGGGGCGTGGGCGCGCGCACCGCCGAGCCACTCCGCCGGCTGGGTATCCGTACCGTTGGCGAGCTGGCGCTGACCCCGATCGATCAACTCCGGCGTGCTGTGGGTGTAGCGACGGCGGAGCATCTCCATGCGCTGGCCAACGCCCGTGACGACCGTACGGTGACCCCACGGGCTGCCGAGAAGTCGATTTCGACGGACCGAACGCTGTCGCGCGACCTGCTGACTGAGGACGAGATAGCGCGAGAGCTGTTGCGGGGCGCGAACGAAGTCGGCGAGCGTTTGCGGCAGGCCAAACGCAGGGCCCGGACGGTCGGCATCAAGATCAGGTTCGCGGACTTCAACACCCTCACGCGAGTCCGAACCCTGGCCGAGGCCACCGATTCGGGTGCGCAAATCTATGCCGAAGCCCTCGCGCTGTACCGGTCACTAAAGCTCGATCAACCGCGCGTCCGACTGGTCGGCGTCAAAGCCGAGAACCTACGGCCGGCCGGCGAGGCGACGCAGCTCGCACTTGATCTCACCGGTGCGCCGGTTCCGGGGGCAGTAAATCCGGGGGCAGTAGACATGCCGCATCGGCCGAGCGCACCAAGACCCGTAAACACGGCAACGGTAGAAAATGCCTCAACGCCCGCAAACGCGTCCACGCCAGAAGACGCGCTCACGTCAGAAGACGCGCCCACGCCAGAAAACGTGTCAGCGCCGACAAACCAGCCAACGCCGGCAAACGGGGCCGACCCCGTTAGCGCGGCTAGGTCCGTGAACGTGCCGAGGCCCGTGAACGCGGCGAGGCGTGCTCACCCACCAGGTCGCAGTGTCGCCGCTCGGCTGGCCGCGAACAGCGCGGCCGCGGAACGGGCCATTGATGCGGTGACCATCCGATTCGGTAGCCAGAGTGTGCAGCCGGCGACCTTGTTGCCGCGTTCCGTTGACAGTCATACCGACGCGGTGGCGACGAACGCCGGAACCAGCCGTGCATTGCCCAGTGTTGCCGTGACGGCCGCCTCCGCAATCCCTGGTCAGTCTGATTCCGCGACCGAAGATTCCGATATAAGCCCTCCGACAGGTAACAAATCGATTCGCGGCACGAGCAATCGTCGTCCATAACTTTCGAACTACAGATTCGCCTCGTATGCTCGACCACAGCAGCCACCGTGCGGGACGCACCACCACACTTTGGTCGCTGACTGGGATTGTCATCGGATCTGCGGTGCGGCAGGGAAATGGGAGGGGCAGCATGCCGCTCTCCGAGCATGAGCAACGGCTGCTCGATCAGATCGAACAAGCCCTGTACAAGGAAGATCCGAAGTTCGCCACATCGGTGAGATCCGCTCGTCCGCGCAATCGCACCCGGACCCTTCTGGTCGGCTCTATTGCCGGCGTCCTCATCGGGCTGGCGATCGTATTGGTCGGATTGACGCGCAATATCGTCGTAATGGGTGTCGTTGGTTTCGTCCTCATCGTCGGCTCGTGTGTGGGCGCGGTTACCGCACTCCGCGGGCCTCGCGCTACCGGCCCGATCGGCATCGCCGGTCGCCCCGCGGACTCACGCAGCACCCGCTCGAGCGGTCTGCGCACAAAGATGGAAGACCGGATGAAGCGCCGCTTCGACGATCAGTAGGCCGTTGGCGCGCCGCTCAATATTTGAGCGTGGCGTTCGGAATCAGACGAATAGCAATTACGGGCTGCCCCGACCGGGGTGGCCCGATTTTGCATTTCTGGCGAGCCCACGTCCGGCCGGCGCCACGTCCGGCCGGCGCCACGTCCGGCCGAGCCCACGTCCGGCCGAGCCCGCGTCCGGCCGAGCCCGCGTCCGGCCGGCGCCACGTCGCCCCACACCGTCATTTTGGGCGCCGGATCATCGGCTTGCGATGGTCCGGCTACCCAAATCGCTGGTAAGCGGCTCCCAAGATCGGGTGTACGCGGGGCGGTCAGCGGCGCCAGTTGGCCGGTCGGCTCAGCGACCTCGGCGCCAGCCAAGCCTTGATCCGCTGGCGGCGCTCGGCTCGGCGCCCCCAGCGACGGATCGCCTCATCCAGGCTGGCGGTGAGCTCGGGCGGTATCGGCTGAGCCTCCGCGGCACTGTAACGCGCGCGCTGCACCCGCTCGGCGACCGCGCTTACCGTACTGAGGCCCCGATCGTCCAGCCCCTGGGCGGCGAGCCAGGCCGGCACCTGCCCGACTGTGGTGGTAGCCGGCCAGAGCGCGTCACGATCGACTGCGCTCGCGGCAAGCTCCTGCCACAGTGGCTCGGGATCACCGCTACTCGCCGCCCGTCTCAAGCGCCTTCGGCGTTGGGTTCGCCGCAGAAATTGTGGGCCGGCGACCAACAGCGCTATCAATACCAGCACGCCCACCACGATCAAGAGATTGCGCTGCGTGGAATAACCAGCACTCGTTGCAACGGGTGCCGGAACTTCGGGACCTAAATCGGGGTTTTCCAGGCCGCGGCCGGACTGGCTGGGCACGGGTGCGGCCGGCAGGCCCAGAATGCTGCCCGGCCCGTCGCCGGTAACCGGATGCCGATCCCAGTTGAGCCCAACCGCCCGGTTGGCATCCGCACCGGCCAGCGGGGTTGGGTCGAACGGGATCCAGCCGACGCCGGTGAAGTACACCTCGACCCAGGCGTGGGCATCGGCCGTGGTGATCGTGATGGTCTGCGCATTGTCCGGCGCAGGATGGCTGTAGCCGAGCACCACCCGTGTCGGCAGACCTGCCGTGCGCATCAGGGCCGCGGCGGCTGCGGCATATTGCTGGCAATATCCCGTCTTGCGCTGCAAGAAATTGACCAACTGGTTGCTGCCGTTACTGGCCGGCGCAGACAGCGAATACTGGAATCCGTTCTGCCCGTTGGTGAAGTAGTCCGAGATGGCGCGCGCCTTGTCGTAGGCGTTTGTCTTGTCCGCGGTGAGCTGCTGGGCCAGCTTCGTGACGGCCTTGCGCATGTCGTCGGGCAGATCGAACAGCCGAGAATCCACGCTGTTGTCACCGGTGCGCGCGAAATCAGGCGCCGCTTGAAGCTCTGCCACCGTCGGTACCGGCTGATGCGCCTGCTCGGTATACGTCATGTTCTTGCGCAGCGTCACGTTCCGCACGCTCGCCGTACGTTGATCCCATGCACCCCCAGGCAGCGCATCCAGCGACGCCGGGTTGGCCAGGATGGGCAACATGTTGCCGCCCAGATTGAGGATCGTGAACTTCGCGTCGACCTGGGAGAACGAGGTCGACGTCCCGTCGTGGTTGATCGATTCCGGGATGATCGGGTAGCTGTTGGCGCTCAGCGGCGTTTGGTCGATGAAAGCCTGGCGGCCGCTAGTGGGGATCCAGCCGGTTTCGGTGGCGCGATCCAGTACCGCTTGCCGGACATAGAACGGCTGCTGGCCCTTGCCGACCTGCACCTTCAACAGATCAATCGGTGTCGAGAGCTCCAGCGACCCGCTCAGGTCGGCGGAACTGTTGAGCGTTATCTGCCCGCTGCCATTCCCTGATCCGAGCCCGCTGCCGTTGTGGGCCAGGCTGGACAGCAAATTTCTCGGGACGGACGGCAACGCCAGCGGAATGACCAGGGCGGCAACGATGCCGGTGATCGCCATCCGCCGAGCGCCACCGAGACGACCGGCCGAGCCGTCGACGGACGGTCCCCAGTCACGGTCCTGCAAACGCGTGCCGGCTACGAGGATGAGCAGGAAGCCGACCGCCGCGGCGACGAACCAGACGGGGCGCGCCGATTTGGATGAGGTGGCCGACGCCACAGCCAGCACCTCCAATAAGGGGGCTGATGCCAGCAGGGGACGGCGGACCAGTACGTCCAGCACGTCCGTCAGCATGACCAGAAAGACCGTGGCCCCGGCGGTGAGCAGGCGCAACGAGTCCGTGGACGCGAGCGGGGTGTGTTGGGTGCGCATCAGTTCGCGCGCCTCGTCGATCAATAGCCGAAAGTCATTCCAGGACCCGGTTGACGGGGCGACGCCGAGGATCAGGTGCTGTGGAACGAAGACCCAGCAGAGCACCAGAAGCGTGGCCAGTAGCCCGACCAGACTGTGCCACCAACGCGGCTCATACCGGGACCGGAACAGCGCAACGACGGCAACGTAGGGGACAGAGCACACCACGCTGATCGTGAACCAAGTCCAGTCGCTGAAAATCGAGCGCAACGGCAGCAGGGTCAACAGGACACCGGCGGCCACCGTCGCCGTGACGAGCACGATGAGCTGGTCGTGCCTGGATGCGGTCCGAGGCGGCGCGGTCCCCGGACTGTCCGAGCTTCCTGCCGGACCGCCGGCCGCCGGGGCGGATCGACTGATCGTGCTCGTCATGCGTCCACCGTGCCCACCGCGCTCGGCTGGCCGTCCTCGTCCGGCCGGCCGTCGTTCGGCAGCGGGGCGTGCAGCTGGGTCGGGCCCAACAGCAGCGACCACAACTGCTCGATCTCGTCGCCGCCCTCGGCGGCCACCACCCGCCACCCGGCCGTGTGTAGCGCCTCGGCCGATCGCAGCCAATCAGCCTCCGCTCGCAGATCCCGGTGGGTCGCTCGGGATCCGTCCGCATCGAAGGTCCACGGTCGGAGCAGCAGGGCAACTGCAGATCCGGGCGGTCGGGGCCGCGCCAGTAGTTGGTTGAGCGAGCCGCGCTCGGTCGCGGCGAGCACCGCGAACACCGATGCGTCCCGCCCGATGCCGGCCATCGCGTCGCTGAGCGGTTGGACGTCGGCTCGCTGAGCCGGGACCGTCTCGGCGAGCAGATCCAGCATCGCCTCGGTGGTGTCCCGGGCAACCCGTCCCGATCCTGTAACCAGCAGCACCCGGCGACCCCGCTCGGCCAGGTGATTGCAGATGCTCGCCGCTGCGCAGACCGCCCACTCCAGGGCGGCCGACTCGCGTTCGGATGCCGCAATCGGATAGGCCACGGTGCGGGTGTCGAGCACGACGAGGGATTCGCCGTGCCACGGACGTTCCTCCTGGCGCATCATCAGCGCGCCGGCGCGAGCGGTACTACGCCAGTGGATCTTTCGCAGGTCGTCGCCGTCGCGGTAGGCGCGTACCGACGCGTCCTCGGAGCCGCCCACACCGATGGAATGGCTCAAGTTGGCAGCCCCATCACGCCAGGCCACCGGCAGCGCAAGCCGGGCCAGGGTCACGCGTCGCGGTTGGACGATCAACTCGGCGGTATCGGTAGAACGAGTGTCGGCGATGATCAACCCGAACGGATCGCTGGCCGCCACGGCCGTCGGGCCAACCCGGTAACGGCCGCGCCGCAGAGCGGGCAGCGGATAGGCCACCGTCCGCCGCTGACGGCCACGCACACCGGCCACACTGAACCGCAACGGACGCCCACCGGGCACCGTTTCGGTGATGCGCAGCGGTCCGGTGCCGAGGGCGAACGGGTTGCTCAGCACCAGGCGGACCTCGGCCCGCCCGCCGGCCGTCGTCCGGGCCGGCGATACCGAGTGCCCGACCCGCAGACCGGCGCGCGACTGCCGCACCGCCAACCAGGCCGGCACCGGAAGCACGAGCAGCAGGATGCCGACCCGCTGCAGGTCGACGACACCGAGGATCAGGCCACCGATGGTGCAGACCACGCCGATGAGGATGAACGCCCGACCCCGGGCTGAGAGGCTGACCCGGCGGCTGCCAACGGTCCCCATTTCGGGCGCGGCCACGTTCGTCGTCCTCGCGGTCCTCGCGTACGACTTGGTGTCAGGCCCCCGCCAACCGGTCACCGGAGGTCGCCAGCCCTCATCGCGCCGATGCGACGGGTGGTGATGCGATCGGAATGGGTGTTCTGGCCACGATCTCGCGCAGCACGTCCTCGGGCGAGCGGCCGGCGACGGTCACCGACGGTGCCGGGATCAGTCGATGGGCGAGCACCGGGACGGCGAGTCGTTGCACGTCGTCCGGGATCACGTAGTCCCGACCGGCGATGGCCGCGGCAGCCTTGGCCGTGCGCAGCAAATGCAGCGAAGCCCGCGGGGAGGCCCCGAGTCGAACCTCGGGATGGTTGCGGGTCGCCTCGGCCAGGCTCACCACGTAGTTCTTGACCGCGTCCACGACCTGTACTCGTCGGACCGCCTCAATCAGGCGACGAACCGAAGCCGCGTCCGCCACGGGTCGGAGTTCGTCCAAGGGGTCAGATGTCGTCTGGTCGCTCAACATGGCCAGTTCGGCGGCGCGGTCGGGGTAACCGAGTGAGATCTTGGCGGTGAAACGATCCCGCTGAGCCTCGGGCAGCGCGTACGTGCCCTCCATCTCGATCGGGTTCTGGGTGGCCAACACGATGAACGGGGCACTCAGTTCATAGCGGGTGCCGTCCACCGTCACCTGCCGCTCAGCCATGCATTCGAGTAACGCGGCCTGAGTCTTGGGCGAGGCCCGGTTGATCTCGTCACCGAGCAGGATGTTTGCGAACACCGGCCCGGGCTTGAACTCGAAATCGCTGGTCTCGGTGTTGAAGATGCTCACCCCGGTGACGTCGGAGGGCATCAGGTCGGGAGTGAACTGGATCCGCCTGACGGTCGAGTCGATCGACCGGGCCAGCGCCTTGGCGAAGGTCGTCTTGCCGACGCCGGGCACGTCCTCGATGAGCAGGTGGCCTTCGGCGAGCAGGACCGTGACCCCGAGGCGGATGACGTCGGACTTGCCGGCGATGGCTTTCTCGATGTTGGCAATGATCCGCGCCGCGGCCGGACCGATCTCGGCCGTACCCGCCGTGTCCACCGTGCCGTCCGCCGATATCGGATGCGGATGGCCGTTGGTGGGGCTCACCGGATGGCCGCCGTTGGCCGAAGGCGGTGCGCCGGTCGATGGAAATGATGCTGCGTGCGTCACGGATAAGACCGTCCTGTTCTCGGGCTGCACGGTCATGGTACGTAGCCGCGCCGCCCTGGAGCTTGATCGAGAAAAATTCACAAGTGGAGAAATGCCGCGCTGACTTAATTCTTCCAACGAGCAGCAGCCGTCGCGGGTTCAGCCCGACCATTGGGCTCAACCCTGATCTCGGCCTGGAACGACGGCAATCACTGGCGTTTCACGTTGACGGTGGTGACTAGTGGGGTATCGTGGGTGAAAGTGGGGCAGCGAACGCGGACTGCTTGGCTACTGGCAGTTCAGTGGCGCCACTGACCTGAACGTCGCGAAGAGGGGGCACCGATGTTTCTCGGTACCCACACACCTCGACTGGACGTCAAAGGAAGGCTCGCGCTGCCCGCCCGGTTTCGGGCCGATCTGGAGGGGGGACTGGTGATTACCAAAGGACACGAGCGCTGCCTCTTCGTATTCGGCATGGCCGAGTTCGCACGGATCACCGAGCAACTCCGCGAGACTCCGATGGCACAACGCAGCGCCCGGGACTACAGCCGGGTATTTTTCGCCAGCGCCTCGCACGAGATACCGGACGGCCAGGGCCGCGTGACGATACCGGCGCCGCTGCGGGAGTACGCCGGCCTGGCCAAGGACTGTGTGGTCATCGGCGCCAATACCCGGGTTGAAGTCTGGGACTCCGCCGCCTGGCAGACCTATCTCGACAGCACCGAACAGACGTTCGCCGACGGTGAGGAGGCGCTACTCGGCTTGCAGTAACCGGCCGTTCAGCTGCCGCCTATCTGCCGCCTATCTGCCGCCTATCTGCCGTCCATTGACCGCCAGCGCTAGTCGTACCGATCGGCCTCCTCCCGTCAGCATCGCGACGTTCCTTGACGCACTTCCCCGGCGCCAAGTCCGTTGCACCGCCGCACCGCGGGCGGGCGGGGACCAATCCGTACGAAAGCCCCCGCACGACAGCGAATCAGGAGCACCCGATGGTCGAAGCACGCGAGCCGGGCGGCCCGGCCCACGTGCCGGTCCTGCTCGATCGAGTGCTCGAAATCCTGGCCCCGTCCCTGGTCGGTCCCGGCGCGGTCGTCGTGGACGCGACCCTCGGCCTCGGCGGCCACAGCGAAGCGTTGTTGCAGGCCCATCCGGACCTCCGGCTGGTCGGCCTCGACCGCGACCCGGAGGCCTTGCGTCGCAGCGAACTCCGGCTCGCCCCGTTCGCTGACCGCACCTCGCTCGTACATGCCGTTTATCACGAACTTCCCGATGTGCTCGCCGATCTCGGCATTGCACGAATCAATGGCGTGCTGTTCGACCTGGGAGTGTCCTCGATGCAGCTGGACCTGGAAGAACGAGGTTTCTCATATGCCCAGGACGCGCCCCTGGATATGCGGATGAATCCGGCGGACCCGCTGACCGCCGAGCGCGTGGTGAACGAATACCCCGTCCCGGAACTCGCCCGGGTGCTGCGCGTGTACGGCGAGGAACGCTTCGCCACCCGCGTCGCCCAAGCCATCGACCGCCGGCGTAAGCAGGGTCGGCTGCAGTCCAGCGCCGAACTGGCCGAACTGGTCCGCGATGCCATCCCGGCCGCCACCCGCCGCACCGGTGGACATCCCGCGAAACGCACCTTCCAGGCCCTGCGGATCGAAGTGAACGGTGAGCTGGCCTCAGTCGACGAGGCGGTGCCGGCAGCCCTTCAGGCGCTGGCGGTTACCGGCCGGATCGTGGTGCTGGCATATCACTCGCTGGAAGACCGCATCGTCAAGCGGGCCTTGGCCGACCTCGCGGAGGACCGCACGCCGGTTGGCCTGCCCGTTCCGCTCGCCGAGGCGGGCCCGCAACTGAGGTTGCTCACTCGGGGCAGTGAGAAGGCAACACCGGCCGAGATCGAGACGAACCCCCGAGCTGCGTCGGTGCGACTGCGGGCGGCCGAGCGCATCCGGGACGCGGCATGATCAGGCCGACCCCGACCCCGACCCCGACACTCCCGCGCACGCGCACACCGATGCGGGCGCCGGCCACCGACGCGAAGCGGGGCGGACCCAAGGACCGTCGGCTGCCGTTGCCGGTTCTGCTCGGATTGATGCTGCTCGGCGGGTTATGCGCACTGCTGGCACTGAATACCGCATCAGCCGCCCAAGAGCTGCAACAGCGCAGCTTGACGGCCACGAACGCCTCGACCTCCGACAAGGAACAACAACTAATGCGCGACCTCGCCGCCAAACAGGCGCCCGAATCGCTCGCCGCGGCCGCGGCTGCCCTGGGCTTGGTGCCCAATCCGAACCCGGCGTTTCTGCGGGTGAATGCCAACGGGACGGTTACCGTGCTCGGCTCGCCGAGCGCGGCCGTCGCTCCGCCCAAGCCGGCGCCGAGCCCGACGCCGAAGGTGACTCCGTCCCTGAAGGCGACGCCGAGCCCGACGCCGAAGGTGACTCCGTCCGTGACGCCGACGCCGACGCCGAAGGTGACTCCGTCGGTGAAGGTGACGCCGACGCCGAAGGTGACGCCGACCCCGAGCACGATAGCGACGCCGAGGGCTAGCCGTACCGCGGTGGGTGCCCGATGAAGCGACCGCCACCGTCTCCGGGAGCAGAGCCTGCGGGTGGGCGGTCGGGTCAGGCACGTGGCGTCCCTCGCGACGGACACGGCCGCCCGGTCGCAGGTCGTCCCGTGCAGGGTCGTCCCGTGCCAGGTCGTCCCGCGCAGGGTCGTCCGGTGCCAGGCCAGCCAGCGCAGGGTCGTCCCGTGCCGGATCGTCCCGCGCAGGGTCGTTCCGTGCCAGGTCGTCCCGTCCAATCGGGTCGCGCCGAGCAGAGTCGTCCGGGGCAGAGTCGTCCGGGCGAAAATCGCGTACCGCGCCAGGCGCATCCCGCGGCAGAGCCGAGGGCAGCTCGGACGGCCAGACCGGCCAGACCACCAAAGCAGTCCAGACCAACAAGACCGGCAAGACCGGCAAGACCGGCCAGACCGCCGCGCGCACCTCGTCAACGCCGTGCTCGCAAGAACCTTCGCCTCGGCCGTTCGGTCCGGCGGCTTTGGACCAGCGTCTTCTTCGTCGGCCTGCTGCTCGCGGTCGTGCTCGTCCGGCTGGTCTGGCTGCAGGGCATCGACGCGCACGGTTACGCACTGGCGGCGTCGAATGAACGCGTAGCCGGGGTGAAACTGCATGCGGCCCGCGGTTCGATCGTGGACCGCAACGGGGTGCCGCTGGCCTACACCGCTGACGCCGAGGATGTCGTCGCCAACCCGACCTTGATCGCGCCGGAGCAGCGTTTCGAATATGCCAACCTGCTGTCGCCGCTGGTCGGCACACCGGTGATCGCGCTGGCCAAGCAGCTGGACAGCACGTCTCAGTGGGCGCTGCTGGGCAGTTCGTTGCCCCCGGCCGCGGCGACCCAGGTCCAAAACCTGACTCTCGACGGCAAGCCGCTCACCGGCATCTACACCGAAGCGACCATGCAGCGCCTCTACCCAGGCCACACCACCGGTGCGAACGTGATCGGTCTGGTGCACTCCGATGGGTCCGGGGCGGCCGGCATCGAATACACCTACGACTCCCTGCTCAAGGGGGCAGATGGGACCTTGACGTACCAGACTGATGTCAACGGCAACGTCAATCCGAGTGGCGCGATCCAACGCAAGAACGCCGTCGACGGCGGCACGGTCAAGCTCACCCTCGACCAGGATCTGCAGTACACGACGCAGAAGTACCTGAACGACGCGGTCAAGGCCTCAGCGGCTCGCGGGGGCCAGGTCGCGATTCTGGACGCCAAGACCGGTCAAGCGCTCGCACTCGCGTCCACGGGCACATTCGATGCGCAGAACCCGGCCACCATCGGCAAGAACGCCTCGCTGGACCCGAATGTGCAACAAGTGTTCGAGCCCGGGTCGGCCAACAAGATCGTGACGATGTCGGCCGCCGTTCAAGCTGGGCTGATCAATCCGCTGTCGCTGTTCAACGTGCCCGATCAGATCACCACCGGCGGCATCAATGTGCACGATGCCTGGTGGCACCCCACCCAGAAGTTCACGGCGACCGGCATTCTGGCCGAATCGTCCAACGTCGGCACGCTGTTGGTGGCCAACAAGGTCGGCAAGCAGGCCTTCTACGACTATCTGCAGAAGTTCGGGCTCGGCCAGAAGACGGGCATCGAACTGCCGGGGGAGTCCGGTGGGCTGCTGCCCGATATCAAGGACTGGTCGGACTCGACGTTCGCCAACCTGCCCATCGGTCAAGGCGTGGCCATGACGTCGCTGCAACTGGCGTCGATGTATCAGGCCATCGCCAACAACGGCCAGCGGATCCCGCCGCGCATCGTCGAGTCGGTGACTAAGCCGGATGGCTCCGTGGTGCCGACCGCACAGCCGGCTGCCGTGCAGGTCGTGTCTGCGCAGACCGCGAAGACCGTGCGCACCATGCTGGAGTCAGTGACCTTGGCCGGCGGCACCGGGACGCGCGCCGTGGTGCCGGGGTACCGGATCGCGGGCAAGACCGGCACCGCACAACAGCCTGATCCCAAGACCGGTGCCTACTCCGACTCCGTCTACTGGGACACGTTTGCGGGAATTGCGCCGGCCGACGACCCACGCTTCGTGGTGGCGATCATGATTGACAATCCGGCGCACGGCCTGGAAGGCGGTGACGTGGCGGCCCCGTTGTTCAAAGAGATCGCCAGCTACGAACTGTCCGCGGCCAAGATCCCGCCGTCCGGGACGAAGTCCACCCTCGTACCGCTCACCATCAACTGATCACCTCGACGACGCAGGCGACCGTGCCGACCGAGCAGCAAGGCCAGCATCCGGAGACCAGTCGCCGCTCGCTAGCCTGGACAACCGTGACGGCGCAGGGGCGTAATCGAGATGTCGAACCGCTACCCATCCGTCCTCATCGGGTGAAACCGGTCGCGCTGTCACGGCTGGCGGCGGTGGCGGCCCACATCGGCGCCCGGCTGATCGGGGTGGACCGCACCGTTACCGGGGTCAGCGTGGCCTCCTCGTTGATCAACCCCGGCGACCTGTTCGCGGCACTGCCTGGCTCCGCCGGGCACGGTGCCGCTCATCTGGATGAGGCCGTGTCCCGAGGCGCCGTTGCCGTGCTGACCGACCGCGCTGGACTGGACCTGCTGGCCGTGGACCGGGCGAGCGGCAGTGCCACCGACCTGCCGGCGGTGCTCGTCGAGGATCCGCGGGCGGTGCTGGGGGCGATCTCGGCCGAGGTCTACGACCATCCGTCACACCGGCTGAACGTCATCGGTATCACCGGAACCAGCGGAAAGACGACCACCAGTTTTCTCGTCCGAGCCGGTCTTCGCGCCGCCGGCCGTGCGACCGGTCTCATCGGCACCGTGGGCGTCTATGTCGGCGACCGCTCGGTCAAGACACCGTTCACCACGCCCGAGGCGCCACAGTTGCAGGCATTGTTGGCGGTGATGGCCGACGACGGCGTCGCCGAGGTCGCGATGGAGGTTTCGTCGCACGCGTTACGGATGGGCCGGGTCGGAGGGATCGATTTCGGTGTGGCGGCATTCACCAATCTGTCCCAGGACCACCTCGACTTCCATCACGACATGGCGGATTATTTTGAGGCCAAGGCGATACTTTTCGACGGCCGCGCCCGGCGCGAACTGATCGTGATCGACGACGAGTGGGGCCTGCGCCTGGCCAAGCGTTGCCGACCGGGCCGGGTCACCGTGTCGACCACCGGCCCGGCCGACTGGAGTGTGCGTGACGTCCGGACGCTGCCCGGCGGGAGTACGACGTTCACGGTGCAATCCCCGGCGGGCGAATTCGAGGCCGGTTGTGCCATCCCCGGACGTTACAACGTCACGAATACCCTGCTGGCGCTGGCGATTCTGCATCACGTCGGGATCGAACCGACGACGGTAGCCGCCGCGGTGGCCGACGCCGGTGTGCGAGGTCGGATGGAGCGGGTGCTCGCCGGGCAGGAATTCCTCGCCGTCGTGGACTACAGCCACAAGCCGGCCGGCGTCGCCGGGGCCCTGCAGGCGCTGCGTCCGTTGACCGCCGGCCGGCTCATCATCGTGCTCGGCTGCGGTGGCGACCGGGACCGCGCCAAACGGCCGATGATGGGCGAGGTCGCCGCCCGCGAAGCCGACGTCCTCATCGTCACCGACGACAACCCGCGGTCCGAGCAGGCTGCCGACATTCGCGCCGCGATGCTGGCCGGCGTGACCGCAGTGCCGATCGCGGACCGGGCCGAGGTGTTCGAGATCGGAGACCGCCGGGCGGCGATCGAGCGGGCCGTCACGCTGGCCGGGCCCGGGGACACCGTGCTGGTCGCGGGCAAGGGTCACGAGAGCGGGCAGGAAGTGGCCGGAGTTATGCTGCCTTTCGATGATGTCGAGGTCGTGCGTGAGTCAATCGGTGCGACCGGTAACGGCGTGATGGCGCCATGATCGTCCTGTCGTTGCAAGAAGTTGCCGAGCTGATACAGGGCCGGATCGTCGGTGCGGATCCGCGGGTGCTGGTCGGTGGTCCGGCCGGTGGGCACGTCGAGTTCGACAGCCGTAAGGTGTCGGACGGCGACCTTTTCCTTGCTGTAGAAGGCGAAAACACCGACGGACACCGGTTCGCCGAAGCAGCGATGGCCGCCGGCGCGGTCGCGGTGATCGCCACCCGACCGGTGCCCGTCCCGGCCATCATGGTGGACGATCCGGTTGCCGCCATTACGGCGCTGGCTGCGGCCTGCGCGTCTCGATTGACGGCGACGATCATCGGCGTGACGGGGTCCTCGGGCAAGACGTCGACCAAGGATCTGCTGGCCCAGGTGCTGGCCGCCCACGGCCGGACGGTCGCGCCGCCCGGTTCGTTCAACAACGAGCTCGGCCATCCCTATACCGTGCTGCTGGCTGACGAGCAGACCGAGTTCCTGATTTTGGAGACGTCCGCGCGCGGCATCGGGCACATCGCGCATCTGGCTCGGATCGCCCCACCGCGAATCGGTGCGGTGCTCAACGTCGGCAGCGCGCATGTCGGTGAATTCGGCTCGATCGAGGCTATTGCCCAAGCCAAGGGCGAACTGGTCGAGGCCTTGCCGGCCGCGTCGGCCGGCGGCGTCGCGGTGCTCAATGCCGACGACGCTCAGGTCCTGCGGATGTCCGCGCGCACCCCGGCCCGAGTGCTCACGTTCGGCGAACGCCGCGGTGCCGACGTGCGCGCCGAATCAGTGCGATTGGACGACTTGGCCCGGCCGGGCTTCGAGCTCGTGATCGGGCCCGAGCGAGCACTGGTCGCGTTGCGGGTGCACGGCGAGCACCAGGTCGCCAACGCGCTGGCCGCCGCCGCGATCGCTTCGGCCTGTGGCATGCCGGTGAACGACATCGCGGCCGCCCTGTCCAAAGCGACCAGCCGGTCCAGATGGCGGATGGAGATCACCGAGACCGCGCAAGGGGTCACGGTGATCAACGATACGTACAACGCCAATCCGGAATCGATGCGCGCGGCCTTGAAGTCGCTGGTGTCGATAGCGCACGGACGGCGGACCGTGGCCCTGCTGGGGCAGATGGCCGAACTGGGTGAGACCAGCATCGCTGCCCACGATGCGATTGGCCGGCTCGCGGTGCGACTGGACGTATCCCAACTCGTGGCGGTCGGCCCGGCGGCGCGACCGATCGCCAACGGTGCGGCTCTGGAAGGGTCCTGGAACGGCGAGTCGGAATGGGTCGCCGACGTACCGGCGGCGATTGCCCGCGCGGCCGAGCTCGTCGAAGCCGGCGACGTGGTGCTGGTGAAAGGCTCTCGCTCGGTCGGCATGGAACGCGTCGCGCAGGCAATCATCGACGCCGGTCGGGCGGCCCCGCGATGAAGACGATCTTGATCGCCGCGCTCTTCGGCTTGCTGAGCTCGATCCTGTGCACACCGCTGGTGGTGCGCTTCTTCCGCAAAGAGGGCTTCGGCCAGGAGATTCGCGAGGACGGCCCGCAAAGCCACCTGGTCAAACGGGGCACGCCCACGATGGGTGGCGTGGCCATCATGGGTGCGACGATCGTGGGTTACCTCGTCGCCCATCTGGTCGGTTCGTTCCGGCACGATTCGGGTCCGAGCGCGTCCGGCCTGCTGTTGCTGTTCCTGATGCTTGGTTGTGGAGGTGTGGGCTTCCTCGATGACATGATCAAGCTGCGTCGCCGTCGCAATCTGGGCTTGCGGGCCCGGACCAAATTCCTCGGACAGCTGTTGGTTGCGCTGCTGTTCGGAATCGGCGCCATGATGTTCCGGGACAAGAACGGCACCACACCGGCGTCGAAGCACCTGTCCTACGTCCGCGACATAGCCCCGATTTCCCTTGGCTTCATTGGGTTTCTGGTGCTCGCCTACATCATCGTCACGGCAACCACGAACGCGGTGAACCTCACCGACGGCATGGACGGCTTGGTCGCCGGCAGTGCGGCCATGGTGATGGGCGCGTACACGCTGGTGACCTTCATCCAGTTCCGCAGCACGTGCTTCCCGGGTCCAGCACTGAACGGTTGTTACACCGTCCGGGATCCGCAAGATCTGGCTCTGATCGCGGCGGCGGCCATGGGCGCTTGTTTCGGTTTTCTGTGGTGGAACGCCTCGCCGGCGCAGATCTTCATGGGTGATACCGGATCCATGGCCCTCGGCGGTCTGATGGCCGGCCTGGCCATTCTGTCGCGAACCGAACTGCTCCTGGTGGTACTGGGCGGCTTGTTCGCGGTGGTCACCCTGTCCAGCGTGCTGCAAACGGGCTGGTTCAAGTACACCCGGTACCGAACCGGGACGGGCCGGCGAATCTTCCGGATGGCCCCGTTCCATCATCACTTCGAGCTGGGCGGCTGGGCCGAGGTCACCACGATCGTCCGGTTCTGGATCGTGTGCGGGCTGGCCGTCGCCTTCGGAATGGGCTTGTTCTACGCCGAATTCATCTCGCACGGGTGAGTGCGCTGACCGCGGCATCGCCTGACCCAGAGTTCGGTGAGGACTTCGCCGGCCGCTCCGTCCTCGTCACCGGCTGGGGGCTGGCGGCCCGGTCGGCGATACGTGCGTTGCTCGCCATCGGGGCCGCGGTGAGCCTCACCGTGGACGGCCTTTCCGAGGCGCCGTCCGATCTGCCGAGCGAGGTGCGCTTCGTGCCGATCGGCGGGTCGTCCGCCGACGCACCGCTGGCCGGTGTGGAGTTCGTCGTCACCTCGCCCGGGTTGCCCCCTTCGCACCCGCTGTTGGTTGCGGCTGTCGCCCGCGACGTGCCGGTCTTGAGCGAGCTCGAATTCGCTTGGCGGATAAGGCGAAGGCGTACCGCCGCCGACACCGTACCGGCGGCCTGGCTGATGGTCACCGGGACGAACGGCAAGACGACCACCGTGCACATGCTGGAGTCCATCTTGCGGGCCGCCGGGCGGCGGGCGCTGGCGGTCGGCAACGTCGGGGTGCCGATCATCGACGCGGTACGGGCCGAGCCGCCTTACGACGTGCTGGTGGTCGAGGCGTCCAGCTTCCAGCTCGAGTTCTCGACCAGCATCGTCCCGGCGGCCGGGGTGCTTCTCAATCTGGCCGAGGATCATCTCGACTGGCACGGCTCGATGGCCAGGTACGTCATGGCCAAGGCCAAGGTGTGGCGCGGTCAGGTCGCGGTCGCCAACGCCGACGATGCGGCCGTCCGGGAATTGGCTGATCAGGTCGAGCCAGCCGGCTCGAACGACAACCAGTTGATCACTTTCGCCGCCACCAGTTGGGCTTCAGGACGTTTCGGTGTGCGGGACGGGCAGCTGCTCGACGGCCGCGGCCGGCTGCTGGCCCTGGTGGCCGAGGTGACGCCGCCGGGCTCGCATAATGTGGCCAACGCGCTGGCCGCCGCCGCGCTGGCCGAGGTGGTCGGGGTCGAACCAGACCACATTCGTCGGGGATTGCTGGCGTTCCGTCCCGATCCGCACCGCAACGAATCGATCGGCACCGTTGGCGGCGTCCAGTTCGTGGACGATTCGAAGGCCACCAACCCGCATGCCGCGGCTGGTTCGTTGAGCGCCTACGAACGGATCGTGTGGATTGCCGGTGGTCAGCTGAAGGGTGCGTCGGTGGACGACCTCGTGCGCCATCACGTGGACCGCTTGGTCGGCGTGGTCCTGCTCGGGGCCGATCGGGCTGAGATTGCCGATGCATTGGCGCGACACGCGCCCGATCTACCGGTGATCGACGTGTCCAGGACCGACGATGGGGCCATGACCGAGGTGGTGACCGCCGCCGCGTCGCTGGCTCGCGCCGGCGACGTGGTGTTGCTGGCACCCGCCGCGGCGTCAAAGGATATGTACGCCGGCTATGACCTTCGTGGCGCGGCGTTTCGTTCGGCGGTGTCGGAGCTGGCCGGCCGCGCGGGACCTGCATGATCTCCGGCTTGCGCGCACGGGTCGGCGGCGCCCGAATGGTGGCCGCCTCCGGGCGCTATCTCGAGACGCCGTTCGCCTCGTTGCAGTTGATGCTCGGGGCCGGCGGCGGTCTGCTGCTGGTCGGTGTGCTGATGTCGGCTTCCACCACGATCTCGGCCGCCCAGCACACCACCGGTGAGGCGATGTGGTCGCAATTGATTCGGGAACTGGAATTCCTGGTCCTGAGTATTCCGGTGTTCTGGATCGCGGTACGGATATCCCCAACCGGCTACCGGCGACTGGCGTACCCGATCTTCGGCTTGTCCCTGCTCGCGCTGGTGGCCGTCCTCGTACCCGGTATCGGCGTCACCATCAACGGTGCCCATCGCTGGTTGCAGCTCGGGCCGTTCTCGGTCCAGCCGTCCGAATTCGCCAAGCTCGGCATTCTGCTGTGGGGCGCGGATCTGCTGGCACGCAAGGAATCTCTCGGTTCGCTCACCTCCGCGCGGCATGTGTTGCTGCCTCTGGTGCCCGGGTTCGCGCTGGTCATCATCCTGGTGATGCGGGAACCGGACCTCGGCACGAGTTTGTGCTTCATGTTGCTGTTGATGGCGTTGCTGTGGATGGTTGGCTTGCCGCTGCGGTACTTCGCCGGCATCGTCGCTCTCATCGTGACGGCCGCCACCATGCTCGCCCTGACCGAGCCGTACCGCGTGCAGCGCCTGACCACGTTTCTGCATCCCAACCTCGATCCGCAAGCCAACGGCTTCCAGGCCCTTGGTGGCCTGGCGGCATTGGGCAGCGGCGGGATTTTCGGGGTGGGCCTGGGCCACGGCACCTTGAAGTACGGCTGGGTGCCCAACGCCAACACCGATTACGTGTTCGCGGTTGTCGGTGAAGAACTCGGCCTGCTCGGCACCACCGCGGTGCTCCTGCTGTTCGGCTTGTTCGCATACTCGGCGATGCGGACGGCATGGCGTAGCCAGGATCCGTTCGTGCGGCTGGTCGGTTCCGGCGCCGCGGTGTGGATCTCCGGCCAGGCGTTGATCAACATCGGTTACGTGACGGCGCTGTTACCGGTGACCGGAATCCCGCTGCCGTTCATTTCCAACGGCGGCACCTCGTTGATCCTCACTTGCGGCGTACTGGGCATGCTGATTTCCTTCGCCCGGCACGAACCCGCCGCGGTCAAGGCCGCCTGCGCCGCGATCGACAAGGGCGAGCGGCCGCGTTGGCTTCGCTGGCTGCGCCTTGGTACTCCGAAACTGGCATCAGTCCGCCGACCACGAGCACGGCCTTCGACGCCTAGGCCGGCGAAGCCAGCGCAGCCGGCTACCGCAAAGCCGGCTACTGCACAGACATCCGCAGCCAAGCCGTCGAGAGCCAATCCGTCGAGAGCCAAGCCGTCGAGAGCCAATCCGGCGTCAGCTAATCCGGCGTCAGCGCGCAGTCGCGCCGCCAACGCGGCCGCGCGAGGACCCGCCGCCGGCACTGCACGCGCCACCGGCACTGAGCGCGACGCTCGGCCGCGGGCGGCCCCATTGCGACCGACCGGTACCGACGGCGCGTCCCGGCCGGAGCGTGGGCGTTGACGCTCGACGCGTCAGTGGTGATCGCGGGCGGCCACTCGGCCGGTCATATCGAACCCGCGATGAACGTGGCCGATGCGTTGCGCGAGCTCGATCCCGCCGCCCGGATCACCGCGATCGGGACGGTGCGTGGCCTGGACACGACCTTGATCCCGGCCCGCGGCTACCCACTGGAATTGATCCCGCCGGTTCCGTTGCCGCGTCGTCCCAGCCTCGATCTTGTGCGCGCACCGGCGAAGCTTTGGGCCGCGGTACGAGCAGCGGGGGAGGTGCTGGACCGGGTGTCGGCCGACGTGATGGTCGGGTTCGGGTCCTACGTTGCCCTGCCCGGTTACCTGGCCGCCCGACGGCGCGGCATCCCAGTGGTGGTGCACGAGGCCAACGCGCATGCGGGGATCGCCAATCGGGTGGCGTCGATGTTCACCGACCACGTCTATACGGCCTCGGCGGCGGTCCGGATCCGGCACGGCATTCCCATCGGGATGCCGCTACGCCCAGCCATTGCCGGCCTGGATAGGGCAGCCCACCAGCTCGAGGCCCGCCGCTTGCTCGGGCTGCGGGCAGAGCTGCCGACCTTGTTGGTCACCGGCGGTTCACAGGGAGCGCAGCGTCTGAACGCAGCGGTCCTCGGCGCCGAACGGGCACTGGCCGACGCCGGTATCCAGGTGCTGCACATCGCCGGCGCGAAGAACCCGGTGACGCCGCCCCGACGCGCACCGGGTGAGCCCCCGTACCTGGTGCTGCCCTACCTCGAAGCCATGGCCGACGCCTACGCCGCGGCGGATCTGGTGCTGTGCCGCTCCGGCGCAATGACGGTGGCCGAGCTGACTGCGGTGGGATTGCCGGCGGTCTACGTCCCGCTGCCACTACGAGGCGGTGAGCAGGGCCGCAACGCCGAGCCAATCGTGGCCGGCGGAGGTGGCATGCTGATTGCTGACGCCGACTGCACCCCGCATCGGGTTGCCGCGGTGGTGTGCCCGCTACTGAATGATGCAGACGCATTGCGGCAGATGTCCGCGAACGCCCGCCACGCTGGCGCCCGCGATGCGGCCAGCGTGCTGGCCGCAAAGATCCTGGAGGTTGTCCGTGAGCGCCGCTGACTCGACCGACCCGGCGCATCGGGCAGCGGACTCGGGCACACCAATCCAGACGCGTCCGTTGGATGCGGCACATGAGTCGCAGTCGGACTATGAGCGCCCGGTCGGCTGGGCGGCGCCCGGTGCGGCGTTGGTGTCCTCGGCGGCGACGGAACAGATCCCGGCGGCCGAGGATCTCGGCCGGGTGCACATCATGGGCATTGCCGGGGCCGGAATGAGCGGGCTGGCCCGGATCATGCTGGCTCGCGGCATTCCGGTGTCCGGCTGCGAGGGCCGGGAATCGGCCACCGTGACCGCGTTGCGGGCGCTCGGCGCGGACGTCCGCATCGGTCACGATCTGAACCATCTGGACGACATCGACACGCTTGTCTACACGACCGCGATCAATCCCAAGCATTTCGAGCTGGTCGCCGCCCGCGAACGCGGCCTGCGGGTGCTCCGCCGGGCGAGCGCGCTGGCCGCGATGATCACCGGCAAGCGGGCCGTGGCCATTGCCGGCACCCACGGCAAGACGACCACCACCTCGTTGCTGACGGTTGCGGTGCAGGCCTGCGGGCTGGATCCGTCTTTCGCCATCGGGGGAAACCTCTACGAGTCCGGGCTTAACGCGCACGCCGGATCGGGTGAGCTGTTCATCGTCGAGGCCGATGAGAGCGACGGATCGTTCTTGTTGCTTCGGCCCGAACTGGCCATCGTCACCAACGTCGAGGCCGATCATCTGGAGAATCACGGCGATCTGGCCGGCATCTTTTCGGCCTTCGAACTATTTATCGAGCGCATCTCCGACGGTGGATTGCTGTTGTTCTGTGCCGATGATCCCGGTGCGCGGCGGATCGGCGAGTACGCCCGCTCGTCCGCTGCCGGCCGGATCCGGGTTCAGAGCTACGGGCTGAGTGCCGACGCCGAGTTGCGGGTCAGCGACATCGTCGAGCACGCCGATTCGGTGGAATTCACGGTGCATCCCACCACCGGTGTTGGCGGGCCGGCGCAACCGCAGCGACTGCGACTGAACGCCTTGCTAGGAAGACATATGGCCCTCAATGGCACGGCCGCCTACGGTCTGGCCATCGAGCTGGGGCTGGATCTGAGCCGGCTCGAACACGTCTGGCGAACCTTTCAGGGTGTGCATCGCCGCTTCGAGTTTCGGGGTGCCGCCGGCGGTGTCCGGGTCTACGACGATTACGCCCATCACCCGACCGAGGTCCGGGCTGAGCTGACGGCGGCCCGCGCGGTGGTGCCCGCCGGCGGCCGGCTGGTGGCGGTGTTCCAGCCCGGGACGTACAGCCGTACTCAGACCTTTGCCACCGAATTCGCGCACGCCATGGCGGTGGCCGACATCGCGGTGGTGATGGACATCTTCCCAGCCCGTGAGGAGCCGATCCCGGGCGTCACCGGTGAACTGATCAGCGCGCAGATACCTTTGCCGGCCGGCTCGGTGATCTACGAACCCCGGTGGGACGACACCGCCGGACGGGTCGCGGAGGTGCTGCGACCGGGCGACGTGGTGGTCACCATGGGCATCGGGGACGTGCACCTGATCTGCCCGGAAATCCTCAACGAGATCAACCGTCGAACGGCGTCGGCGTGAACAGCGGCAACCGCGGCGACACCGCGACCCGTCCGACCCGATCCGGTTCGGTCGGGCCGACGAGTAAGGCGGGGATGGCGCCCAAGGCGGGTGGTCGGATGTCTTCGACCCGCCTGCGAGTCGGCGCCGTGTTGCTCGTGCTGGTCGTCGTGATCGCCGCCTGGGTCGTCGGATTCTCGTCGGTGTTCGGAGTCGGGACGGTTCAGGTGACAGGCGTGTCGGGCGAGTTGGCCACCGCAGTCCGAACTGGTGCGGCCGTGCCGAACGGGTTCCCGTTGGCCCGCCTCGATACCGCAGCGATCGCGGCTCGCGTCGGCGCGATCGAGCAAGTCCGTTCCGTGCGGGTAGAAAAGGCGTATCCGACTACGGTCCGGATCGTGGTGCAGCCGCGGGTAGCGGTCGGCTACCGGGCCGCCGCGAGCGGTTCGCCGACGGTCCGATTGGTCGACTCGGCCAACGTCGGGTTCGAGAACGCGCCCAGTGCCCCGGGGCGACTGCCTGAGTTGACCATGCCGGCCGGCACCGCAACGCCGGCAGCGGGAGCGGCGGCCACCGCAACGGTGGCCGGTGCGCTTACGCCCGGGGTAGCCCGCCAGGTCGCGCGCATATCGGCTGCGACGACCGAATCCGTCACGCTTACGCTGCGCGACGGGCGTACGGTTTTTTGGGGCGGGCTGGACCGCAATGGCGATAAGGCGAAGCTGCTGACGGCCTTGCTGGGGCAGCCCGGACAGTATTTCGACATCAGCGATCCCGACGCCGTGGTCAGCCGGTCCGGGTGACATAGGGGAGAACTACAACCGGCCGCCTGCGAGGCGTCGAGCAGCATGAAGACGAGCGGCGGCAGGAACCTGCTTACCCTCAGCGAAGTCCGCAGCCGCTGGGCGCATCTGCTGGAACGGCGCGGTCTTCGTCCGGCGTGTGTACGCACGGGAGCAGTCCTGGAAAATCCAGGCCGCCGATGCGATCGCTACCCGCCTCACGGAGGTAGGTCAGTAGCGGCAGCTCATCGGCTCACCGGCGCCGCCGTGCCCGCCGGTGAGCCGGTCGAGGATGATCCGCTGACCCCAGGCGTTCGGGGCCGCGTCGCGCAAGCAACTAGCGGGCTGGGAATCTCGCGGTAATCCGAGGATCTGATCGGCGCGCCTTACCAACAACCGAGCTCCGCAAACTACTTTCGGAAACATCGCTCAGGTTGACATAACGTTAACGTTCTACTTGAGAGTGAGAGTTACTACTTCCACAGTCTTGATCCCGCTCACCGACGGCAGCCCAGCGAAGGACGAACAGCCATGACCCGATTCATCGAACTCCGGTCGAGCGCGGTGGCCTCGTGACGCCCCCGCACAACTACCTCGCAGTAATCAAGGTCGTCGGCGTCGGCGGCGGCGGCGTCAATGCCGTCAACCGAATGATCGAACAAGGCCTCAAGGGCGTCGAGTTCATCGCGGTCAACACCGACGCCCAGGCGCTGCTGATGTCGGACGCCGACGTCAAGCTCGATGTCGGACGTGAACTCACCCGCGGGCTTGGCGCCGGCGCGCAGCCCGAGGTGGGTCGTAAGGCCGCCGAGGATCATCGCGACGAGATCGAAGAGGTGCTCAAGGGCGCCGACATGGTCTTCGTCACCGCCGGTGAAGGCGGTGGCACCGGCACGGGCGGCGCGCCGGTCATCGCGAGCATCTCGCGCAAGCTCGGAGCGCTCACCATCGGTGTCGTCACCCGGCCGTTTTCCTTCGAGGGCAAGAAGCGGGCGACTCAAGCCGACATCGGCATCGAGCAACTGCGCTCCGAGTGCGACACGCTGATCGTCATCCCCAACGACCGCCTGCTGCAGATCTCCGGCCACAACGTCTCGGTGATGGACGCCTTCCGCAGTGCCGATCAGGTGTTGCTGTCCGGCGTCCAGGGCATCACCGATCTGATCACCACTCCCGGCCTGATCAACCTCGACTTCGCCGACGTGAAGAGCGTCATGAGTGGCGCCGGCTCGGCCCTGATGGGGATCGGATCGGCTCGGGGCGACGGCCGCGCTCGGGCTGCGGCCGAGATGGCGATCGCCTCGCCGTTGCTCGAAGCCAGCATGGAGGGCGCGCACGGCGTCCTGCTGTCGATCTACGGTGGCTCCGACCTCGGGCTGTTCGAGATCAACGATGCCGCATCGCTGGTCGCCGAATCGGCCCACCCGGAAGCCAACATCATCTTCGGTGCGGTCATCGACGACACTCTCGGCGACGAGGTGAAGGTGACCGTGATCGCCGCCGGCTTCGACTCCGGCCAGCTGCCCTACAAGAAGGTCGACGTGCGGCGTGAGGTCGCCGATGGCTCCGGTGGCGAAGCAACCGCGGCCAGCCCGGGCAACGGGGGCGCCATCTCGTTCGGATCGTCGGAAGGCGCCGCACCGGGTCGTTCCGCGCAACCGGTGAGCCCAGCCGGTTCCGGTTCATCGGGCGCAACCTGGACGCCGGCGCCAACGGCGCGCAAGCCGGTCGAACTCGACGAGGAACTCGACGTACCCGACTTCCTCAAGTAGTCGCAACCATGCCTGCCGTCGAGTCCGCCGTCACCTCCGATCAGCGTCGCCAGCAATTGGCCGACAACCTGGTCAGCGTGCGGCAGCGCATAGCGGCAGCGTGCGCGGCCGCGTCCCGGCCGGCCGAGTCCGTCCAGCTGATCGCCGTCACCAAGTTCTTTCCGGCATCGGACGCGCTCGCGTTGTTCCAGCTCGGAGTCGATGACTTCGGCGAGAGTCGGGATCAGGAAGCGTCGGTCAAGGTCTCGGCGGTGGCGGCGCAGATCGCCGGGCTCGGTTCGAGCACATCGAGCAAACGGCCGCGCTGGCATTTCGTCGGCCGGCTGCAAACGAACAAGGCTCGATCCGTCTCGCGGTATGCCGACGTCGTCCACAGCGTGGATCGCCCCGACCTGGTCCGGGCGCTCGCCGACGGTGTGGAACGAGCCGCGCGCGACGAGCTGACCGTGTTGCTTCAGCTCAGCCTCGATGGTGATACAGCTCGCGCCGGCGCCCGGGCGGACGCCGTGCTCGCCCTGGCCGCGCAGGTCGCCAGCACCCAGCGACTGCGACTCGGCGGTGTGATGGCGGTAGCCCCGCTGGATGCCGATCCGGACGCCGCTTTCCAGGAGGTCGCGCAGGTGTCAGCTCGGCTTCGCGTCGAGTACCCGTCGGCCGATATCGTGTCGGCCGGCATGAGCGCGGACCTCGAGGCCGCCGTGGTCCATGGCGCGACACACGTCCGGATCGGTACGGCGTTGCTCGGCCGTCGAGTCACCTAATTCCGATAACGTCCCAACGCAGGTAAGTCAGCACCGACACCGTGCAACTCAGTGCCAAACACAGTGCCAACACAGGAGGACGACATGGCCACAGCCTTTCGGAAGATGGGCGTCTACCTCGGCCTGGTCGAGGACGACGACTACACCGATGGCCCCGAGTCCTACGGTGCGCTCGCTCGCGACCCGCAGTACCGACGCGACGTCGAGGTAGCCGCGCCTCGAGGCGGCTATGAAGCCCACGCGGGTGAAGGGCACCCCGTCGGCGAGGCGTATGACGAGTACGAGGCACCCTACGAAACGCCCGCGCAACAGCGGATCACCACGCTGCACCCGCGGACGTACAACGAGGCCAAGACGATCGGCCTGCAGTTCCGGTCGGGCACGCCGGTGATCATGAACCTGTCGGAGATGGACGACTCGGACGCCAAGCGGCTCGTCGACTTCGCCGCCGGTTTGACGTTCGGCCTGCACGGCAGCATTGAACGGGTGACGCCGAAGGTGTTCCTGCTCAGTCCCCAGAACATGACCGTGACCGCCGCGGACCGCCAGCGAATCGCCGAAGGCGGCTTCTACAACCAGAGCTGATCGGCCGCTCGCCCCACACCGGTTGGTCGTCGAGTGAAAGAATCGAGTCATGTCGACGATTTGGGCTGCCATCGGCCTCGCGCTACTGATCTTTTATTTGCTGGTCGTGGCGCGTCTGGTCGTCGAGATGACGCGCAGTTTCGCCCGTTCCTGGCGTCCGGCCGGCGTCGCGGCGGTCGGGCTGGAGTTCGTTTACGTGGTCACGGATCCGCCCATGAAGCTGCTGCGCAAACTCATCCCGCCGCTACGGCTGGGTGGGATCAGCATCGATGTCAGCGTCATCGTGCTGCTGATCGTCATCCAGATCCTGCGCATCGTGGCCCAGTCACTGGCGACCGGCTGACCCGGGTCAGGACGGGATCGGCTGACCCGGGTGAACCAGGGGCAGTGGCTGGACTCATCCGTTGGCACCGACAAAACCGGATATTTGGTCCATTGGACCACGGGTGACGGCGAAGCTGATCGACACCGGTATTCTCTTTGTGCGGTCACTCAACGCGCGATACCGGTGAAGGAGTAACTTCCTGTTGGCCTTCGGTGTAACTCCCGGTCGCCCGAGTGCTCCACCAGCTGTTCTGTCCCACCGTCCGTCCTCCCAGGCGGCACTCGATTCGTCGATGTGCCGCACGGAACAACATGAGGTGAATCGATGCCTTTGACACCCGCTGAAGTCCACAATGTGGTCTTCAAGAAGCCCCCGATCGGCAAGCGCGGGTACGACGAGGAAGAGGTAGACGCCTTCCTCGACATCATCGAGGTCGAGCTTGCCCGCCTCATCGAAGAGAACCGCGACCTTCGTGACGGCGGCTCCGCCAGTCCGGCGCCGGCGCAAGGAGCGGCTGGCGAGTCCAACGGTGCCGATGCGGCCGCCCTGGCTACCAGCCGCGACGAGGCCAAGCGGCTCGGCGCTCGCGTCAGCGATCTTGAGGCCGAGCTGGCCCAAGCCCAGCAGGCGGCAAACAAGGCCAAGCAGGATCTCGTCGCCGCCCAGCAGGAAGCTTCGGCGGCTCGACCCAGCACAGCGGGTCAGGGCGGCGATGCCGCCGCGCTGAACACCGCGCGCGAAGAGAACAAGCGCCTTGGCGGTCGGGTGACCGAACTAGAGGCTGCTCTCGCGCGGGCTCAGCAAGAAGCGACGGCCGCTCGTACCGCGGCGGCCGCAGGTGCCGCGGCCGGTGCCGCCGCGCCGAGCGGCCAGCCGGCGTTGAGCCAGGCCGAGCGGGTGCTCTCGCTGGCCCAGCAAGCCGCGGACGAGCAGACCGCTGCGGCCAAGGCCCACCACGAGAAAACATTGGCCGACGCCCGGGCCCATCAAGAACGGGTGCAGTCCGAGGCGAAGGCTTTCCACGAGAAGACGGTCACGGACGCTCAGTCCCGCGCCGAGCAACTGGACCGCGATTCCCGGGCTAAGGCGGCCGCCACGGTCGGCGAAGCCGAGCAGCGAGCCAACCAGATCAGTAGCCAGCTGGAGCAGCGTAAGGCCGCTCTGGAGAAGCGCCTCGAAGAGTTGCGCACGTTCGAGCACGAGTACCGCTCGCGCCTGAAGAGCTACCTCGAATCGCAGCTCAAGGATCTCGACGCCAGCGGACGCGCGGAACCGGTCAACGCCAACGTCAACGTCAACGCGAACAACAACGACAAGCAGCCAGAAAAGAGCTAGCCCGCCACGCCGGTCCGGTCAGCACCAGTGGCATTCCTTGCGCTGCTGCTGATCGTCACCGCGCTGGGATTGTTGGTGGTGGGCCTGGCCGGCGCCTCGTCGGCGCTTATTGCCACCTCGATGGCGCTGAGCCTGATCGCCTTGATCTCGATGATGCTGGTGCGCGTTCGGCTACGCCTGTCAGCATCCCGCGAGCGATCCCGTCCGCTGCCGATCGGATCGACCTCGACCGCGAAGCGGATCGCGGAAAGCGAGCCGGTGTGGGTGATTCCTGGCCGTGCGCTCTATCACCGGCAGAGCTGCGCCTTTATCGCCGGCCGTGACGCGGTGCCGTTGTCCGGATCGCACGCCGCGCGCGATGGGTACGACCCGTGCGCGTTGTGCGACCCGGCTAGCGGCTAGCTGTTGTTGCGCGACGCCGCTTTCAGCCAGATGTGCAGGCCGAGGTCCTCATCGTTGGCCTGGGCGAAGTCGGTCTGCTCGCTCGGCGCGCCTTCGATGACCGACAGCGCCAGCACCTCACGGGCCAGCTCGTCGACGTGATCGCGGATTGCCACCGCCGGTTCGGGGGAGCCGCCCACCAGCCAGTGCAGCTCGATTCGATCGGTGACGTCGAGGTCGGCGTTCTTGCGGGTCTCCTGCACGAAGCGAACGGCGTCGCGCAGCAGCCCGAGACGGCGAAGCTCTCCGGTCAATTCCAGATCCAAGGCGACCGTCTCCGAACCTTCGCTGGCCACGGCCCAGCCCGAGCGTGGCGTCTCGGACACGATCAGGTCATCAGACCCCAGGGTCAGCACCTCGCCCTCGACCGGCACCGTGGCCGCGCCGGCGCGTAACGCGTGTACCAGCGAGGTCGGGTCAGCGCTCGTGATCGCGGCCGCCACCAATTTCGTCCGGGCTCCGAAACGGGCACCGAGCGTGCGGAAGTTCGGCTTCACCGACAGATCGATCAGCTCGCCGGCATCGGCCAGGTTGGCCAGCTCGACCACGTTCAGCTCGTCGGTGACTTCACGCTGCAGTTCGGGCGGCAGCTGATTCCAGCCGGTCGCGGACACCAGCGCCCGGGCCAGCGGCTGGCGCGTCTTCATGCCCGAACCGGCCCGGGCCGCGCGCCCCAATTCGACGATGCGCCGTACCAGGGCAACCTGGTCGGACAATTCCCGATCGAGCCGCTTGCCGTCGGCGTCCGCGGTGACCGCCGGCCAGCGAGCCAGGTGCACGGAGGAGACCCCGGTGCTGCCGGCAAACAGCGCCTGCCAGACGCGCTCGGTCACGAACGGGACGAACGGCGCCAACAGCAGCGTGAGCGTTTTCAGGCACCGGTGCAAGGTGCTCAGCGCCCGCGGATCGCCGTCCCAGAATCGTCGACGGGAGCGCCTGACGTACCAGTTGGACAGGTCGTCGATCAGGCCGGCCAAAGCCCGGCCGGCGCGCGCCGGGTCGTAGGCCTCCAGCGCGGCGTCAACCTCGGCTGCGACCCGGCGGGTCTCGGCCAGTGCCCAACGATCCAGGGCGTGATCCGAGGAGCCGCCGCCTGTGCCCGATGCGTCGACGCCCGGGGTTTCGGCGCCCGGCGCCCAGCTGTTGGCCCGCGCGTACAGCGACTGGAACGAGGCGATAGACCAGTACGTGCGCATGACCTTCGAGGCGATCTCTTCGAGGTTCTTGTGACCAACGCGCCGGGCCGACCACGGCGAGCCGCCGGCCAGCATGAACCAGCGGACGGCATCGGCGCCGTGCCGGTCCATCAGCGGGATCGGCTCGAGGATGTTGCCCAGGTGCTTGCTCATCTTCCGGCCGTCGTCGGCCAGGATGTGGCCGAGGCACAGCACGTTCTCGTACGAACTACGGTCGAAGACCAGCGTGCCGATCGCCATCAGCGTGTAGAACCAGCCGCGGGTCTGGTCGATGGCCTCGGCGATGAACTGCGCCGGGTAGGAGGCCACGAACTCAGCCTGGTTGCGGTGCGGGGCGCCCCACTGGGCGAACGGCATCGACCCGGAGTCGTACCAGGCGTCGATGACCTGCGGCACCCGTCGGTAGGTGCCCTCCTCGCCGGGCAGGGTGAAGGTCACCTCGTCGATGAACGGCCGGTGCGGGTCGAGGTCGGACAGGTCCCGGCCGGTCAGCTCCGACAGCTCGGCCAGGGAGCCCACCACGACCATGCGGGCGGGGTCGGCGTCGTTGCGCCAGATCGGCAGCGGAGTGCCCCAGTACCGGTCGCGGGACAGGGCCCAGTCGACGTTGTTGTT
>JAOPUZ010000074.1 GCA_025966315.1 Frankiales bacterium | reverse complement strand
GACATCACATTGCCGTAGAAGGACGCCGAACCGGTCAACGCCAACTGGCAGGTGATGTTCACCGTCTTGCCGGTACCCAGCGTCTTGGCGTCCAACTTGTCAAAGCCAAGCAGTTTCTTCACCGCGGCCAGGTCAACGCTGCCGAACTTCGTCGATTCGCCACCAACCGCCGAGCCGCCGGAGCCGGGGGTCGACGTCGAACCATCGCTGCCACCACCACACGCCGCCAGCAGCGGCAACGCCGCGGTACCGGCCGCGCCCGCGCCCATTACCTGCAAGAAACGGCGCCGTTCCAGCCCGCTCCTCGGCTCGTCCTGGAGTTCGGATTCGCTTGTACCTCTGGCCATCGCAAAACGCCCTTTCGTGGCGGGTTCCGTGAACTGATCTGGATGCAATAGAAAAGATGAGAATGCGGAGAACATTGATCCCAACCGCGTAGGACTTGAGTACCCAACCGCGTTACGCACCGCCCAAATCCTGCGTCGCAGCTCGAACCTGTTGCGTTTCGAACTTTGTGCACAGCCATGCACAGGCTCCGTCTAAAACGTGGCGCCTGGACGTACTGAGGGGGATTACGGTGTCCTTTTAGTGCAAAAAAAACGAGACGCCGATCGCGTCTGGGGTAACGCAGAGGCTACGAACCCAAAAAAACTATGTCAATAGATCGTTACATAGTTGCATTGCATAAACCGTTGGCCTGACGAAGTGGCTGACAGACGGTAAGTAGGCGGCTGCCGACGCGGCGAAGGCCTTCCTGCTGGCGCGGCGGTGATGTTAGGTTGAGCCGCATCCACAAGGCAGCTCACCACGGACGGAAGACATCTTGTCGGCAGCGCAGGCTCCAATGAAAGTCGGCTTCTTCGCTCCGCACGTCGGGCCGGGGAGCTCGACCGCAGGCATCGATCGAGCGTGTGCCATCGTCGAGGAGTACGGCGCGGACTCGATCTGGTCGGTGGACCACATTGCATTTCCATACGGCTACAAAGCCACGTACCCCTATGCATTGCACCAGTTCGGCGGCAGTACGGAAGAACCGCCCGAATGGTGGGATTGTCTGAGCGTGCTGGCGTATTTGGCCGCGCGCACCGAACGAGTCAAGATCGCCACCGGGGTGTTGATCTTGCCGTATCGCCATCCCGTGGCCACCGCCAAAGCAATCGCCACCATTGATCAGCTTTCGGGCGGCCGCGTGCTGTTCGGGGTGGGTGTCGGCTGGTTGCAGGACGAGTTCGAGGCGCTGCAACTCGAGGATTTCAAGAACCGGGGCGCGGTTACCGACGAACAGTTACAGGTCATGAAGGCGCTCTGGCAGCACGACCGTCCTAGTTTCGAGGGCCAGTACTACAACTTCCCGCAGATCCACGTCACGCCGACGCCGAAGCAGCGACCGCATCCGCCCATCCTCGTGGGCGGCAACAGTGGGCCGGCGCTACGCCGGACCGTGAAATACGGCGACGGCTGGCATGCCTTGATGCTGACCCCGGACGAGATGGCTGAGCACGCGGCGCGGCTGAGGGCGCTGGCGGCCGATGCGGGTCGCACCGACGACATCATGATCTCGACCCTGCAGCCGGTCATGATCACCAAGGACCCGTCGATCTATCCAAGCCTTGATCATCCGCATCGTCAGCAATCAATGGTCGGCACCGTGGACCAACTTGTCACCCAGCTTCAGGCGTATCGCGAGGCTGGCGTCGAGCATCTGCACACTCAGGTATCGACCGACGACACGATTCCCGTTACCGGGACCGTGGACGGCATGGAACTATTCATGCGCGAGGTGTGGCCGGCCTACCTCGCGGCCGGCTGACCCCGGCATCCCGGTCGCGTGCACCAAGATTGTGGAAGGAATCACCCGCCAGGCGGCAATCCCGGCCACGATCGCCTCAGGTGCGTCAGGCGGCCTCGGCCAGCACCAATCCGCCGAGTGCGGGCGGGTTCAGGAAGTGAAAGTGCCGGGCGCGAAAGGCCCAACCGTCAGGTCCCTGAACCAGGTCGTCGGCGTACTCGCCGAACGCGATCAGCCGTACCGCGGATTCTTCGTACTTGAAGACCTGGACGTAAGCCCTGGTGGTGGCTCCGAACGGCGCCGCCTCGGCGACCACTCCGGACAGGACGTGGCGTACGCCGAGCCCACCCTTGGTGGCCCCGTCGGCGAAAGCGGTCATCGCCGCCTGTCCGACCAGCAGGTCCATCCCGGGAATTTCGAACGTGGCGTCGGCCGTGAAGAACGTGGCGATCCGCTCGAGCTCACCGCCGTCAAAGGCAAACGAGTAGTTGTAATACAGGTCGGCAATTGCGAAGCGGTCGGCCGCGCTCAGCGTGGCGGATTCGGTTGACTGTTCAGTCATACCGATACGGTCGCTTCGGCCAGCACCAGCCCGCTCAACGCCGGTGGGCTGAGGACGTGGAAACGGCGGGTCTGGAAGCGCCAGCCGTCCGGCCCGTGCACCAGGTCGTCAACGTATTCGCCGAAGGCGAGCAGCCGGACGGCGGATTCCTCGTACTTGAATGCTTGAACATAAGCCCGGCCCGTGGCTCCAAACGGTGCCGCGGCCGCCACCACGCCCGAAAGAATATGGCGAATTCCGGGGCCATTCTTGGCCGCTCCCTCACCAAGGGCGATCATTGCGGCCCGGCCGACGATCGGTTCGCTGCCCGGTAGCTCGAAGCTGGCGTCCTCGGTGAACAAGGAGCCGAGTCGTTGGGTGTCGCCGTCATCGATGGCGAAGGAGTAGTTGTAGTACAGATCGCTGATCGCGAAGCGGTCGTCCGCACTGAGGGTGTTCGAGCTGGACTGATCGGTCATGGACCGACCTCCTAGTCTGTTGTGCCGATGGGCAACCTGAGGTTAATTGACTGGGTACCCCCGATCAAGAAATGCAGCGGCTAGGTTTTTTATCAATGTTTGCCGACAAGTTCTCATGAGGAGGTTTTTGCGGTGGCCGATCCGGAACCAGCCAGAGAAATGCCTTCAACGCAGCTACGCAAGGAGTTGGAGGAGCTGTACGCCAGCTTGTCCGAGACCGAGGCCAGCGGTGACGCCCCCCGAATGGCTCGGCATGCTGGACGCATGGCCGAACTCCAAGCCGAGTACACCGCCCGCTTCGGCGGCGACGATCAGGGTCCGTGAGCGAAGATGAACCTATGACTGAGACGATGAGCTGATGACTGAAACGATGCAGATCGGCGTGGTGTTTCCGCAGACCGAGCTGGGCGGCGACGCCGGTGCGGTTCGGGCCTACGGGCAAGGCGTTGAGGAACTGGGATTCAAGCACCTACTGGTCTATGACCATGTGCTGGGCGCTGATCCGGCCGTACACACCGGCTGGGATCGTCCCTACGACGTCAACACCACCTTTCACGAGCCGCTGGTGCTCTTCGGCTTTCTGGCCGGCATAACCGCGTTGGAGCTGGTCACCGGCGTCATCATCGCTCCGCAGCGTCAATCGGCCTTACTCGCCAAGCAGGCGGCCGAAGTGGACCTGCTCACCGGAGGACATTTCCGGCTCGGCGTGGGCGTCGGCTGGAACAGTGTGGAGTACGAAGCCTTGGGCAAGGACTTCGGCACCCGCGGTCGCCGGGCTGAGGAGCAGGTACAGCTTATGCGCGAACTGTGGACGAAGCAGAGCGTCACCTTCACCGGCAAGTACGAGCAGGTACAGGGCGCCGGCTTGTCGCCCCTGCCGATACAGCGGCCGATCCCAGTGTGGTTCGGCGTACAGTCCCCGGTCGGCTACCGGCGTGCCGGCCGGATCGGCGACGGCTGGTTTCCCCAGATGGCGCCCGGCGACGAGCTGGATGCGGCCCGTCGGGTGGTGGAACAGGCGGCGGTCGAGGCCGGCCGCGATCCCGGCACCATTGGCATGGAAGGACGGATCAGCTGGCGCGGGGACGTCGATCAGGCCGAGCGCGCGGTCCAGCGCTGGCAGCAGGCCGGCGCCTCGCATCTGTCCATCAATACGATGAGTGCCGGCCTGTCCGGCGTCGAGGATCATCTGCTGGCCTTGGCGCAGTTGGCCAAAGCCATCGGCTTGCCGGCCGCGTGACTGGGCGCCAAGCGCGCCCTCAGATCTGGTCGGAGACGTCCCAGACCTG
The DNA here is from genome assembly GCA_025966315.1 of Frankiales bacterium. GTDB lineage: Bacteria > Actinomycetota > Actinomycetes > Mycobacteriales > Jatrophihabitantaceae > Jatrophihabitans_A. The sequence goes on along the minus strand of JAOPUZ010000074.1, from coordinate 24,923 downwards.
ACCGGTTTGCGCACTGGCCAACCGGACCATCAGCGGCGCAACCGACTCGGCCGGACTGATCAGCACGCCGGTGGCCTTCTGCTCGACGAAGCGTGTGTGCAGGTCCTCGCCGATTTCGGCCGGGTCCTGGTCCCGGATCCAGTCCTGCATGGCCGTGTCGACGCCGCCGGGCCGGTAGGCATTGATGGTGACGCCACTACCGGCGAATTCCGCGGCCAGATTCACCGTGTGGGCCTCGAGCGCAACCTTCGAGGTGGCGTAAGCATTGGCGCTGAGCATGAATTCTGGGCGGGCCGCCACACCGCTGGATATGTTGATCACCCGTCCCCAACCTCGCTCGATCATGCTGGGCAGCAGCGCGAAGGACAAGGCGGCGACCGCGGTCAGGTTTATGCCGATGGCTGCGGCCCATTGGGCCGGATCGATCTCGGTGCTGGGGCCGGCGGGCCAGATGACGGCGGCATTGTTGATCAATATGTCGATCGGGCCGAGTTCGTCGGCGGCCCGCTTAGCCGTGTCCGATACCTGAACCGGGTCGGCCAGGTCGGCCGGTATCACCACGGCGATACCACCAGCGGCACGGATTTCAGCGGCGACGGCGTGCAATTCGTCCGTCGAGCGCGCTATGAGGGCAACCGCGGAACCAGCGGCGGCCAGTTCGAGCGCAATGGTGCGTCCAATGCCCCGTCCAGCGCCGGTAACCAACGAGTTCTTGCCTGTGAGATCAAGCGAAGTTGTCATGATCAAAGTTAACCTGCGGCCCGTTTCAGCGCGTCGTCGGGGAAGAGTTTGGCCTGGATACAGAGCGATCCCCAGGCCGCCAGCTGGGCGCAGACCTGCGGTAATCGAGTTCCGATTGCTTGCACGATCCGCTCGTCCTGACGATCGGTCTGGGCTTCCAGCTCGGATCTGGCCTGGTGACCGGCGTCGGTCAACTCGGTGCCGGCCAGCCAGCCACGCTCCGCCAAGCGGTCGATAGCCGCATCGATGTGCTCATCGGTCCATCCGCGGGTGCGGGTGTAACTGCGCAGCGGCATGCCGACCGCCAGTTCGGTGAGGACGTTCATCTCGGCCGGGCCGATACCAGCGGCCAGCACCGCCGCGGTGTGGCTGTCGCCGCGATGGTCGCGCAATGTCTCACAGGCCCACCAGAGTCGCTCGAACGGATCACTAGGCCGGCCTTCATTGCTGTCGTGGCTTGCTCGGCGGGCCGCGAACAACGGACGTCCACTCGGTTCGGCGGCGGCCACCGCGTCGCTGAGAATGTCGCTGATCGCGGTCGGATCCTCATCGCCGAGCACCTGGCGCAGGCTCGCTCCGGTGGCGGCGGACCGCGCATCGTCGATCACGCGAGCGAGCAGGCCGTTCATACCGGCAACGTAGGCGCCGGTGATCAGGCCGGGCTCGAACCAGGCGAAGGTCGCCACCACCACGGCCGCGCTGGTGTCGCCCAGCACCGCGGCGCGCCCGCAGACGTAGGCCGCGGTCGCCGTCAAGCCCAGGTCGGCCATCGCCTGGTGGGTCCGCGGACTCCAGAATGCGTGCGCGGCAACGGGTTCCATGGCGTCGCGAAGCTGGCGCGCCGGTGTCGGCGCGGGCGGCGGCAGGACAGGTGGGCGGGATTCGGCCGGGTGGGTCACCTGATCATCGGTCGATCGAACTCATGTCGGCGTAGCGCTCGCCGACCGGAAGCTGGATCCGGTTCAGTCGCTCGAGCTGATCCGAGCTGAACGTGATGGCATCGGCGCCGGCGTTCTCCTCCAGCCGACCAACCTGCTTCGTGCCGGGGATCGGCGCGATGTCGTCGCCCTGAGCCAGCAGCCAGGCCAGTGCGACCTGCCCGGGAGTCGCGTTCAGCTCGTCGGCCACCGATCGAACGGTCTCGACGATACCGAGGTTCGCCTCGAAGTTGCCTTCGGTGAAGCGGGGATTGGCGCTGCGGAAATCGGACGTCTCGAGATCCGAACGCTTGGTGATGTTGCCGGTGAGAAATCCGCGGCCCAGCGGCGAGTAAGGGACGAATCCGATGCCGAGCTCGCGAGTCAACGGTAGTAACTCAGCCTCCGGGTCGCGCGTCCAGAGCGAGTATTCGGTCTGCAGGGCGGTGATCGGATGAATCGCGTGCGCACGGCGAATCGTGCTGGGCGAGGCCTCGGAGAGTCCTATGTAACGAACCTTTCCCTGCTGCACCCGCTCGGCGACCGCACCGATGGTGTCCTCGATCGGGGTGGTCGGGTCCACGCGGTGTTGGTAATACAGATCGATGTAGTCGGTGCCGAGTCGACGCAACGAGCCTTCCACCGAGATCCTGATGTTCGCCGGCGAGCTGTCCAGACGCCGCAACTCGTCCGCGGACTTGCCGGCCTGGTTGTTGCCGCTGACGTGCGAGATCTGGCCGTACTTGGTCGCGAGTACGACCTGGTCCCGGCGTCCGGCGATGGCCTCGCCGACCAATTCCTCGTTGACGTAAGGGCCATAGATCTCGGCGGTGTCGAGAAAGGTGACGCCCAGCTCCAGGGCGCGGTGGATCGTACGGATCGATTCGGCGTTGTCGGAGCCCGCCCCGGCGTAGTAGGCCGACATTCCCATGCAGCCCAAACCGAGCCGGGACACGGTCAAGCCGCCCAGTGAAACAGTCTTCATTTTCGGTACTCCCTTGCCCTCGTCGGTGGAGTTGCGGCTAGTCGCGACGCTACTAGCCGCCCGCATCCGGCTCAATGCCGTCCACACGAAACGATGCCGGCCTCGAGCGGACTCGGGCCGGCATCGCCCAAATCGGGCTTCGATCAATTCACAGGCGGGTCATCCCGGTGTCGGGAATGATGTCGATCTTGTAGAGGTCCCGGGCATTCTCGCCAAGGATCCGGCGCAGCTGATCGTCGCTGAGCGTCTTGGGTAAGGCGGCCGGCTCGTCGAAATCCCAGTGCGGGTAGTCCGAGGAATACATCAGGTTCTTGCTCATGCCGGACGCCTCGAACGCTTCGAGTACACCGTCGAACCATTTGTCGTTCTCGGGCTCTTCCATCGGCTGCGTCGTGTAGTAGAAGTGATCGGCCAGGTACTCCGAAGGCAGCCGGTCCAGCTGCGGTACCTCGGTCCGGCTGGTCCGGAATGCGTGATCCAAACGCCACGCGAACGGAACGGCCCACGACCAGGCCAGCTCGACGAGGGCAATCTTCAGCTTCGGGAATCGCTCGAACACGCCTTCATAAATCAAGCTTGAAACGGCGTGGAAGTTGAACAACGCGAAATCGCAGTGTTCCTCGAAGTAGTGGTTCGTGGGGCCGGACGGTGTGATGCGGTTTTGTGCCAGTACATGAAAACCGATCGGAATTCCGTAGTGCTCGGCCGCCTCATAGATCGGCCAGTAGCTGGGATGCCCGGCCGGACGAAGGTTGTCGGGCGCGAACATGAGCTGCTTCCACCGGTCGTTGTACTCGCCCATTTCTTCCCGGCAGAATCGGATCTCTTCGGCGGCCATATTCGGTATTTCGTACGGCAACGAGATCGAGGCGTGCCAGCGTGGGTCGTGAGCCAGCCACGTGTCGCGGCGATGCTCATTCATAGCCCGGCAGATGGCCGCCGACAGCTCCGCCGGCTGGCCGCCGGCGCCGGCCATACGAAACGCGCCGATGTCGTTCAGAATCGCGCCACTCATGTCGTAACGGTCCAGCAACTGCTCGCGGGCAAAGTCGGGATTGCTGGCTGGGGCGGCGCCGTTGGGCGGTTCGGTGTCCCAGCGGTGGGCGTATTCGCGATGACGCGGCCGATCGCCGCCCGGCGTGATACGGAAGCTGGCACCGTATTCACCGATGCGCCGCCGCCATTTCTCGGGCAGGTACGCGAGGATTTCCGGCATCATCGGATTAGAGACCGGATGGACGTCAGAGTCGATGATTCCGAGCTTCTGGTCTGGGGCGAGGGTTGCGGTCATCCGGTCGAGAGTTGCCGTCATGAACCCTCCGTCTAACAGTCAAACTGGTCGGACATGGTCAGGAGCCGGCCTCATGTGGGCGAATCGCTAGCAGGCGAATCCTGCAACAAAACCTCGAGCGGCCCGGTGTGCAATCCGAATTCCGGCCGGACTCCAAGATCCAGAACGCCGCCGTTCTTTGGGCATTCCTCGACTCGTCGCCGGCCACGGGTCTGCAGTGAGGCTAATTGGAATCTAGAGGTGAACCGGCTGTCGGTCAATCATTTACGGCACCGGATTGAGCGTCGCCGGGCCTGCCGCCACGCTGCGGGCAACGAACCTGCATCGAACGGGCAACGAAGTGCCATACGCTTGCCCGCAATGCGGCCGAAACACTGAATCGTGATCTTGACAGGCATTTTTTGGGTTCGTAGCCTCTGCGTTACTCGTGCGTCGGTTTGGCGCGCGTTTCCTTTCTTGCTCGCCAGGGGATCAGCGCTCATGCCCAGATCGTGGACGTCCGATCGTCCAGGGCGATTGTGCTGAACGTCCGAATAAATCGTTTTCAGGATGATTCCAGCCGCGAGGTGAGATTAGCGCCCAGCTATAGGCGGGCGACTGTCCGCACTGCGTTCAACCTGTTCCAGTTCATCGTTTGCACCTTGAGTCCAGCTCAAGCGTCTGTTGGTCGATGCATCCGCATCTGTTCGTCGAATCTGCTACGAAAGGTCGTTGGTTGTGGCTAGGAGTTTTGAGAACGTCGCGCGGTCCGGCATGGAGCGTCGTCGCTTCCTGCAGGTGATGGGTGGTGGCGCGGCGAGCGCAGCGGCTTTGCCGTTGCTGGCGGCATGTGGTGGAAGCAGCGATGGTTCGACGACGGCCGGTGGGACCGGTGGCGATGTCGGGGGCAAGGGTCTGGCGGCGAGTGACAAGTTCGGCACCGTCGACGTGGCCGCGGTGAAGAAGCTGATGGGCTTTGACAAGTTGGACGCCAAGACGCTGGGTACCGGCAAGACGGTGAACATCACCTGCCAGTTGGCGTTGACCGGTTCGGCGTCCTTCTACGGCAATGTGATGTCCAAGGGCCTCAAGCTGGCCGGGCAGCACATCAAGGCCATGGGCGGCCCGACGATCAACCTGACCCTGCAGGACAACAAGGGTGGCGACGCGCAGGCCTCGATCAGCGGCGTGCGGGAGCTGCTGTCCAAGAACACCCAGTTCATGATGAGCTCGATCGGCGCGTCACTCGGCTCCATCCTGCCCGGCGTCGCCGCCGGCAACGTGGTCTGCCTCAACACCGGTACCGGCTACTCACTGCCGCCCTACAAGGGTGCGGCGCACTACTGGGAGACCGACGGTGACGCCAACCTGATCTTCGACTTCCTCGGTTCCTACCTGGCCGACCAGTATCCCGGCAAGAAGAAGATCGCGCTGGTCACGGCCGACGCCGGGGCTGCCCAGAACACCTCGGGGCTGGCGGCCTTGAACGCGGGACTGAAGGACGGGGCCAAGGTCAGCACCCCGCAGTACGTCCCGTTCGGTACGACGAACAGCTTTGCCGGAACGGTCGCCCGGATCGCGTCGCAGAACCCGGATATCGTCCTCGCGCCGCTGGCGCCATCGCTGGGCTTGTTCATGATCGCCTACAAGCAGGCTGGCTTGACCGCACCGGTTATCCAGTACGGATACCCGATCACGAACACCGACATCACCGCGGCCCCGAGCCAGCTCATCGGCGCTCAGTTCGTGTCACAGTTCTTCGATCCGCAGAATCCGGACAACCCGTGGGGCCAGTTCTTCGCCCAGGAATACAACAAGGCCTACGGGACGGCACCGCTTTATCCAGATCTGTACGCAACGAACTACTACATCAGCCAGTTCACCTTCTGGCAGCTGTTCATGAAGGCCTGGGCCGAGGGCAAGGAGCCCACCGCGGAACTGGTCAACGGCTACCTAGAGGCCACCCCGACCCTGCTCACCATGTACGGCGGTGACAAGAGCTCGGTCGGCAAGACGACGATCGATGGCAGCACCCACTTCGCCAACATGCTCATGGGTGTCTACGAGATCGAGAAGGGCCCGGCGTTCAAGCACGTCGCCACGTCCAACCCGGACGGCACCGGCTACAGCAAGCTCTGATCCGTAAGGGGACGTCACATGTCGTTGGATAGCGATCTTGTCAGAGTTCCGACCGTCGATGTCAATTTGTCGGATTGGGAATTCAACCAAAATCCCTATCCAGTGATGGAAGAATGGCGATCCCTTGGCCCGGTGGTGTTCAATTCGCGTCACGAGCGCTATATGGTTCTATCTTACCGCAATTGCGCAAAAGTATTGGCGAACGTAACTCAGTTCAATTCTCAGCGCATGGTGGAATTTTTCAAGATGACCTTCGGTGGTGTCACGATGGAGGCCATCGATACGCCTCGTCATCACGAGATGCGAGGTGTGTGGGCCGAGGATTTCCAGCGTGATGTGGTTATCGCGCAGCGCCAGTTGATCTCTGAAGTGGTGGCGTCGCGAATCGATCCGTTTGTGGAGCGGGTCAGGTCGGGTGAGATCGTTGATGCGATCCCGCACATGACCCGCGGAATTCCTACTCTGGTTATTGCCAAAATGCTCGGCATCGAGACTGAGATGTACGAGGAATTCAGTTCCTGGAGCGACGCGATCGGCAACGGCGGCGAGGGGTTCCTGGACCCCTCGCCGCGCGGGGCCAAGCTGTTGGCAGACAGCGTGGCCGGGACGAAGGCACTCAATGAGTACATGGCTGCGGCCATCGTCCGGCGCCGCGAGCACGGCGTACCCGGCCAGGACCTGGTGTCCAAGATGGTGTTCGACGACTTCGCGGCTTCGATGGCAGAAGAGGAGATCGTTGCCAGCAACACCCAACTCGTGTTTGCCGGCAACGAGACCACGGCCAAGCTGATGGCCGCGACGCTGGTCGCCCTGGGCAAGCACCCGGATCAACGGCGTGCGCTGGTGGCCGACCGTTCGCTCATCCCGCAGGCGTTCGAGGAGGTCCACCGCTGGGAGACGCTGGTGCAGAACCTTCCCCGGCACGCCTGCAGCGACGAGTCCCAGATTGCCGGCATTTCGATCCCGAACGGGGCGGAGGTGATGCCGTTGATCGGCGCGGCCAACCGTGATCCCAGCCGCTGGGAGAACCCGGACAAGTTCGATATCTTCCGCGAGCCCAAACAACACCTGGGCTTCGGGTTCGGCATGCATGTGTGCCTGGGCTTGAACCTGGCTCGCCTCGAGGCTCAGATATTCATCGAACAACTGCTGGACAAATTGCCGGACTATGAGCTGGCTGGCGACATAGATTACGGCCGGAATTTCCTGCTACGAGGTCCGTCGGCGGTACCCATCGCCCGCGCCTGATCCGGTGCGGCGGTCGTTATCAGAGAACGCGGTAAAAGGAATTGTTACCGCTTCGCGGTAGCTGTTCTGCCGTATCTCACTACTTATTATGAGGAGGTGTACCCGCACTGTGACTCAGCACGTGGCGATGACCCGTGAGCGTTCATAACGAAGCAGATCTGGCCCCGGCAGATCTTGACAGACCATGGGCTGCTTCGTAGCCTCTGGAGGACGTTCGGACCACTAGTCTGTCGCGGCTGGATGGCTTATTTGAAGCATTTGATCTCGCGGCGCGGGCCGTGCGCCAAGTGTATTGATCAAATTCAACTGATTAGGTCCCGGGGACAGCCCAAGGAAGCCGCACAATCTGCTCTCAGACAGGAGACAACGTGGCCGGATCGCAGGTCGAGCGTCGTAAGTTTCTGCAGGTAATGGGCGCGGGTGCCGCGGGTACGGCGGCGTTGCCACTGTTGGCGGCGTGCGGTGGGGGCAGTTCGTCGCCATCGGGAGGCTCGAGCGCCGGCGGCAAGACCGTCGGCGGGACGTCGACCAAGTTCGGCACCGTCGACGTGGCGGCCGTCAAGAAACTATTGGGGTTCGACAAGCTCGACGCCAAGACCCTCGGCACCGGCAAGACAATCAACATCACCTGTCAGCTGGCCCTGACCGGGTCGGCCGCTTTCTACGGCAACGTGATGTCCAAGGGCCTGAAGTTGGCCGGGCAGCACATCAAGGCGATGGGTGGGCCGACCATCAACCTGACCCTGCAGGACAACAAGGGCGGTGACGCGCAGGCCTCCATCAGCGGGGTCCGTGAGCTGCTCTCCAACGGCACCCAGTTCATGATGAGCTCGATCGGCGCTTCGGGCGGCTCGATTCTGCCTGGCGTGGCCGCCGGTGACATCGTGTGCCTGAACACCGGCAGCGGTTACTCACTGCCGCCGTACCTCGGAGCCAAGAACTGGTGGGAGACCGACGGCGATGACAACCTGATCTTCCCGTTCCTCGGTTCCTATTTGGCTGATCGTTACCCGGGCAAGAAGAAGATCGGGCTGATCACGGCTGACGGGGGCGCGGCGGCCAACAAAGGCGGCCTGGACGCCCTGAACGCCGGCTTGAAGGACGGGGCGAAGGCCAGTAACGCGCAGTACGTGCCGTTCGGCCAGACCAGCAGCTTCTCGGGCTCAGTGGCTCGGATCGCCTCGCAGAACCCGGACATCGTGCTGGCCCCGCTGGCGCCGTCCCTGGGCTTGTTCATGATCGCCTATCGGCAGGCGGGCTTGACCGCACCGGTGATCCAGTACGGCTACCCGATCACCAACACCGACATCACCGCCGCCCCGAGCCAGTTGATCGGTGCGCAGTTCGTGTCCCAGTTCTTCGACCCCGGCAATCCGGAGAACCCGTGGGGCCAGTTCTTCGCGGCTGAGTACGACAAGGCTTACGGCACCGCGCCGTTGTACCCCGACCTCTACGCGACCAACTACTACATCAGCCAGTTCACCTTCTGGCAGCTGTTCATGAAGGCCTGGGCTTCGGGGCAGGAGCCGACCGCCAAGCTGGTGAATAGCTACCTTGAGGCCAGCCCGACATTGTTGACGATGTACGGCGGGGATGCGACCAGCGCCGGCAAGACGACCATCGACGGCAAGACCCACTTCGCGAACATGCTGGTGGGCGCGTTCGAGATCGAGAAAGGCCCGGCCTTCAAGCACGTGGCCACCAGCAATCCCGACGGCACCGGATACAGCAAGGTCACCTGAGCGGATGAGCGGACAGCACAGCGAAGCCGAAGCGGCAACGCTTCGACGTACCACACAGAATAATGAGGAAATGACGTTATGACTGGTGAAGTCTGGGCTGATGTCGCCAATCTGGCCGCCATCTTTACGATCTACGCGACCGCGGTAAACCTGCTCATCGGCTGGGCCGGTATTCCGGCTGTGGTGCCTACGGCCTTCGGCGCGGCCGGCGGCTACGTCGCGGCCTGGCTGGCCTCGGCTCATCACGTCTCCACCCCGTTAGCGGCACTGGTGGCGTTAGTTGTCGGTGGCTTGATCGGTTTCATACTCAGCGGTCCATCGCTGAGATTGACCATCGAATACGTCATTCTGCTCACCGTGGCCGCGGCCACGGTGATCGTCGGTGTCATCCAGAACATCGCGGCTTTCGGCGGGCAGGCCGGGCTTTACGTCACGCACTTGTCCGCGTTCGGGGTGAAACTGGACAGCGTCAAGTCCTTCCTGCCGTTTACGATCGTGCTCGCGGTGTTGTCCTACCTGCTGGTTCGCTGGCTGGGTGGCTCGATGTATGGCGTGGTCCTCAAGGGTCTGCGTGAGGACGAATTAGCCGTCCGGGCCTCGGGATTCGGTACCACCCGGGCCAAGATGACGGCCTTCACCATCTCGGCGGCGATGTCCGGTCTGGCCGGCGCCATCTATGTTTTCTACAGCGCGGTCGCGAGCCCCGGGGCGTTCGGCTTCAACCAGGGCGTTCTGATCGTCACCATGGTGATCGTGGGCGGCCTGGGGCGCCCCCTGGGGCCGGTCATCGGCGCGATCCTCGTCGAGCTGGTGCCACGGCTGCTTCAGCACGTTGGCGGACTGTCGGCCACGGTGTCAGCGCAGTTGCAGCAGGTGGCCTTCGGCGCCGCCTTGATCGCGGTGATGTTGCTGCGCCCGGCGGGCATCCTGGCCGAGCTGCCGTCCCCGATCGTGCGGCGCTTCGTCAAGAAGGCCGCCAAGCAGGGACGTCTCGATGAGAACGACCTGGCCAAGAACGTGACGGACACCGAAGTGCAGGCAGATCTGGCCGAGGTGGCGCCGACCGAGGTGCACACGCTGGACGAGGTAGGCAGTGAAGGCCAGCCGCCGATGGTGTTGACCGCCCGGTCGCTGCGGAAGAAGTTCGGTGGCCTGGTGGTGGCCGACGGCTTCGACTTCGACCTGCCGGCCGGTCAGATCGTCGGCCTGGTCGGCCCGAACGGCGCTGGCAAGACGACGCTGTTCAACCTGCTGACCGGCGCGATCCGGCCCGACAGCGGCGCGGTGTCACTCTTCGGAACCGACATCACCGGCCGCCAGATCAACAAGGTCGTCGAGCAGGGCATGGTGCGTTCCTTCCAGGACGTCCGGCTCAGTTACGGGTTGACGGTGCTGGAGAATGTGCTGCTCGGAGCGGCCGAACCGAAGAGCACGTCGCTGTGGCGGATGATCGTCGCCCCGGCCGCGGTCCGTCGGGAGGTGAGCGCATCGCTGGGTCGAGCCGTCGCGGCGTTGGAGCTGGTCAAGCTGCACACCAAGCCATTGGAGCTGGCGGGCAACCTCAGCTTCGGCGAGCAGAAGCTGGTCGCGCTGGCCCGGGTCATTGCCACCGACGCACAGGTTCTGCTGCTGGACGAGCCGGCCGCCGGTGTCGGCACTGACATCGCCCGTTCGATCCTGACCCTCATCAGTGACCTCGGTAAGCAAGGTCGCACGATCCTGCTGGTCGAGCACAACCTCGAGGTCGTCCGCGACGTCGCGACGTCGGTGTACTTCCTCGAGGCCGGCACCATCCGCGCCCACGGCTCCTACGAGGAGCTGACCTCCAATCCCGAGCTGGCCGCGTCGTACTTCGGGACGGTGGCCACCGACGCGCCACCGAGACCAAATTCGCCGGATTCCTCTCTGCCGGTTGGCGCAAAGGTGAATGACTGACATGACGACACACGGAACCGGCTCCACAGTCGCGGGCGGCACCGACGACCACTCGGCGCAAACCTCATCCGTCGCGACCAAACGCGCGAGCGGGCAGCTGCTCGAGGCCCATAACATCACCGCCGGCTATCGCGGACGGGCCGCCATCGAAGACATCTCGATCAACGTCGGACACGGCGAAGCGGTCGGCATCATCGGCCACAACGGCGCCGGCAAGACCACCTTGTTGAACACCATGTTCGGCGCGATCGAGCCGATGAAGGGCGAGATCAGTTTCCAGGGCAAACCGATGCCGGCCAACCGGCAGACCAACATCCGCGCGGGGCTGGCCATCGTGCCGGCCGACCGTTTCGTGTTCGCGAGCTTGACGGTGAAAGAGAATCTGCAGATCGCCCGGCGCAACGCACGGGATGCCGCGGCTGCGGACTCGGCCGAGGAGGCGAGCGAGAAGCTGTTCCCGGTCGTGTGGGAACGGCAGAAGCAGCTCGCAGGCAGCCTGTCCGGTGGTGAGCGGCGGATGTTGAGTATTGCGATGTCGCTGATGTGGCAGCCGGAACTGCTGTTGCTGGACGAGCCGACGGTCGGTCTGGCGCCGGCCCTGGCCGAGCGGGTGTTCGATGCGCTCAAAGCCCTGGCCGACGATCGCGGTATGTCGATCCTTTGCGTGGAGCAGAGCCTGCATCACCTGTTGCGCGTCGTGGACCGGGTCTACATCATCCGCAACGGCCGGTTGATCGGTGAAGAAACGGCCGCGTCCCTGGTCCAGCGCACTGACTACTGGGATCTCTTCTGATTAAGCCGGCGCCACTCGGCCCGTCCGAAATGCTGATCGACAAAATGCTGGTTGAAAGGTTGAGCTAAATGGGGCAGTACGGATTCACACTGGTCAGCGGACTCACCGCAGGTTCCACTTATGCGCTCGCGGGAGCGGCGTTCGGTCTGGTGTTCTTCGTGACCGGTCGCTTCCACTTCGCGTTCGGAGTTTGGTACGGGCTCGCCGGGATGTTCGCCGCGTGGGCCGTCACCGTGCCGCACTGGTCCAAAGGGCCCGCCATCGTGGTGGCGTTGTTGCTTGGCATCGCCGGGGGCATGGCGACCGAGCTGATCGTCTATCGCACGCTCGACCGTCGCGCGGGCGGCCTCAGCCTGCTCGGTGTCTTCATCGCCTCACTGGGTCTGGTCATCGGTGGCGAAGCGATCATGGGCCTGGTGTTCAAGCAGGCGGCCTCGTTCAACATCAGCCTGGTCCCGGTGAACGTTTATCACTGGGCCACCGTGCCGGTACCGCTGATCAGCTTGACCGTGTTCCTCGTGTGCTGGGTGATGTTGGTCGTCCTTTACTTTGCACTCAACAAGACCTCGCTGGGACGTCAGATGCGAGCAGTCGAGGCCAACAGCAGCTTGGCCGCCGATTACGGCATCAATACCAAGCGCATCATCCTGATCGTGTTCTTCATCGTCTCCGCGATCGGCGGTGTGCTGGGCATCCTGCAAGCGGGCGCGTATGCCGCGACGCCGGTGATGGGAGAAAACGTGATCATCTACGCGATTGTGGTGGCGTTCCTGGGCCGCAATCGCAGCATCATCACCATCGGCCTGATCGGTGAGGCGCTCGGTCTCATCGAGGCCTTCGTGGGATTCAAGTTCGGCCAGTTGTTGCAGAGTCTGGTGATCTTCGTGGTGCTGTTCGTCTTCATCGCCGGCATCTCTTACGCCCCGGCGATCCAGGCATTCCGACTCCGCCGCAGCGCCACCGCCTGACCGGGCTAGGATCCAAATTCTGGGGTCGGGCCAATAAATCATTGAATCTAAGGGCAGGGGTACGCCGTGGCTGCGTTCAAGTACAAGTTGTCGAACAAGATCGGACCGATCACGGTCGAGGACTATCGCGAACTGGCCCGGCGCGCCGTACCGGACATGGTCTGGGCCTACGTCGACTACGGTGCCGAGGATCTGCAGACCCTGCAGGCCAACCGCAGTGCCTTCTCGCGCTACATGTTCAAGCGCAAGGTGTTGACCGGTAACGAGGCCACCGACCTCAGCGTCACGCTCGGCGGCGAGAACGTGTCGTTGCCGGTGCTGCTGGCCCCGACCGGCATCGTCGGCCTGTCGCACTGGTCGGGGGAGCGGGGCGCGGCCCAGGCGGCCGAACGTGCAGGCACCCTGTCCATCCTCAGCACGGCGGGCTCGTACTCCTTCGAAGAGGTCGCCGAGGGCACCCAGCGGGACCACTTCTTCCAGCTCTACCCGTGGGCCGACCTGAACACCGGCCGGCACGATCTCACCCTCTCGCTCATCGAGCGGGCCCAGCGCGCCGGTTATCGTGCGATGTACGTGACCGTCGACGTCCCGGTGCATGGCAACCGCCAGTCCGAGCGCAAGCGCGGTATGGGCAACCCACCGATCATCACGCCGGCCCGCGTCCTCAACGGGGCGCTCAAGCCCAAGTGGTGGACGATGTTTCTCAAGCATCAGCGCATTTCGGCCCGCAACCTGGTCGACGCCGGCGGCGCGAAGGCGGCGATCAGCTCGATGAACAAGCAGTACACGATGATGCGCCCGGAGCTGAACTGGGACGACTTCTCGTGGATGCGCGATCACTGGAAAGGCCCGCTTTACATCAAGGGTGTGCTCGATGCCGACGACGCCGCGCACGCGGTTGATCTGGGCGCGACGGGTGTGGTGGTGTCCAACCACGGCGGCCGCCAGCTCGAGGGCGACGTGGCCTCACTCGACGCCCTGCCGGCCATTGCCGCGCGCGTGGGGGACCGGGCCGAGGTGCTGCTGGACGGTGGCATCCGGCGCGGCAGCGATGTGGTCAAGGCGTTGTGCCTGGGCGCCGACGCCGTCTGCATCGGACGCCCCTACGTGTACGGCATGGCGGCAGCCGGCCCGGCCGGAGCGCAACACGTCATCGAGATCTTCCGCGAAGAGATCAAGCGGACGATGACGTTGATGGGTGTCGGGAGCCTGAAAGAGCTCGACTCCAGCTGGTTGCTGCCGGCCAACACTCCAATCGTCTAGGCGGATCGCCCTTTCCCAGCCTGCTCAAATGAAGGCAACCAAAGTCAGCACACTCGAACAGAAAGCGTGGACGGCACTGTGACTCACGAATCACTGGTCAAGGCATGGAGCAACAACGGCGCGGCGGTTGGCGGCTGGGTATCCGGCGGGGCGGAATTCACCCTCGACCTGTACCGCCGGGCGGGCTATGACTACGTCGGCATCGACTGCCAGCACACCCCGTACAACGAAGCGATGGCTGCGGCGATGCTGCAGCGCACGCCGGTCGGCGCCCCGGCGACGATCGTCCGGGTCTCCAAGAACGACAGTGCTCTGATCGGCAAGCTGGCCGACGCCGGTGCCGACGGCGTGATCATCCCGATGGTCGACACGGCGGCTGAGGCCGCGGCCGCGCTCGAAGCCGTCCGTTACCCGCCGCGGGGCGTGCGCAGCTTCGGACCGATGCGCTCGGACCTGCGGGTTGACGACCTGGTTGCCCTCGGCGACCGGGTGGCCATCTTCGTCATGATCGAGACGGCCGACGGCCTGGCCAACGTCGAAGAGATCGCCGCCGTACCCGGCCTGACCGGCGTGTATGTCGGCCCGGCCGACCTGTCGATCGGGCTGGGACTGAACCCGTTGACGGCGTTCACGACCGAGCAGCTCTACGAACCCATCGAGCGGATCCGCAAGGCGTGCGAGGCGAACGACCTGATCCTGGGCATGCACCAGGCCAGTGCCGCCAGCGCGGGCAACTGGATCAGCCGCGGTGTCCGGCTGGCATCGCTCGGTGGCGACTCGGCCACCTTCCTCGCCGCGGCCATCGCCGGGCTCAAGGAAGCAAAAGAGGGCGGCTCGGCCGCAGCCGCCGCGGCGGGACCGAAGACGCCCTATGAGAGCTGAGCATTCGACCACCGCGCGAATAAGCTGACGAGCTGATAGGGGGACCACGATGAAAGTCAGCGTCGACCATGACAAATGCATCGCCAGTGGCGCTTGCGTCCTCGCCGCTCCGGAGGTCTTCTCACAAGACGACGACGGGATCGTCGTAGTCCTGCAGGAGCAGCCGCCGGCCGAACTCGAAGACAAGACCATGGCCGCGATTCGAGCCTGCCCGGCCGCGGTTATCTGGGAAGACTGACAGATGCTGGGCGGGACCTCGTCGCTGAGCGACAAGTCCCGCCCAGTTTCTCGAATGGAGCGTGTCCGATGACCGATTTCGAATTCAAGGCGCTTGGCGCAAAGCTGAGTAACTGGGGTCGTTGGGGCGACGACGACCAGCTCGGTACGGTCAATTTCATCACCCCGGAAAAGCGGCGTGCCGCCGCGGCCCTGGTGAAGACCGGCACCACCTTCGACCTCGGTATGCCCTTTGACGACAAGGGTCCGCAGGCCGGTGGCTCGCGTTTCAACCCGATCCACAAGATGACCAAGCTGCTCACCGATTTTGCCGCGCCGGACGGCATGATGGTGGCCGACGACATCGTGATCATGCCCTTGCAGTGCGCCACCCAATGGGATTCCCTGGCGCACGTCGGCTACGACGGGTTCGTCTACAACGGTGTTCCGGCCTCCGCGGTCACCGCAATGAGCGGAGCCACCCGCAACTCGTTCAGCCAGGTGGCACCGCGCTTGATCACCCGGGGCGTCCTGCTGGACATAGCCGCGTTGAAAGGCAAGGAACATCTCGATTTCAGCGAGGAGATCACCGCCGACGATCTGGATGCGGCCGAGCAACGCCAAGGTGTGCGGGCTGGGTCAGGCGATGTATTGCTCTTTCGTACCGGCTGGTATCAGGTCTTTCTCAACGGCGATTCCGAGAATTACCTGAGCCGCCGTTCCCCCGGTCTGGGAATTTCGGCCTGCGAGTGGCTGCACGATCGAGAAATCGCCGCTGTGGCCGGGGACAACTTCGCGGTCGAGGTGATGCCCAGCACCGAGCCGGGCACCGGACTGCCGCTGCACATGGTGCTGATCCGAGATCTCGGGCTCACGCTAGGCGAGATGTTCAATCTCGAGGAATTGGCCGCCGCCTGCGCTCAGGACGGCGTCTGGGAATTCATGTTCTCCGGAATCGGGATAAAGGTCACCGGCTCGGTCGGCTCGCCGGTAACCCCGATCGCGATCAAATAAGGAGCGGGCTCGGACGTCCCACGAGTCTCATAAATCCAAGACCAGGCGCGGCGTCAGGGACCGGGAACAGCAAATCATCATGGTGTCGTTGGCGGCCCGCTCGGCCGGGGTCAGGATGGAATCCCGGTGGTCCGGGACGCCCTCCATAACTGGCGTCTCGCAGGTGCCACAGGTGCCCTCGCGGCAGGACGTCATCACTTCCACGCCGGCGGCCTCGATGGCTTCGGCAATGGTTTGCTCCGCGCCCACGGTCACGGTGAGCTCGGAGTAGTCCAGATACACCTCGAAAGCGGTGGTTTCGCCGTCCAGCGCCCCGGTCTTCGGGCGGAACCGTTCGACATGCAGTGACCCGGCCGGCCAGTCGGCGGTGTTGGCCTCCACGGCGGCGATCAGCGGCTCCGGGCCGCAGCAGTACACCTTGGTGTCGGCTTGCGGGGTTCCCAGCAGCGTGGGCAGATCTATCAGGCCCAGGCTGTCCTGCGGCCACAGCGTCACCCGGTCGCCGTGCTCGGCGAGCTCGTCGATGAACGCCATCGAACTCTGCTGGCGGCCCCCGTAGACGAGTTTCCAGTCCGCGCCGCGGGCGGCCGCGGCGCGGATCATCGGCAGGATCGGAGTGATGCCGATGCCGCCGGCGATGAAGATGTAGGACGCCGCCGGCTCGAGGGGAAAGTTGTTTCGCGGCCCTCGGATGTGGACAGGATCGCCGACCTTGAGTCGCTCGTGAATGAATTCCGAGCCGCCCCGGCTTTCGGGCTCGCGCAGCACCCCGAGCCGCCAGCGCTGACTATCCGCCGGATCGCTGCTCAGCGAGTATTGCCTTTCCAGCCCGGGCGAAACGACGACGTCGATGTGAGCGCCGGCTTCCCACGGTGGTAGCTGGACCCCTTCGGCGTGGGTGAGCACGACCGACATGACGCCCTCCGCGATCGAGTCCAACCCCTCGACGATCAGCTCGTAGGCGGCGTTCGGATCCTGCGACTGGGCATTGAGGTGACCGGTGGTGGAGTGCGGTCTCGCGATCGAGCTCTGGACATGCTGCTCCGATGGCGTTGCTGCTTCGCTCGCGCTCACGTGTGGTCTCCTCCGGGTCTCTACTCGATCTTAGACATGGATCGAGCGCGACCAGCGAGGGTGGTGCTCGCCGATCGCGCTCGCTCGCTACGTGCCGGGTTGGCGGCTCGCTGAGACTGGCCCGCTTCTAGAGGCGGTACCAGTTGCGCGCGCTTTCAGCCATCATCTTGGGCTTCATGCTGTCCGGGATGACGTTGAAGAAGGCCGCAAAGTCATCGTCGTAGGCGTGCGGGTAGTCGGTGGCGAACATCAGCAGGTCTTCGCTGTTGAGCCACTCGGTCGCCTTTTCCATCAGCGCAGGCGGACCGCCGTCGATGGGCGCGGTGGAGAACCGGAAATGATCCCGGATGATCTCCAGCGGGGCCCGGTCGAGCCACGGAACCTCGCGCCGCAAGCCTTTCCATTCCTTGTTCATGCGCCAGCCCCAGACGGGCACCCACAGGAATCCGCCTTCGAGCACCGACACCCGCAGCTGCGGGAACTTCTGGAAGACGCCCTCGCTGACCAGGCTGGTGACCTGGCCGGCAAATGACTGCCATTCCGCGGCGTAGTCCTCGACGAACCAGGAGCTGTAGCCGGTGGTGGACGGGGGGCCGTCGGTGGTGCCGCCGTAGTGCATCCCGAACACCAGATCGTGCTCGACCATCGCTTCGTAGACTGGATGGAACACCCGCTGGCCCCACAGCTGATCATTGCGGACCGGGAACATCACCTGTACGAAGCCGGGGTGGTTGCCGACCCGCCGGATCTCATCGACCATGGCCTTCGGGTCGCGGGCGGGCAGCACCATCGAGGCCCGCAGCCGGGAGTCCTTCTCCAGCCACTCCGCGATCAACCAGTCGTTGACGGCCCGGGCCAGCGCGGCCGCCCAATCGGGGTGGCGTAGTGCGTCGACGCCGTAGTAACAGTTGATGATCGCGTTGTCGACCTGCCACGGATCGAGAATGTGTTCCTTGAGCAGGGATACGTTCGATGCCGGCATCATTCCGGTCGGACGCCACTCCGGACGGCAGGCACGCGCGCTGCCCGGCGGGTAATGGGCGTAGGACGCGTTCGGGCCCTTCCAGCCCCGCTCCTTGCACCAATCGATCCACATCTCGCTCATGTACGGATAGAGCGCGTCGAGCGAGGGGACGTTTGCGTGCACGTCGACGTCGATCACCGGCCCGGACCACAGCTCGTTACGGGTGGTGCCGTCCAGCGGCGTCTGCGATGCGTTCACCAAGATTGCCTCGGTCATGCCGTCTCCTCGACTTTCCGTGCGGCCCGCGGCGGACGAACGGGCCTGAAATTAACCACCAGGTAGTCATCTTCCACCGTGATCGGGATGGTTTCCGCGGTGTAGGGGCCAGGCTTACGGCCGTCCAGGTCGCCGGCAATCCCTTCGTGCAGCGCAAATCCCGGGTCCTGCGCGATGAGTGCGTATTCACCGGGGGTGTAACTGGCCTCGCCATCGTCGACCTCGCTGATGACGGCGGAGCCGCCCTCGACCTCGACCGCGTAGGGGCGGGTACGCACCCCGGTCGGGTCGAAGTAGGACTGGCCGGTGGCGATATCGAATTCCCAGCCGTGCCAAGGGCACATGACGTACTTACGCGACGTGTCGTACTCGAATTCGCCCGGAGCCGGCGAGGAAAGGTGCCCGACGACGTGGCCCTTGCACATCTCTGCACCCTTGTGCGGGCAGTTGTTGGCCAGGCCGAAGAACTTGCCGTCGATGTTGAAGATGCCGATCGATCGGTTGTTCACCTCAACGATCATCCGCTCGCCCTCGGCCAGGTCAGAGGCTCGACCGACGACGTACTTGTTGCTCGCCACGTAATGCACCTTCCTCAGTTACTAGTTCCGGACTCTAGGTTTCCGGTGTCTGGGTTCTGGCTTACAGTCCTGGGCTTCAGTGTCGACTCTGCGGTACACAGTTCTTCGGACACGTGATGTCAACCGGCAGAGCGTCGCTCGGTCGCCCAAGGGTACTGGCCCTCCGGCGTCCCGACCAGGATGATTTCGGTTACGGTCATTCGGCGATCTCCATCGAGCTACGGACGTGTTCGGCCGGCACGTCGTAGCCATGCGCGTCAAGGGTGTGCAATTTCGCGAGGCGGATCAATTCCGCCTCGTTCGGGGCTTCGATGATTCCGCCGCACAATGGGCAAACGACTTCTATCTCGTCGCTCAACGGATCAGCTCGCGACAACCGGCACGGCCACCGGACCGCGCAGCACGAAGTTACGGCCGTAATCGATCGTCTCGGCCAGCTCGTACTCGGGTAACTTGTCCAGCAGTTGGTCCAGCCAGATGTGGGCCTCCAGCCGGGCCAGGTTCAGCCCCAGGCAGACATGCATCCCGAAGCCGAAGCCCAAGTGCTGTCGCTGCGGCCGGAAGATGTCGAAGGCGTCGGCGTTTTCCCAACGCTGCGGATCACGGTTTCCCGCGCCCTGCAACGGCATCACCTCAGCGCCATTCGGAATTCGGATCCCGCCGATATCCGACTCGTCGCTGCAGGCGTGCCGGGGGATTGCCTGGGTGAGCGTCTGCCAGCGGTGGACTTCTTCGAAGGCCTGTGGGATCAGCGAGCGGTCGGCGGCCAACGCGCGACGCTGGTCAGGATGCATCGCCAGCGCCACCAGCGTGCTGGCCATCAGCTTGGCCGTGGTCTCGTTGCCGGCAAAGACCAATTGGGTGTTGCTGGCGATGATCTCCTGCTCCTGCATCGAACGGGAGAACGGATCGTAGACCATGCGGGCGACGAGGTCGTTCGCTTCATCGCCTATCGTGCCGGCCGCTCGGCGCTTCTGGATGGTCTCGGCCATGTGATTGTTGAGGGCCTTGGTCGCCGCCACCCCGTCAGCGACAAGTTTTGCACCGCGGGGCGTCGGGTCCAGATGACCTTCGGTCGACGCTCCCATGGCGTCGCTCCAAGCGCTGAATTGCTCGAACATCTCCGTCTCGATGCCGAGCATGTGGGCGATCACCAGGGTCGGGATTCCGCGGGTCATGTTCGGGATCGCGTCGACCATCTCGCCCGACTTGACCCGCTGGACAAAGGGGTCGAGCTGTGAAGCCACCACCCGTTCGATGAGCTGGCGCTGAGCTTCGAGAGTGTCGCGCTGAAAGTCGTTGGCCCAGACGCCGCGCATCTCGTTGTGCCGCGGTGAATCCAGTGCTTCCATCGTGATTCCGCCGAAGATCGCTTTGAACATCTCGACGCTGCCCTGCGAGTTGAACTTGGTTACACCGCCCAGCACCCGGGCGCAATCTCGGTACGAGGTGACCATGTAGCGGTCATGGCGAACGTTGTAGACCACCGGTCCCATGGCCCGCCAGGCCTCCATCGTCGGGTACGGATCCTGGTTGAATTCCCAGTCCGCCAGATCCTGGTCCGTGACTGGACAGTCGGTCGCAATCGCCGTCATCTGAATTCACCCTTCCGTCGGGAAACCTCACACCGCGATATTGCGCAGGCTATCTTCGAGCGCGTTCCGATACGCAGTCATGCGGCGGGGCGAATTCCAGCAAAGCACACCACGTAAGGCCCCGTCGACGCTGAACGTCTGGATGAAGGAATCACTCGCAGCGTCCCCTTCGACGATTTCGGCGTCGGCCGCGTGCGGCAAGGTACCGGCCAGCTGAATCTTCGTCTCGAAGTGATCGGTCCAGAAGAACGGCACCGGCTGAAACGGCAACTTTGCCCCGAGGATGTTCTGCGCGACATGCCGGCCCTGCTCGGTGGCGTTCGTCCGGTGTTCCAGGCGAACGTGGCGATCAAGCCCGCGGTGCAACCAGCGCGCGACGTCCCCGGCGGCCCATACGTTCGGCCCGGCCGCGCAGTACTCGTCGCAGACCACGCCGTCGTCGATCAGCAGTCCGCTGCTCTCGAGCCACTCCGCACACGGGTCGCTCCCAACCGCGATTAGCACGACGTCGGCCGGTAGCGCGGTGCCGTCGGTGAGATGGACCTCGCGAACCGGCTGTCGACGATCGGGTTCGCCGCCGGATTCGACATAGGGCGAGGGCGCCTCGGCGTCGCCGGTCAGGGCCGTCACTCCGACGCCGGTCAGCACCCGCACGCCGCTCGCGCGGTGCAGCTCGACTAGCTTGGCCGCCGCCACCAGGCCGATCCGGCTCGCCAGTGGGTCGCCCGGCACCGGCTCGACGACCGTCACCTGCGCCCCGAGCTTCCGGGCCGAGGCGGCGACCTCGAGACCGAGGAAACCGCCGCCGACAACGACGAGGCGCTGGTCGGACGGCAGCAGGCTGGCGCGCAATAGCTGGGCGTGCTCCAACGTCCGAAGGACATGCACATTGCCGAGATCGGGATGGCGCAATTCCCGGGGCCGTACGCCGGTGGCTATGACGAGTGCCTGATAAGGCAACCGCCGGCCGTCGCTGAGTAGCACCACGCGCTGCTCGGTATTGAGCGAGGTGGCGCGAACGCCGAAAATGAATTGCGCAGCGAGGGCGTCAATTCGGCGCTGGGGGAGTAAGGCTATTTTTTCGGGCAGCCAAGTACCGGCAAGGATCTGCTTGGAGAGGGGTGGCCGGTCGTACGGCCACCCCTGCTCTTCGCCGACAATCTGTAATTCACCCTGGTAACCGGCGCTGCGAAGCGACTCGGCGGTGCTCAGTCCGGCGGCGCCAGAACCCACTATGACTATGGGTTCGACGCTTGGCCGCACTGAGTCCTCCGATGCAGTACCGCCGGTCGAAATCAGAGTCGGGTGAAGCCAGTACCCGGAATCATGTCGATGTTGTACAGCTTCTTGGCGTTTTCGCCGAGAATGCGACGGAGCTGGTCGTCGCTGAGCGTCTTCGGCAGGGCCTCGGGCTCATCGAAGTCCCAGTGCGGGTAATCCGAGGAGTACATGAGGTTGTTCTTCATGCCCGAGGACTCGAAAATCTCGAGGACGTCGTCGAACCACTTCGCGTTCTCGGGCTCTTCCATCGGCTGAGTCGAGTAGTAGAAGTGATCGGCAAGGTACTCCGAAGGCAGCCGGGTGAGGTGCGGGACCTCGGTGCGGTTGACTCGGAAGGCGTGATCGAGGCGCCACGCCAGCGGAACCGCCCAGGACCAGGCCAGCTCGACCATGGCGACCTTCAGGTTCGGGAAGCGCTCGAAGACACCTTCGTAAATCATGCTGCTGACCAACGGGAAGTTGAACAGGGCGAAGTCGCAGTGCTCTTCGAAGTAGTAGTTGGCCGCACCCGACGGGGTTACCCGGTGCGAGGCGAGTACGTGGAATCCGACCGGGATCCCGTAGTGCTCACAGGCCTCGTAGATGGGCCAGTAGCTGGGGTGCCCAGCGGGGCGCAAGTTGTCCGGAGCGAGCATGACCTGCTTCCAGCGGTCGTTGTACTCGCCCATTTCTTCCTTGCAGAAACGGATCTCTTCGGCCGCCGCTTCTGGAAGCTCGTACGGAGTGGTGATCGAGCCGTACCAGCGCGGGTCCTGGGTGAACCAGGTGTCGCGACGGTGCTGATTCATTGCACGGCAGTACGCGATCGACAGGTCAGCGGGCTGGCCACCGGCACCGGCCATGCGGAAACCGCCGATGTCATTGAGGATGCCGGCGCTCATGTCGTACCGGTCGAGCAGCTGCTCGGTGGCGAACACGGGGTTGCTGCCTGGTGCGCCGCCTTCTGGTGGCTCGGCGTCCCAGCGGCTGGCGAATTCACGGTGCCGCGGGCGCTCGCCGCCACGGGACTGGTGGATGGCGCCGTATTCGGCGACGTACTTCTTCCACTTCTCGGGCAGGTAAGACAGAACGCCCGGCGTCACGGGGTTCATCGAGGGGTGCACATCGGAGTCGATGATCCCGATCTTGGTCTCTGCCGCCAGCGGTGCGGCTGTCCCTTGGTCGAGCGTTGTCATTGAAATCCTCCTGCGTCCGGGCCAGATTGCTAGTAAGCCTCACGGCCGTCGAGTTCGCCACGTCTTTACGGCGATCACACTCGCATGATACCGCTCACACTCGTGCCCAGCCATAGTTTGCGTGGCCAGTCGCGAATGACTATTCAAGCGATGTTGATGTTGTTGCTTTGATGTCGACGTATTCAAGTTGAAGCCTAAACAGCTTTTTGTTCTGGCTCATTATCAACGCTCGTCGACATCGCAAGACGTGAAACCGATGATGCGGTTGCTGGCGCAAGCTGTCAAGCGATCGACGCGTGTCACGCGCCTCCAGTGGTGTAAGTAACCGCAGGCCCGCCGTACCCGGCAATAATGCCGAGCGCGGCGGGCCCGTGGTAACGCGTAGCGCCGGTCAGATTCGGGCGAACTTCTGCACGGTCGGTGCGTCGGGAAGGTGCAAACCCTGGGCGGTGGCGATCGTGTGGGTCACCTCAGTCAGGTAAATGGAGCCCTGCGAGTCGACCCAGATCGCGTGCGGGGCGAAGAAATAGCCGGGCTTGCCTGGCTCGGGGTCTTCCCACCGCAGCAGCAGGTTGCCTTCGGGATCGAAGATGCTGATGCGTCCGGGCAGGTGTTCGGTGGCGGCACCGTAGCGCTTGGACACCGAGCCCGCGGCGTAAGAGAGTTCGCCGACGTACACCAGGCCGGCCGCGTCCATGTAAATGTCCTGCGGGCGGCGTACGTCGGTCCATTCGGTGAGGTATTCGCCGGTGGGGCTGAAGATCTGCAGCCGGTCGTTCTCACGATCGGCGACGAATACCCGGCCGTCGGTGTGCACCCAGGTGCTGTGCGGGATGTGGAACTCACCCGGACCGGTACCCGGTGTACCCCAGGACTGCAGCAAGTCACCGCCATCGTTGAAGCGGTGCATTCGAGCATTGCGGTAACCGTCGGAGACGTACATATCGCCCGACGGCGCGATCGCGATGTTGGTCGGCCCGTTGTATGGCCCGGCGGCATGGGCGACCTTGCCATCGGCAAAACCGGTATCGCTCAGCACGCCTTTGGGACCGATCTGCTGAAGCAGGCTGCCGTCCAAGGCGTGCCGGCTGACGGAGTTGCCGCCGTCATCGACCAGGAAGATCTGATCCCCCTGCGTCATGAACATGCCGTGCGTCCGGTAGCTGAATTGCCCCTCGCCCCATGAGTCGATGAATTTGCCGTCCCGGTCGTAAATGATCACCGGGTGATCACCTCGGCAATAAAGATAAACATTGTCCGAGGAATCCGTGCACACGCCGGCGACATCGGGATGTGACCACCCCGCGGGAAGCTGCTCCCAATTCTCGACGAGTTCGTACTGCAACGATCCGGTACCCACTCTCACGGTTTGAACACCTTTCGCTCTGCTCGTGACGGCGGATTTCGCCGGACGAGACCTTTCGTACTCTGGCCCTCGAGATCTTGGCCGTCAACGGTGCTCTTCGAATTCAAGCGTCGTCCATCAGCTGCCGGTGGTTCGATGCCCTCGAACCCCCGTCGAAGGTCGATTCCGTGAGACGGTCCAGGTTCGCGGCGCGTCAGGCAAGGCTGATCTCGTCATCCTCGGTCCCTGTCAGTCCTTGTAAGTCCGTGTAAGTCGGTGTAAGTCCGTGTAAGTCCGTGTAAGTCCGGGTCTTCACTCCCCGGCGGCACGGGACTCGAACAGGTGTTCGATTACAGTGATAGGCATGAAGCCCCGCCTCGACCACGACGCCGCCGGGCTACGGGCCCATAACCGCAGCGGCCGCCCGACAACTCGCCACCGACCCCACCTCAACCTGGCGCCGTCTCATCACCGACCCCATCTTCGACCAGATCATCGACTACGGGACCACCCGATACCGCC
>JAOPUZ010000073.1 GCA_025966315.1 Frankiales bacterium | reverse complement strand
GCCAGGTGTTCGGACCGATTTCCCCATTGGGCACCAGCCCATTCTGGCTCTGCAACCGTTTCACCATCGCCAGCGTGTTCGGCCCGTACTGCCCCGTGCCGACCGGGAAGAATCCCCGCGCGTGCATGCGATCCTGGAACCGTTTGATGCTGGCGTTCCAGTCCCCCTCATGGAACCAGCGCAGCCCCGGGAACGCCGGAATACCCGAGCTTGCCTTGGGCGCAGTCGCGGGCTTGGCCACCGTTATGTCGGAGGTACGTCCCGAGCGGGCGTCACCGTCCTCACGAAGGCCGACAATGCTCGCGCATTGCCACGGTTGCCAACCGCGTTGCCGGTAAAGGATCAAGGCGCGGGCATCCTGTTCCGCGGCCGAGGCATTGTTCGGGTACCCGGAACCGCCGACGCTGCGCCAGGTGCTGAGGTCGAACTGATAGGCGCCGTAGTGATCGTTGCCGGTATTGATGGCGTAATTATTGCCGGATTCGCATTGCCGGAGCCGTAGCCAGGAATTCGCCGACGGATCCGCTGACGCGGTGCCCGCGGTCAAGGTCAGCGTCGTGACGATCCCGGCGGCACCAACCGTGCCGAGCGCAATTGCTCGTACGGCCCAGCGCTTGAGCCGCGGTGGACGAGAATTGCCACTCCCGGTTACCGGGCGGTTCATCGGACCGGTCGCCGCGCCCGCGGGTTGGCTCGGTGCGACCGGGCGATCGCCGCCGGACTCCGGCCAGCCGGCGAAGAAGGACAGTCCACGGTCAGAACCGGGAGGGGACGTCATGGCTCACGTTCCTTTCGACTCCGGTGGCACAGGTGGTGGTTGGCAGTTTTCCAAGCGCATCGGCGTGTCGCGCTTTGATCAGATTGACCCGGCGATACATTTAACGACTTCTCAGTCGTCACTTGGGCACCTACCGTCACACAGGACCCACGGGTAGCGCAAACTGCGAGCCCGCTACGCCCGGAACATTCCTTTTGTTCAGCGTCTCGTTACTCGTATAACTCACTTAAGCGCTGAAACTCGGTCATGTGCCGTCACTGGCGGCAGAAACCCGTCGGCCGCTACGTTGACGAGGTTGTGCTGATCGACGACGGCAGGAGAACGAAGATGGCTACGGACGCTGGAGTCACTGGGGACGCTGTGCACACGAGAGAACTGTCGAAGGCAGTGCGCTTCGACCATTACGGCGACCAGGACGTGTTGTATGTGGCGGACGTCGAGACTCCGACGGCAGTAGCTGGTGAGGTCGTCGTCCGTGTTCGAGCCGCGGGCATCAATCCCGGCGAGGCGTACATCAGATCGGGCGCGCTCGAAGCGCGGTGGCCGGCAACTTTCCCGTCCGGTGAGGGCAGCGATCTGGCTGGCGTGGTGCATTCGGTCGGCGAGGGCGTTACCCAGTTCGCGGTCGGCGATGAGGTGCTGGGTTGGAGCTGGCGGCGGTCCAGCCACGCGCAGTACGTCGCGGTCCCGGTCGACCAGCTGATCACCAAGCCCACCGAGGTTAGCTGGGAGGCGGCCGGCGCCCTCTACATCGCCGGTTGCACCGCCTATGCCGCGGTGCGGGCAGTCGGAGCCGGCCGGGGCGACACGGTCGCCGTCTCGGGTGCGGCCGGCGGGGTGGGCACCGTGGTCGTGCAGCTGCTCCGGACCCGGGGCGCGAACGTCATCGGCATCGCGTCCCAGTCGAACCACGATTGGCTCAGCGAGCACGGCGTCGTCCCGGTGGCGTACGGCGACGGGCTGGCCGATCGATTGCGGGCAGCGGCACCGAACGGCATCGACGCCTTCATCGACCTGTTCGGCCCGGAGTATCTGGATCTGGCCATTGAGCTCGGCGTGCCGCGGGACCGCATCGAAACGATCATTTCCTTCGAGCGAGCCGAGCAGCTCGGCACCAAAGCCGAGGGCAGTGGCGATGCGACCAGCACCGAAATCCTGGCTGAGCTGGCGCACCTGGTGGCGGCCAAGCGAATCGAGATCCCGATCGCGGCAGCGTATCCGCTCGACCAGGTGCGCGAGGCGTTTCGGCGGCTGGAGCAGCACCACACCCGCGGCAAGATCGTGCTGATCCCCTGACACTGACACACCCACGCATTGCGCGCCTGAGTTCCCGGTTCGATTGAGGAAACCCGGGCAGTGAGGCCGCACTATGTGGGCACTCGTCCCTCTGATGGCCGGGCAGTAGTGACGGCGTTACCGACTGGCGTCGCTAGTTCACGATGGCTTCGTAACGCCGCGTTTCGCGCCGGTTCACCCCACTGAGAAAGAGCTGCCGGCTGCCGAATTCCGGGTGGACCAAGGTGTAGATGCCGTCGGGCAACTCGGCCGCCGCACTGAACTGCAAGGCGTAACTGTGCTGGCTGGCCTTGGCCGCGCCGACGAGATCACGCACGCTGACGAGAGTGAGTTGGGCGCGGGTGCCGGCGCCGGTCGCGTTGACGGTGCGACCGAGCAGCGGTGTGAACGTCGAGCGCACCAGTTGGGCGCCGCCGCGGGCCGGTCGGGCCGTGGCCGCGAGCGCACGCATCGGTGCTGCGAACCAGGCCGCGGCGGCCAACCCGACCGATCCGATGAATGCCCTGCGATCAATACTCATCGTCGTCTCATCCTCAATCGATTGCGGCGCGTACCGGCGAGCAGGAACAAGCCGACCAGCACCAGTCCGACGCCGCCCTGAAGCGCACCGCGAAGGTTCGTGCCGGTGTCGGCCAGCCCGGCGCCGGTGGTGTCGACCGGGACGGTGCCGCTGCCATCGCCGGCCGCGACCGGTGCCGCGACGATGATGGTGCCGGCCTGCAGGTAGCTGGGCTGGCCGTCGGCGCCGATGCCCGCGGCCACGAACATATGCCGGCCGAGCTTGTTCGGCACCGTGACGTCGAGGCTGAATGTGCCGTCGTCATCAGCGGTTGCGTGGCCGAGCACGGTTGGCGCGGAGTAGATCCCCACCACGATCGGTGCCCCGGCGGCGTAGCCGGTGCCGCTGAGATGCAACACCGCACCGACCGTCGTCCGCGGCGGCACTCCGGTCAACGCACCGTCACTGGCCGGCAGCGCGGGCGGCAGGGTGAGGGTCTGCGCACCCGTGATGGTGAGCGCGAAGTGCTGGATTGTGTCCGGCGCGGTCCCGTTGCTTGCGGTGATCGCCAACTGGTAGTTGCCGATCGCGGTCACCGGGGCGGTGCCGGCCAGGGTGGCGGTGCCGTCGCCGTTATCGGTAAAGGTGATTCCGTCCGGCAGGGTGCCGGATTCGGTCAAGGTGCTGGTATCCGGGACACCGGCCCGGGCGGTGATGGTGAACGTGCCGGGGACGCCGGCGGTGAAGGTCATGGCCGCGGCGCTGGTGAGGCTCGGCGGGCCATTCACGGTCAACGTGAACGACTGGGTGTCGGCCGTACTGGCGCCGTTGCTGGCGCTGACGGTGAGTGGGTAGACACCACCGACCAGGGAGGTTCCGGCCAAGGTGGCGGTGCCGTCGCCGTTATCGGTAAAGGTGATTCCATCCGGCAGGGTGCCGGACGCGGTGAGGGCTGGCGGCGTCGGGAAGCCACCGGCCGTGGTGACGGTGAAGGTGGCGGCCGTCCCGGCGATGAACGTCGCATTGTCGGTGCTGGTGATCAGCGGGGATTCGTTCACGGTCAAGGTGAAGGCCTGGTCGTCATGACCGGCGGTGCTGGTGGTCGTGATCACGAGCGGGTAGCTGCCACCGCTGCCGGTGGCCGGGGTGCCGGCCAAGGTTGCCGTGCCATCGCCGTTGTCGGTAAAGGAGATACCCGCCGGCAACGCGCCGGTCTGGGTGATCCCGGTAGCGTTCGGGTAGCCGGCGTCGGTCGTGATCGTGAAACTGGCTGCGGTGCCGACCGAGAAGGTCGCGGCGGCGGCACTGGTGACGGCGGGCAGTTCGAGGACGGTCAGCGTGAAGGCCTGGGTCGGGCTCGGCACGACGCCGTTGGCGGCGGTGATCGTGATCGGGTAGCTGCCACCTTGGCCCGCCGCGGCAGTGCCGTGCAGGGTGGCCGTGCCGTCGCCGTTGTCGACAAAGGCCACTCCGGTCGGTAAGGCACCGATCACGGCGAGCGTGGTGTCGGCCGGCGTGCCCGGCGTGGTGGTCACCGTGAAGGAACCGTTGATTCCGACCCCGAACGTCGTGTGATCGGCACTGGTGATCGACGGCGGCTGGTTAACCGTTGCCGTGAAGGTCTGGGTCCGGTCCGGCAGCACACCATTGCTCGCGGTCACCACGAACGGGTAGACGCCGCCTGCGGTCGGGACACCGCCGATGGTGGCCGTGCCGTCACCGTTGTCGACGAACGTGATTCCAGGCGGCAGATCCGCGGTCACCGTGGTCAGCACCGTCGCGGTCGGTTGCCCCGGGGCGGTGGTGACGGTGAACCCGGCCGCGACTCCGACGGTGAACACCGTGTGGTCGGCGCTGGTGATGGTGGGCGGTTCGTTGACGGTGAGCGTGAACGCCTGCGTGGTGTCCGGGGCGACGCCGTTGCTGGCCTTGATGATCAGCGCGTACGTCCCACCGCTGTTGAACGCCGGGGTACCCGAAAGCAACGCGGTGCCGTCGTCCTGGTCAACGAAGCTCACCCCGGCCGGCAGCGTCCCGGTCTTGGTCAACGTGGTCGCGGTCGGCTGACCGGCGCTGGTGGTGACCGTGAACGAGCCGTTGGCACCCGCACTGAACGTCGCGTGATCGGCACTGCTGATGATCGGCGGACCGTTGACGGTGAGCGTGAAACTCTGAGCGCTAGGCGTCGTGGTACCGCCGGTCGCGGTGGCGGAGACGGTGATCGGATACGTCCCCGCTGTGCCGGCCGTGGGGGTGCCCGCCAGGGTGGCCGTGCCGTCGCCGTTGTCGACGAAGCTGACCCCGGAGGGCAGCGTGCCGGTCTTGCTCAATCCGATGTTCTGCGGGTAGCCACCGGTCGTGCTCACCGTGAAGGCGCCGGCCGCACCCACGACGAACGTCGCGTGGTCTGCGCTGGTGATAGTGGGTGATTCGTTGACGAAGAGGGTGAACGGCTGGCTGGCCGACGGGCTGAACCCGTTGGCCGCCTTGAGGGTGAAGGTGTAGCTGCCACCGCTGCCCGCGGGCGGCGTGCCGGTGAGCGTCCCGGTGCCGTCACCGTTGTCGGTCAGGGTCAGCCACGGCGGGAAGGTGCCGGTCCGGCTGAGCGTCGCACTGGGCACGCCGCTTGTCGTGATCGCGAAGTTGCCGGCGCTGCCGACCGCGAACGTGCTGACGTTGGAGCTGGTGAATGCTGGTGCGGTTCCCACGTTCAGGGTCGCGGCCGTCGTCGTCGCGGTGGTGACGACATTGGTGAACACCGCCCGGTACATGTTGCCGTTGTCACCGGCGGCCGCGGTGAAGGTGTAGCTGGTGCTCGTCGCGCCGGCGATGTTGGTGAACGAGGCGCCCCCGTTGGTGGACCGTTGCCACTGAACGGTCGGTGTGGGCACACCGCTGGCCGCGGCGCTGAAGGTCACCGACGTGCCCGGGTTTACGGTCTGAGTCGACGGGTTGGTGGTGATGGCCAGCGCCTGATTGACCTGGACCGTCAACGTCTGGCTGCCGTTGGGCGCGACTCCGTTGGTCGCTCCCAGGCTCACCGGATAGGTACCGCCGGTTCCCGCCCCGGGCGTGCCGGCCACCGTGGCGGTGCCGTCACCGTTATCGGTGAAGCTGAGCCCGGTGGGCAGCGTTCCGGTTTGCGTTATCACGCTCACGGTGGGAATTCCGCTGGTGGTGACAGTGAAACTGCCTGCGGCCCCGGTTTGGAAGGTGGCCGTGGCCGGGCTGGTGAACGCCGGGGGTTGCCCGACCGAGATCGTGAAGGTCTGGGTTGCGTTCGGATTGACCCCGTTGTTCGCCGTCAAGCTGAGCGGGAAAGTTCCGCCGGGCCCGGTGGCGGTGCCGGCCAGGGTGGCGGTGCCGTCACCGTTGTCGGTGAAGCTCAAACCGGCCGGCAAGGTGCCCGTCTCGGTGATTGCCGGCGTCGGAGCGCCGGTGGCGGTGACCGTGAAACTGCCGGCCGCGCCGACGTTGAAGGCCGCGTGGTTCGCACTGGTGATGATCGGGGCTTCGTTGATGGTCACGCTGGTCGCCACGGTGGCGTTGTCGAACGTGACGTTCACCGGGTTGGGCCCCACGGTGGTGTTCGAGTGGTAATCGATGGCGGCAGCACCAGCGCTGAAACCCGCGGTGTGCGCGCCGGGCGCGACGGTCACGGTCGCGTCGCCGGGCGGGTCGCTGAAGGTGGCCGGCAGGGCGCCGAACGCGGTGAGGTTCGCGCCGCTGACGGCAGCGCCAAGGCTGTCGGTCGTCAGGTTCGCGCTGATGGTGCTGGTCGCGTTCGGGCCGGTGACGGTGGCCGGCGACGCACTGGCGGTCAGGACCAGCCGCGGCGAGACCGTCGGGCCACCGCTGACGGTGTCACAGCCGGCGCTTCCCGGGCCGGCGTTGCAACCCCACCAGTTGCTGGTGGCGTCGACCGTGCCGGCCGTTACGTGCACCGCACTGCCCGCGGTGGCGATGTTGCCGACGAACCGGTTGTAATGCAGGGTGGCCGTGCCGGCGTTGACCTCAACCGCGCCGCCCGCCGGGGTTCCGCCCTCACCAGCGACGCTGTTGCCGGTGAAGTTCGAGCCGGTGACGGTCAGTGTGCCGCTCTGTTGCTGGATCGCCGCACCCACCGGCGATACGGTGCCCGCCGTCGAGGTGACGCTGTTGTTCACGAACCGAGAGGCCGAGACGCTGAACGTGCTGGGACCATCGACCGAGAGCGCACCGCCCACCTGCCCGACTGCACCAGCGTTCGTGTTTGTGTTGGTGTTGCCGCTGAACGTTGTATTGGAGATCGTCAGACCTTCGGGCGCGGCGAGCCCGTTGGCCAAGTAGGCGACGCCCGAGCCGTAACTGCTGGCCGACGAATTGTTGGAGATGGTCGAGTTGATGATGGTCAGCTGGCCACCCAGGAATTGGACGCCGCCGCCCGGCTTGTTGGTAGCCGCCGGCGTGGCGCCGTTGGCCGCGTTGCCGGTCACGATCACGCCGGACAGCGTCAAGGAATCCGCCGTCGTGTTGTTGTTCGACCCGCCGATGATTCCCGCGCCGCCGAAGGTGCTGTCGGCGCCGCCTGTGATGGTGAGCCCAGAGATGGTCGCGGTGACGCCACCGACGAGGTTGCGGTCCAGGTCGATAACCCGGCTGTTACCGCCGGCGTTGATGATGGTCGATGCGGCACCGGCTCCGACAAGGCTGACGTTTTGACCGGCTTGGGTGCCCGGCGCGAGCTCGCCGTTGGCCAGGTTGTAGGTGCCGGAGGGAATGTTGATGTTCACCGCGCCGCCGACGTTGTTGGCCAGGCAGGTCGCCTCGCGCAAGCTCAGTGGCGACGGCGGCACGGTGATCCCGGTATTGCCGCAGGCGCCGGCGTTTGACGCTATGTCCGCGGTGGTGCTGACGGTCAGGTTGGTCGCGGCGAAGGCGGCGGTCGCCGGCAGGATCGAGATGCCCGCGGCGGCCAGGACGATCGCCAGTCCCAGTCGCATGATCGGGCGTCGAATGGGGCTGGTCGCGCTGCTCCGCATGTGCCGTCCTCGCTTTAGTCGCCAACCGGGCGGCAATCTGTGACAGTGTGTGGTTTAAGTGGTACAGCCTGTAGCTAGTGTCGGCATACGATAACCGCATATGGGCTGAACCGCTACCGCGGGGAATTACGCCGCTTTATCGATATTCGTGATGTTTGGAGCGCCGAAATTATCGGCCGACGATGAGGACGGGACGGATGGGACAGGCAATCAGCTCGGTGAAAACGCTGGTCTCCATGCGCCCGGTGAGCGCCGGCGACGAGCAGTTCCTGGCCGAGCTACAGGCCGATTCCCGACCGGACCTGCGCTCACTCGGTTTACCCCCGGTCGCGTTGGCGAGCCTGCTCGACCTGCAGAGGCGCGCCCAACGGGCTGAATATGATCTCCGGTATCCGGACGCGGTGGACGAAGTGATCGAAATCGACGGCCGCCCGGTGGGCCGTTGCTGGACCGCGCTGACGCGCGCGGAGCTGCGGCTGCTCGACATCGCCGTGCTCAATGACCTGCGGCGACAAGGCATCGCCCGCGCGATCCTGGCTCGCCTGGTCGAACGAGCCGCCGCGGCCAGGGGTGGTTGCGTGCCCATCAGGCTGATGGTCTGGGCTGACAACGAGGCTGCTCGACGGTTGTACGCCAACGCCGGATTTAGCGAGGACAACAGCGCCGATGACATCACGGGCTATCTCGCGCTGAGTTTGGCTGCGCCCTATTACGCACAATGCTCGGTCAGCGTCCCGGCCCGAAGAAAGGACGAATTCAACGATGAGTGATCCTTACGTTGGCGAAATCCGGATGTTCGGCGGGAATTTCGCGCCGAACGGCTGGCTGTTCTGCCAGGGGCAGCTGGTGTCAATCTCGGACTACGACACATTATTCAACCTGATCGGCACGACCTACGGCGGCGACGGCCAGAACACCTTCGCGATGCCCAACCTGGCGTCCCGCTTGCCGCTACATCAGAGTTCGAGCTATCCGCTGGGTGCAGTTGGCGGCGCCGAAACGGTGCTGCTGGCCACGGCCAACCTGCCGGTGCACACTCACCTGGCCGCGGCCTCCTCCGGCGCGAGCAGTCAGTTGGCTCCGACCAACGGCGTCTGGGCGGCATCGAATCTGCCGGCCTACGCAACGGGGGCGCCGAACGCGGCCATGAATCCCGCAGCCCTGCTGCCCGCCGGCAGCGGGCAGCCGCACGACAACATGCCGCCGTTCCTGGCCATAAATTTCATCATCTCGATGTTCGGGATCTACCCATCGCCAACCTGACCGATCCAGGAGTGACCAGATGAGCGAACCTTTCATCGGCGAGATCAAACTGACGTCGTTCAACTTTCCGCCGTCCGGTTGGGCGCTCTGCAACGGTCAACTGCTGCCAATTCAACAGAATCAGGCAATGTTCTCGGTCATTGGCACCATGTACGGCGGTGACGGGATCAGCACCTTCGGGCTGCCCGACCTGCGCGGCCGGATTCCGTTGCATTTCAGCGCCGGCTTGTCGGTCGGCAACTCCGGCGGCGAGGAGAGTCACGTCCTCCAGGTCACCGAGATACCCGTCCATAATCACCCAGCCCGCGCGCAGTCGGTGGCCACGAACCCGGGCGGCGACCCGACGAACTCAGTGTGGGCGGCCGGCATTCAGCCCATGTTCGCCCCGACCCCCACCGTCACCATGAACCCGGCTGCCCTCAGCAACGCCGGCAGCGGCCAAGCGCACGAAAATCGTGCTCCCTACCTCACGCTGAACTTCATCATTGCGCTGGTGGGCATCTTCCCCAGCCGCAACTGACAGTCACCAAGGAGAGATCACGTGACCGATCCATTTCTCGCCGAGATCCGCATCTTCGCTGGAAACTACGCGCCGAACGGCTGGGCGCTCTGCAACGGCCAGCTGATGTCGATCCAGCAGAATACGGCGCTGTTCAGCCTGCTCGGGGTCACGTACGGGGGCAACGGGAGCACCAACTTCGCACTGCCCAACCTGCAGGGCAGCGCGCCCATGCAGCAGGGGCAGGGGCCGAGCCTGAGCCCGCGCGACCTGGGCGAGGTTGGTGGTGAGCCGTCCGTGTTGCTCCAGCCGACCGAGATGCCGATGCACACCCACACCCCGCAAGGCTTGGCCGGTTCCGGATCAACGGGCAGCCCGACCAACGCGGTGTGGGCCGAGGCGATGTTGGGTCGCCAATCCACCAACCTGTATTCCACGGCCGCACCCAACGTCAACATGAACCCGCAGACCACCCAGATCAACGGCGGCGGCCAGGCACACAACAACATGCCGCCGTATTTGACCGTGAGCTTCATCATCGCCCTGCAGGGGATCTTTCCGCAGCGTCCCTGACCGCAACGCGCGGGCCTCACTCCCATTTCACGGGTTGCCGCGCCTTGATAATCCGGACAGGAATTCGTCGTGTCCCCCGCAACCACTAGTGCTCATCGCCGACATTCGAGCGTTGCCAGCTCTAAATGATCTTCACCAGCGGCCTTTTCCCACCTTGATCCATTTCATTTAAGTACCGAGTATGGCCAAGCCCCGGCTTCATAGTGCATAGTCGCCCCACCCCCACTTGCAGCAGCGGGGCGCGCAAACCCCGGATGACAATTCCGGTATTGGCGCGCCTGCATGCCCGGCCCCGCGATCCTTCGCTGGGTGGCCGGAAGTAACCATTGCCGACCCCTGCCGCTGCCCGTCGGTGGCTTCTGCGCGGCCAAAACAAGGAGAACGAATGAGCGGTAGTAATCGTTACGCCAGGCGGCTCAAATTGGGGCGCGGCTCGACCCTGATTGCGCTGTCGGCGGTTGCCGTACTCGTCCTCGCCGCTTGCGGTGGCTCGAGTAAAAACACCAACGCCGACGCGGGCAGTACGGGCGGCGGCGGATCGTCGACCAGCTCGACTCCGCTGACTGGCGCTCCGATCAAGACAATGACGCTCGCCGCGGTCAACTACAACGGCCCTAACTACGCCAACATTCTTACGACCGCCAAACTGTACGAGAAGTGGATCAACGCGCACGGCGGCATCAAGGGCCACCCCCTGGAGGTCACGGTCTGCGACGAGCAGGGTGACCCGAACAAAACCGCCAAGTGCGGACGCGACGCGGTGGCCAACAAAGCGGTCGCCGTGATCGGCTCGTACACCTTGAACGGCGATTCGATTCTTCCCGAACTCGCCGCCGCAAAGACCTCCTGGTTCGGCATCTGCTGTGCCGCCACCGGCGGGGAATTGCAGAATCCGATCGTCCAGCAACTGGGTAGTGGTGGCTCATATGCCGGCCTGACCGTCAAGGCGGTTGCGGATGGCTGTAAGAACATCGACTTGGTGCTGGCCGATACCGGCGCTTCGGCCGACTTGCTGACCACCATCGTCAAGAACGCGTTGAAGTCGGCGAACGGTCCCGAACTGCACGCCAGGGTGCTGATTCCGTTGACGGCACAGGACTATTCGGCCCAGGTGGCACAAGCAACCGACGGAACGGATTGCATTCTGGGCGTCATCGCCGAGTCGGCGTGGGCACCGTTCCTTACTGCGTACGCCTCGTCCGGTGGCACCCAACGCCTGTACGGGCCGCAGGGCAACCTGGACCAGAAGATCATCAGCAAGTTCCCCAAGGACGTGACCGAAGGCGCTGTTGTCGTCGGCTCGTACTCGGACCTCACGCTGCCGGTCTGGGCCGACTACAACGCGGCCATCAAGCAGTACGACGCGCCCAAGGACCAGGATTACAACAGCCTCGGCGGTCTGGGCACCTGGGCGGCCTACGTGGCGTTCAACAACATCGCCTCGACCCTGACCGACCCGACCGATCCGGCGGCCTTCCTGGCCGCTGCTCAAGTCGCGAAGGTGGACCTCAAGGGCATGGTTGCACCGGTTGACTTCGCGGCGAAGTTCACCGGACTGGGCAGCACCTTCCTCAACGATGTCAACCGCACCGGGACGTTCGACATCGTCAAGGACGGCAAGCTGGTTCCGTTCAAGGACGGAGCGTTCTACGACTTCACCAACGCGATGGTCGGGAAACCGCTTGCCCCGGAGAATTTGCCGCCAGCCGGTCAGTAGCAGGCAGCACAGCGCCACGGAATTTGCGTCACCCGCCGCAACCTGGCGGCACAAAGTGCGAGCGATGTTGACTCACCGTCAGCGTCTTGATCGAAGCGGATCGGGCCCGGCCTGTCTCGGACAGGCCGGGCTCGAACCATTCGGGTCACGAGTTGGCTTTCGGGGCCGGCGGCACTTCGGACCGGCCGGCCTCGCTTCATGGTTGATGTCCGATTCCCGCCAGTCACGGTGAAGTCGCGGGTACACACTGAACAAGTGATAATGCCTGACGACGACACTTGTTACCGTGCCTTGCAGGGCAAAGACGCTCGCTTCGACGGCTGGTTCTTCACCGCCGTCCGAACCACCGGAATTTACTGCCGGCCGTCCTGCCCGGCCACTCCGCTACGACGCAACGTGACGTTCTATCCGAGCGCGGCCGCGGCCCAACGCGCGGGCTATCGCGCCTGCAAGCGATGCCGGCCGGACGCCTCCCCCGGCTCGCCCGAGTGGGACGTCCGCGGCGACCTCGCCGGCCGGGCGCTGCGCCTGATCGCCGACGGTGTGGTGGATCGCGACGGGGTGCCGGGGCTGGCGCGGCGCCTCGGTTATTCAGAGCGGCAACTGAATCGCACGCTGCTCGCCGAGGTGGGGGCCGGTCCGATTGCGCTGGCCCGAGCACAGCGCGCCCAGACTGCGCGCATCCTGCTCGAAACCACACACCTGCCAGCCGCCGATGTGGCCTTCGCCGCCGGCTTCTCGAGCGTCCGGCAATTCAACGACACCGTGTCGGCGGTGTTCGCCACCACGCCGACCGCACTGCGATCCGCGCGCCGGGGCAGCGCCACCGGCGAGCCCGGAACGATCGCGCTGCGGCTGCCGTACCGCGCACCGATGGATCTCGGGGCCACCCTGGAGTACCTGAGCGCACGAGCGATTCCCGGCGTCGAAGCGTTCGAGAACGGCCGGTATTCACGGGTGATCGACGCGCCACACGGGCCGGCGTTGATCACGCTACCGGTCGGCGTCGGCGTAGCTGGCGCGGTGCCGTGCCAGGTTCGGCTCTCGGATCAACGCGACCTGGTCGCCGTCGTGGCCCGCGTGCGGCGCTTGCTCGACCTGGACGCCGACCCGCAGGCCGTCGATGCGGCACTCTCGGCTGACCCGGCGCTCGCGCCGTTGATCGGCAAGCGTCCCGGCCTGCGTGCCCCCGGCGCGGTGGACGGCTTCGAGATGGCGGTCCGTGCTGTTATCGGGCAGCAGGTTTCGGTGGCCGGCGCACGAACCGTGCTCGGCCGGCTCGCCCGCGACCACGGCCGGGTGGCGTTCGCGGACGAGCCGTGGCGGGTGTTTCCGGATGCCGCCACGATGGCCGCGATCGACCCGGCGTCTTTGCCGATGCCGCGCGCCCGCGGCCGCACCGTGATCGCGCTGGCGGGCTTGCTTGACGGCGACGGCGTGAGCCTGGATCCCGGTGCGGATCGCGACGCGGCCAGGAAAGCACTCATAGCATTGCCGGGCATCGGAGCGTGGACCGCCGACTACGTGCGGATGCGGGCGCTCTCGGATCCAGATGTGTTGTTGACCGGCGACCTCGGCATCATCAAAGCCGCGGCCGGCTTGGGCGTTGACCTTTCCTGCTGGCGTCCCGATTGGGCACCTTGGCGCTCCTACGCCTCGCATCACCTCTGGGCCGCGCTGCACTGATCGGCACGGATCGGCACGGATCGGCACGGATCGGCACTGCATTCACCGCGCGGCTCGACCATTGTGCGGGCCGCGCTTGTTCTGAAGGAGTATCTGATGATCTACACCTATGTCCCGTCAGCGTTGGGCGAACTGCTAGTCGTTCGCGACGATCGCGACCCGGTATCGGCAAGGCCGGGCGGCCTGACCGGCCTGTACCTGCCGACCGGCAAACATGCGACCGCGTTTCGCTCCGAATGGCAACGCGACGACGACGCGTTCGACGATGTCCGCGGCCAGCTCGGCGAGTATTTCGCCGGTGATCGCCGTGACTTCGACCTACCCCTGAGCGCACGCGGCACCGCCTTCCAGCAGCAGGTCTGGGCCGCACTGCTGGCCATCCCGTACGGCCGAACCACCAGCTACGGCCGGATGGCTGCTTCCATCAGCTCGCCGAACGCATCCCGTGCGGTGGGGCTGGCCAACGGACAGAACCCGATCTCGATCATCGTGCCGTGTCATCGCGTGGTCGGTGCGAACGGCTCGCTGACCGGATACGGCGGTGGGCTGGACGCCAAGCGCTGGCTACTGACCCATGAAGTTCGCTACACCCAGTCCGGCTAAGGCATCCCTTGCCGACGCAGCTATTTGCGACCGATGAGTTCGGGTCCTCGCGGAAGTCCTACTGTCGAGACACCTTGAACAGGAGGCAGCGCAATGGGCGATGTACGGGTTCTGGTCGGCACGAGAAAGGGTGCGTTCATCCTGACCTCGGATGAGCGACGCCGTTCGTGGGACGTGAGCGAGCCGCACTTTCCGGGCTGGGAGGTCTACCACATCACGGCCTCGCCGGTCGATCCCCAGCGGTTGTACGCCGCGCCGTCCACCGGTTGGTTCGGTCAGGTCATCCAGCGATCCGACGACGGTGGCAAGAGCTGGCAGCCGGTCGGCAACGACTTCACGTACGCCGGGGTTCCGGGCACCCACCAGTGGTACGACGGCACGCCACACCCGTGGGAATTTGCGCGAGTCTGGCACTTGGAGCCCTCGCTCACCGAGCGTGACACGGTGTACGCCGGCGTCGAGGATGCCGCCCTGTTCCGTTCGATCGATGGTGGCCAGAGCTGGCAGGAACTGCGCGGATTACGCGAACACGGTTCCGGCCCGCACTGGCAGCCCGGTGCCGGCGGCATGTGCCTGCACACGATCATTCTCGATCCCCAGAATGCGCAGCGAATGTTCGTCGCCATTTCGGCGGCGGGCGTTTTCCGCACTGAAGACGGTGGCACCTCGTGGCAGCCGGTCAATCAAGGCCTGCTGTCCGACGGGATCCCGTCCCCGGCCGCCGAAGTCGGGCATTGTGTCCACAACCTGGCCATGCACCCATCACGCCCGCAAACTCTGTTCATGCAGAAACATTGGGACGTCATGCGCAGCGACGATGGCGGCGACCAATGGACCGAAGTCAGCGGGAATCTGCCAAGCGATTTCGGCTTCCCGATCGGCGTCCACGCCCACGAACCGGACACCGTTTATGTGATTCCGATAACGAGCGACTCGCACCACTATCCGCCGGACGGCAAACTGCGTGTGTACCGCAGCCGGACGGGCGGTTCGAGCTGGGAGCCGCTGACGAACGGCCTGCCCCAGCAGCACTGCTACGTGAATGTGTTTCGCGACGCGATGGCCATCGACACCCTGCCCGAATGCGGCGTCTACTTCGGCACCACCGGCGGCCAGGTGTACGCCTCCGCCGATTCCGGGGACCACTGGGACGCGATCGTGCGCGACCTGCCGGCCGTGCTGTCCGTGGAAGTGCAGACCTTGACATGATCCGGGTCATCCTGCCAGCACATCTGCGCCAGCTCGCGCCCTGCGAGCACGAGATACACCTCGAGCTCGCTGCGGCGACTACCCAGCGCGCGTTGATCGACGCGATCGAACAGCGTTATCCGGCACTGCGCGGAACGATGCGTGACCCCGGCACGGGCATTCGTCGGCCCTTCGTGCGCTTCTTCGCCTCCGAGCAGGATTTGTCACACGATCTGCCGGACAATCCGCTGCCCGACGCAGTGCTGGACGGGTCGCAACCGTTCAGGGTCGTCGGCGCCATGGCCGGCGGCTGAGGGACTGGCTTGCCGTCGCCCGACGATCGGGCCGGTCAGTCTTCGGTTGGCGTTCGCCCGGAAAGCTGCTCGACCAGTCCGAACAGAGCGGAATGGTCGAGGGCGCCGCCACCTTGCGCCTTCACCGCCCCGACCAGCTGCGCGACGACGGCTCCGAGGGGCAGGGCCACACCGGCGCGGCGAGCGGCTTCGGTGACGATGCCCAGGTCCTTGTCGTGCAATTCGATCCGGAATCCGGGCCGGAAATCATGGGCCAGCATGGCCGCTGCCTTCCTCGTCAGCACCGTGCTACCGGCCAGACCGCCGCTGAGAACCTTGACCGCCGCGTCGGTATCAACCTGGTGCGCTTGCAAGAAAACCAGCGCTTCGGCCACCAGTTCGAGCGTGCCGGCCACGATCAGCTGATTCGCCGCCTTCACGGTTTGCCCCGAACCACTCGGGCCGACGTGCACGATCGTCTTGCCCAGGGCATTGAAGACGTCACCGGCCGCGGCGAAGTCGGCTGGGTCGCCGCCGACCATGATGGACAGCGCGCCCTCGATAGCGCCCTGTTCGCCACCGGAGACCGGAGCATCCAGGACCCGGAACCCCTTGCGCCTGCCTTCATCGGCCAGTTCGACGGACACCTCGGGCTTGATGGTCGAGAAATCGATGATCAAACTGCCGGAGCGCGCGTGACTGAATACCCCGGCGGGGCCGGTGAGGACCTGGATGACATCCGGTGAGTCGGGCAGCATGGTGATCACCACGTCAGCGTCGCGAACCGCCCCGGCGATGTCGTCCGCGCGACGTCCACCTTTGTCCACATGGGCTTCCAGCGCCGCCGGGCTGCGGTTGTAGGCGACTACGTCGAATCCGGCGGCGATCAGGTTGGCCGCCATCGGGCGCCCCATGATGCCCAGGCCGATGAAGCCGATGGTGGTCATACGCTGTCTCCTTCGGATCGGGTAGTCGAGCTGTTGCGCAGGCTGCGGTCGAGCCAACCGAGGCTATCGGTCGTCGACCTGGTCGGCCGATATTCCAGTCCGACCCAGCCCTGGTAGCCGAACTGGTCCAGCTGGCGAAGATGTCGTGGCAGGTCGAGGGTGCCGCTACCTGGCTCGCCGCGACCGGGAAAATCCGCTATCTGGACGTGCATGATCGTGGCGAGGTTCGCGCCGAGGACGTCGTCGGGCGCCGCGCCATTGGCGGCGAGGTGGAACAGGTCGCAGAGAAAGCCGACGTTTGCCGAACCGGCCGCCCGCGCCGCGGCCACAACCGAGACCGCGTCAGCCGCGCTACGCAACGGATTCGGCTTGGGCCCACTTACCGCCTCAATCAGGATATTTGCCCCGATCGTCGCCGCGGCCTCGGCGGCGTAGCGGAGATTGGACATGGCGAGGTCGTCCTGCTGAGCGGCCGAGACGCCGTCGACCCGAACGCCGTACAGGGCATTAAAAGCGCTCACGCGGAGCTGCTCGCCGATACCGACGGCGACGTCGACGTTGTCTCGGAAGGCCGTCGACCAGGCCGGCACCGAAAGCGCGCCGTAGTCCGGGCCGGACAGATCCCCGCCGAAGAAATTCAGGGCGACGAGCTGTACCCCGGAATCGGCCACCGCCCGGACGAGATCACTCACCGAGCGATCAGCGGGCACCGGTTCGGCGAATGGCCACCAGAGTTCGATGGCGTCGAAGCCGGCCGCGTGGGCCGCGGCCGGGCGCTCGAGCAACGGAACCTCGGTGAAGAGCATTGAGCAATTGGCGAGGTAGCGAGGCATGGAGCGCGCAATCCGGACCGTCGGCGACGACGTCCGGCGCTATTTCGCGTCCGCTTCGGAGCGCTCCCCGTCGTGTTGCTGATGGGAAGCGTGGCCGAGGCAGAAATGGCCATCGCACACCGAGCAGGTTGCCCGGGCTGTACTAGTACAAACCTCGGCCTCACAGGTGCCATAGATAGCAGTCGGACCGAATTTCTCCGCTGGGGTCGTGATCGGTGCACGTTTCACACCCTCATCCTTGCACCTTCACGCGTGACCCGGCGAGTCCACACGGCTCGGCCCGCGCAAACCGCCTCCTTCCCCTATTCAACGGACGTTCAGATGCCGGTCACGTGACGCTCAAGCCGAGGACGGCAAGCCCGACGAGATTTGGCGCATCACGGCCTGTCGTCGCCAAGTCACGCCAGGTGAAGAAACTCGAGAGGAAGTAAATGACCGAGATATCTGAGCCCAATGCAAGTGGTGGCCTAACCCGACGCCGCCTGCTTGGGAGTGCCGGCGCCATCGCCGGTTTGGCCGCGGCTTCGGTTGCGCTGCCGCCGAACATCAGCAAGGCCATCGCCTCGCCGCTGCCCAAGCGAGGCAGCATCAGGGATATCAAGCACGTTGTCATGTTGATGCAGGAAAATCGCAGCTTCGATCACTACTACGGAGCCATGTCCGGGGTGCGCGGGTTCAGCGACCCGCACGCCATGCGGATCTCCAACGGGCGCTCGGTGTTCTACCAGCCCGACCCGTCGAACCCGGACGGCTACCTGCTGCCCTACCGCTTGAACACCAAGATCAGCGCGGCCCAGGCGATTCCCTCGACCAGCCACGAATGGTCCGTGCAACACGCGGCGTGGAACGGCGGGAAGATGAACAACTGGCTGCCCGCGCATATCGCCGCCGACGGTGCCACCAACGGTCCCTACACGATGGGCTACTTCGAACGGGACGACATCCCGTTCCAGTGGGCGCTGGCCGATGCGTTCACCATCCTCGACGGCTACCACTGCTCGGTGATGGGCCCGACGGCGCCCAACCGCCACATGTGGATGTCGGGCACCCTCGACCCCAATGGTCTGGCCGGCGGACCGTCGCTCACCACCAGCGGACCGGACAACCAGTTCAGCTGGACGACCTACCCGGAGCGTCTGGAGAAGGCCGGCGTGAGCTGGCGCATCTACCGCCAGCCCGGCCCGCTCACCGGTGCCGCGGCGATCAGCAAGTGGACGCAGTTCGGTAGCGCCAAGCCAGGCGACCCCTTGTACGACAAGGGAATGGCCGTGCAGCCGCTCGGCCAGTTCGAGTACGACGCGATGAACGACCAGCTTCCGGCGGTCAGCTGGATTCTGCCGCCCTCAGGCTTCGATGAGCACCCGGCGGCACTGCCGGCCGCGGGCGCCACGTTCGTCGCCGGCAAGATCGACGCGATCGCGGCCAACCCCGAGGTGTGGGCCAAGACCGTGTTCATCCTGTCCTACGACGAGAACGACGGCCTGTTCGACCATGTCGTGCCGCCGACTCCGAAGAAAGGCACGCCGGACGAGTTCGTGTTCAAGACCTCGAACACCGGCGTGGACGGTGCCGGCCTGCCGGTCGGGCTCGGATTCCGGGTGCCGTCCATCATCGTCTCGCCCTGGACCGTGGGTGGCTGGGTCTGCTCCCAGACGTTCGACCACACCTCCCAGCTGCGGTTCCTGGAACACGTCACCGGCGTGAAGGAAACCAACATCAGCGACTGGCGTCGAAAGAACGTCGGCGATCTCACGGCGGCGTTCCAGTTCGGTTCGACGCATCCGCACCCACCGACCCTGCCCGACACCACCGGCGCCTACAACCTGGCGCAGTTCGAAGCGTCCCAGCTGCCGCTGCCGAAGGTGCCGACCACGACGCAGCAGGTTCCGCGCCAGGAACCCGGCCACCGTCCGCACATCGGCTGAGCTAAGGCTGTAATCGGGTACACCCGG
This sequence comes from Frankiales bacterium, assembly GCA_025966315.1. Lineage (GTDB taxonomy): Bacteria > Actinomycetota > Actinomycetes > Mycobacteriales > Jatrophihabitantaceae > Jatrophihabitans_A. The sequence goes on along the minus strand of JAOPUZ010000073.1, from coordinate 51,598 downwards.
CGTCTCACGAGATGCACACGAGATGCCGGGTGTTACCCGATCGCGGACGTCGATTCCCCCAGATAGGCCGCGATCACCGCTGGATCTGACCGCACCTGACCTGGCGAACCCTGGGCGATCTTGCGCCCGAAATCCAGCACGACGATTTCGTCGCACACCTGCATCACGAATTCGATGTTGTGCTCGACGAGCAGGACGGACATACCCCGTTCGGCGGCCAGCCACGCGACCAACAACGCCAGTTCCGCGGTCTCGGCATCGTCCAGCCCGGCGGCGGGCTCGTCCAGCAGCAGCACGCTGGGCCCGGCGGCCACGGTGCGGGCGATCGCCAGCAGCCGACGCTTACCGTAAGAAAGACTTTCTACCGTGCGGAAAAGGTCATCCTGCAGTTTGAATTCTCGTATGCCGGCCAGCACCTCGGGCGGCAACGCAGGTTGCATCGGATAGAAAAGGTCGCGCACAAAAGAGAAACCGTCTCGCGGGTCCGACGCGACACGCAGGTTATCAAGCACGGTCGAATCCTCGAAGAGCTCCAGCGACTGGAACGATCGGCCGACTCCGTGCCGGGCCCGCCGGGTGGCCGACCACCGGGTTATCGCGGCGTCATCCAAGTGCACCGCGCCGGCCGCCGGACGCACGAAGCCGGTGATCGCATCGATCAGGGTTGTCTTTCCGGCCCCGTTCGGCCCGATCAGGCCGACCACCTGGCCCGGTTGGACGGTCAACGAGACACCATCCACCGCGACCGTCACGCCGTATCTGACCGTCAAGTCGCGAACGACCAGCACTCGCGGTGGCACCGTCGGCCAGGTAACAGGCGTCGTCCCTTCGGGCTCCGGCGGGTTGGTACGCGGTCTTGACCCCTTGCCGAGCCTGAGCCCCTTGCCGAGCCTGAGCCCCTTGCCGAGCCTGGTGCCGTTGACCAGCCTTGGCCCCTTGACGAACAGTCTCGGCAACAGCGCGGCCACCCGCTTCAACTGTCCGGCCAGCGCCGGCGCCAGACCGTCCTGGTTGAGTAATACCAGCACCAGCAACAGCAGGCCGCCGAACAAGGCAACGTACTTGTCGAGACCGGGCGAGATCGAGTTGGCGAGCTGCCCGCCGGCTCCGTCCGGGGCCAGCACGGCGCCGATCACCGGCCCCATCACGTAGCCGATCCCGCCGATCATCGCCCAGCCGACATCGGTGATCGACGTGAAGCTGGTGAAACTCGAATAGGCCACGAACCGGTTGTGAAAATAGATCAGAATGCCGCCCGCCGCGGCTATCGCAGCCGACAGACCGAATGCATACATCTTGGCCAGCGGCACGCTGATACCGAGCGACGCGGCGGCTCGTTCATTCGTCCGGACGGCAATGAGCCGGCGCCCGCTACGGCCGCGTCGCACATTGGCCACGCCCAGGCAGGCGACAACCAGCACCGCCAGCACCACGAACGCGTAGCGGGTCGGATGCCGCGCCGCGTCGATATTCCAGCCGAAGAGGTTCGGGGGCCCGGCCCGGCTGACATTGAAACCGGAATAGGTGGTGTTCTGGAACAACATCAGTTCGATGGCCGCACCGAGGCCCAATGTGACCACGGCGAAGTTGATCCCGCGAGTTCGCGCGGCCGGCAGGACGAAGGCGACGCCCAACACGATCGCGCCGACGATGCCGAGCAGTGCCGCCGGCAGAAAAGGCATTCCGTGTAAGGCCATCAGCCGGCCGCAGACCCAGGCGCCGAAGCCGGCCACCGAGTACTGGGCCAGTGAGAGCTGGCCGCTGTAGCCGGTCAATACCACGATGGACAGCAGGATCAGGGCCGTGGCCAGCGAGATGGTCAGGGCGGCAATCCAATTCGGTGACGCCGTGGCGATCAACACCACGCCGACGACCACCGCCAGCAGGACCGCCGCGGGCCGGACCCGGCCGTCGCCGATACGCGGCAACCGTTGCAGGAAGAAATCCCGCAGCGGCAGATTCTGCCCGCGCGCGACCATCACGACGACGATGACGATGAACGGCACCGACGAGCCGAGCCCCGGTTGGGACACGTACCGGTTCAACTCGGTCTGGGCAATGCCAATCGCGATGGCGGCAATGAACGCAATCGGGAACGACCGGAACGACGCGACCAGCGCCGCCGCCAAGGCAGCAATCACCAGGTTCGTGAGAATCGATACCTGAAGTGTCACGATCGGCGATATCAGGATTGCGGCCAGGCCGGCCAGCGCCGAGCCGATCGCCCAGTTCGCAGTGGCGATGACGTCCGGCGACCAGCCCAAGGTCGCCGCCGAACGCTCGTTCTCGGCCACCGCAGCCGTACCCAAGCCAAATGACGTGTATTTGTACAGAGCCCACAACAGTACGGTGAGCACGAGGGCGATCGCCAGCAGAATCACGCGATTCTCGGAAATGTAGACCCCGCCGCCGAGTTGAATCGCCTTACTGGGAAAGGGACTGGCGATAAACCGATTGGCTGAACCGAACCAGATCAGAATCAGCGACTGGCAGGTGATGAGCACGCCCAGCGTCGCGACCACTCGGGCCAGGGGTGATGCCCGCCGGAGCCTGCGCATCACCACGATGTGGGTGGCCACGCCGATCATCGCCGAAGTACCAACACCGGCGAGCAGTCCGATGAGGTACGGGAATCCGCGTTGAACGCTGACTTCCCACTCGATGTAGGCGCCCACCATACCGATCGCGCCGTGGGCAAAGTTGAGTACGCCCGAACCGCGATAGATGAGCACCAGGCCTTGCGAAGCCAGCGAGTAGAGCGCGCCCAATCCGCAGCCGAACAGGGCGAACAGGATCACCTGCTGCATCCATGCGCTCCGCTCCTGGAAAGTCCTATCGAGGCGGCGTCATGACGCCGCCTCGATAGGACTTTTCGTTGACTTTAGCGTTAGGTCAGCGAAGTGACATGAGCTTTCGCCTGGGCCATATCAGCGTTGGCGGCCTGACTCAGCAGCCCCAAGTCGCTACCGATGATCATCAGCCGCGCCCCCTGCCCGTACCACTTGGGCACCATGGCGGCGCCGCCGGCGAAGATGCCGAGCGTGATGCCGTTCGCCTCGCACGCGGCGCGGACGGTGGCCAGCGCCTCGAAGATCTGATCGGTGGTGAAACCCTCTACGGGGGTGAGGCCCAGCGCGATCGACATGTCAGCCGGGCCGATGACGATCCCGGCCACGCCCGGCACCGCACAAATCTCAGCCGCGTTGGCCAGGCCCTCGCGCGTTTCGATCATGACGAAGCAGGACACTTTGGCTTCCAACTCCGGCACGGTGGTCGGCATCCCGGGCCGGTTGGGGCCGAAACTGCGAGATCCGTTCGGCGGGTAATGACAGGATGCCACGGCCTGACGAGCTTCCTCGGCATTGTTGACCAGCGGCACAATCACCCCGTCGGCGCCGGCATCGAGGACCTTGCCGATCAAGCCGAGGTTGTTGGCCGATACCCGCACGATCGTTGCGGCCCGGACACCCGCCATCCGCCGGACCATGTGCGCGGCGTCGGCCTCGCTCAAGGTTCCGTGTTGGCAATCAAAACCCACGAAGTCGTAGCCCGCCCGATCCATCACGCCAGACATTGCCTCGGAATTCAGCGTTACCCAACCCCCAAATGCACAGCCGCCGTTAGCCAACGCCGCTACGAGCGTCTCGTGTCCCATGACAAGTCCCTTCTTTACGCGGAAAGAATGCCGGAAGTACGCCATCAACCGGCTCCCGGCCGGAACACCCAAGAAACCCGGAGCTTGATGCCGTTCACAGGTATAGCACCTGGAAGCGTTCCCGACCCGGCGCGCTGATCAACTCCTGGCGAGTGCATTCTCAACTTTCGATCAGAGCGGAAGGGCGATGAGCGCCGCGCGTCCGCGACCAGGCCGTCGCCCTCACATCCGGGTCGTAGTTGCCGATGAGGGCCCTTGATGACCATCTTCCACGACTCTGACGCGATCGCCGTCGAGTCCATGTCCCGTCGAGGTCCGATGCGACCCCGGCGGCTCGTCAGCGTGCGCGCGAATCAGAGCAAGCGGCTCAGCTCGCACGTGTTCCGAGCCGTTGACGTCATCGCGCTCGTCGCGGTGACCGCCGCGGTCAGCGCTATACAGTCGCCGGCACATCTCGTCCTGTCGACGTCCGTACGGCAGATCCTGCCGTTGGTTCTCGGCGCGCTGGTGCTCGCCCGGGCGCTGCGCGCGTTGCGGCTGTACCGGTTCGAGCGCAGCAACGGGATCCGCGCCCACCTCGGCCAGTTGGCCGGCGCGCTGGGCATGTCGATCGCGGTCGTTTTCATCGCCAGCTGGCTGATCACCGACGGGCCGTCGAACACGGTCTGCTGGCAATGGATAGGCCTGGCGGCGATCGTGCTGACCGCATTACACACCGGATGGTGGCTGATCGTGCGGGCCTGGCAGTCCGCCGGCTGGCTGACCCCGAACCTCGTCATCGTGGGCGCCACCGAATACGCCGAGCGCGTGATCGGTGATGCGATCGCGCGACGGAACGTCAACGTCCTCGGAGTGTTCGACGACCGCCTGGAACGTTCCCCGAAGGCACTGCTCGGCGTCCCGGTCCTCGGCGACATCGACGCATTGCTCAGCCACAAGATCACGCCCTACGTCGACCGCGTTGTGATCGCCGTCGAACCGTCCGCGACCAAGCGGGTTCGTGAGATCGCCGCCCGCCTGGCGGTCCTGCCGAACGAGGTCACCCTGTTCCTCGCTCCGCAAGAGAGTTCCAGCCGGACTGCGGCGCTGGCCCGGCTCGAAGACTCCGCGCTGGCCGAGCTCGACGGTGCCGCCGACCTCGATCGCAAAGCGTTCGCCAAGCGCGCACAAGATCTGCTCATCGGCGCCCCGATCCTGATCCTGGCCAGCCCCGTCCTCGCCCTGATCGCCCTGCTGATCAAGATCGACAGCCGCGGCCCGGTGTTCTTCCGGCAGCGCCGCCACGGGTTCAACAACGAAGAGATTGTGGTCTGGAAGTTCCGGTCGATGCGCACCGACGCCACCGACGCGCGCGCTGAACGTCAGGTGAGCGCCAACGATGACCGGGTTACGCGCCTGGGACGGGTGCTGCGCAAGACCAGCCTCGACGAGCTGCCCCAACTGATCAATGTTTTGCGGGGTGAAATGTCGCTCGTCGGTCCCCGACCACACGCGATCGGCATGAAGACCGGTGAAGTCGAGTCGGCCCGACTGGTCGCCGAGTACGCCCACCGGCACCGGATAAAGCCCGGAATGACTGGTTGGGCGGCCATCAACGGCTCCCGCGGCCCGCTGCACGCCGCAGCCGATGTGCAACAGCGGGTCGCCTTGGACATCGACTACATCGGCCGCCAATCGTTCCGGCTGGATCTGCGCATCATGGCCATGACGGTCCCCGGGCTGCTGGGCGATCGACATGCGGTGCGCTGACCGTCACGCTGCCGAGAGGTCATCGGAGTAACGTCCGTCGAAACTTCGACGGGAGCAGATCATTGAAAGCGCTGCGCTACACGACAATTGGTTCGCCGCCCGAAATCGTCGACATCCCCAAGCCCGCGGTTGGTCCGGGCCAGGTTTTGCTAAAGGTCACCGCGGCCGGCGTCTGCCACTCGGACAATTACCTTATGGGACTGTCCGCGGACCAGTTCAGCATGCCGCTGCCGCTCACCCTCGGGCATGAAGGCGCCGGAATCGTGGCCGAGGTCGGCGCCGGGGTGCTGGATCCAAAGGTCGGCGACTCGGTCGCCGTCTTCGCCCCGTGGGGTTGCGGTCGTTGCCACAATTGCGCAGCCGGCCGCGAGCAGCTGTGTACGAACGCGGCGGCCGAAGGAATCGCGCCGCCCGGCCTCGGATCCCAGGGGTCGATGGCCGAATACATGCTGATCCCGGACGCCAGGTACCTCGTTCCGTTGGGTGAGCTCGACCCGGTGCAGAACGTCGCGCTCACCGACGCGGGCCTCACGCCGTATCACGCCATCAAGCAGTCCGTCCCCAAGCTGGGCGCCGGAACGACCGCGCTGGTGCTGGGCGCCGGCGGCCTGGGGCACATTGCCATCCAGATCCTGCGGGCCATGACCAGCGCGACGATCATTGCGCTCGACATCTCCGAAGAGAAGCTCGCCCTGGCCAAGCAGGTCGGCGCGCACCACACCTTCTTCAGCGACGATGACGCCGTCGCGAACATTCGCTCGCTCACCGCCGGCCTCGGCGTCGACGCGGTCTTCGACTTCGCCGGCGCCCAACGAGCCATCGACATCGGCGTGGCCGCGGCGGCAACGAACTCCGACATCTGGATCGTGGCCGTGGGCGGCGGGACCATTCCGGTCAGGTTCGGCTCGGTGCCCTATGACGCCGCGATTCGTACGCCTTACTGGGGCAGCCGCGCCGAGCTACTCGAGGTGCTGGAGCTCGCTCGACGGGGACAGATCACCGTCGAGATCGAGCAATTCGACCTCACCGACGGCGCGCAGGCGTACGCGAAGCTGCACGACGGTCAGATCCGCGGCCGTGCCGTCCTGGTGCCCGCAGGCTAGCGACGGCACCGCGTTGAGAAGCTGACTCGTATGCCCACGCCGCGACCGCCGCTACCGCCGTTCACACCCGAGACCGCAGTACAGAAGGTCCAAGCAGCCGAGGACGCCTGGAACACCCGCGACCCCGAACGCGTGAGTCTGGCCTATACCGAGGATTCCGTCTGGCGTAATCGCGACGTGTTCGTCACCGGGCGATCCGAAATCGTCCGATTTCTCACCGACAAATGGCAGCGCGAACTCGACTATGTTCTGCGCAAGAGTCTGTGGGGATTTCGCGAAAACCGAATGGCGGTCCGCTTTCAGTACGAATGGCACGACATCGCGAGCCAGTGGTATCGCAGCTACGGCAATGAACTGTGGGAATTCGACGAGTACGGCCTGATGCGCCGGCGCGAGGCGAGCATCAACGACCTCACCATCACCGAAGCAGACCGGCGATACTTTGGTCCGAGAGCAGAAAACGAGCGCGGCCCCGGCCACGACATTGTCATGGAATGAGAATGTCGCGCATTGACGCCGGAATTGTCGTCCGGTGACCTAGGACGATTGTCGCGGGCCGCGGCACAATGAGGGCATGTCCGAGTCATATCAGGAACGCGAACTGAAGTTTGACGTCGAACCCGGCTTTGTCGTCCCCGATGTCGTCGAGTTGCTTCCGGTGGGCGGCCGGATCGAAACCAGCATCGAGCAGCTCCGCAGCGACTACTTCGACACCAGCGATCGCGCGCTGTTCAAGGCTGGTATTACGCTGCGGCGACGCACCGGAAGCACCGACACCGGGTGGCAACTGAAGGTCCCGAGCGCACCGTTTCGCGAGGAGATCCGCCTGCCCGACGTCAGTGACAAGGTTCCCGACGAGCTGAGCAAGTTGGTCTTCGGCGTCGTCCGAGCACAACCGCTGAGCCAGATCGCGAGCATTACTACCGAACGCACCGTCACCCGCCTGCTCGACAAGGCGGGGACGACGCTGGCCGAGGTCGATGACGACTCGGTGCATGCCGCGGCCGCCGGGCCTGCAGCCACCGTCAGCAGTTGGCGCGAGGTCGAAGTCGAACTGGGCGAGGCGGAGCTGGACCTGCTCTATGCCTTGGGTAAGCGGCTACGACGGGCCGGCGCCCGCGAATCGGTCAGCCCGTCCAAACTGGCCCGCGCGCTTCCCCGCGCTGCGACCGCCACCACCGATTCCACCGCTTCCACCGCTTCCACCGCTTCCACCGCCACCACCGCCACCACCGCTCCCACCGCCGCGAACGCCGAGCGCGGCGTTAGGCGGGCCGAGCGGGCCAAGCGGGCCGAGCCGCCGGTCGGCGACGTCGTGGCCGCTTATCTGGCCGAGCAACGACACGTCATCCTGGCCGGCGATCTGGCCCTGCGTCGCGGCGACGACGGCGTCATTCACAAGACCCGGGTCGCCACCCGGCGGCTTCGAGGCACGTTGCGAGTCTTCCGTCCGCTGTTCGACGCCGCCCGGGCCGCCAGCCTCGACGGAGAATTACGCTGGCTCGCAGCCTTGCTGGGTGAGATACGTGATCGACAGGTGCTGCGACTCCGGCTGGACCGGATGCTTGACGAGGTCGACGAAACATTGTTGCTCGGTCCGGTCCGTACGCGGCTGGATACCGAACTTCGTCGGGAACAGGCCGAGCACTGGGAAACCCTGCAGCAGAACCTGACGACGGATCGCTACCTGCAATTGCTCACCGACCTGGACAACTGGGTTCAGCAGCCTCCGCAGACCGAGAAGGCCCGCGCCAATCGCGACACCATCGCCGCGCCGCTGGCCCGTGCCGAACGCAAGGTCGCCCGCCGGCTGGCCAAGGCGAACGCAACTGGCGACATTCACCTGCTCCATGCCGCCCGCAAAGCCGCCAAGCGGGCCCGCTACGCCGCGGAAGCCGCCGAGCCCGTGATCGGCAGCAAGGCTGGCGCCCGGCACGCGAAGCGGTATGAGAAATTGCAGGATCTGCTCGGTGCGCACCAAGACAGCCTGGTCAGCGCGGCGTTGCTTCGCCGGCTGGGCGCCAAGGCCGGCGACACCGTCGGCGAAAATGGTTTCGCCTTCGGGATTCTGTATGAACGGGAAATGGAGAACGCCCAGGCGGCTCGCGACAAAGCCCAGCGCGTGGCCAAGAAATACCGGTAGAGCTCCGTCCGGACGTCACGAAAGCGGCACGCCGCTTCAGGTTCGGCGCGGTGGGCCGATAGATGAAATATGTACCTATTTCGATCAACGTCGGTTCGGGACGGCGGCAGTCTGCGGGTACGGCTGTTGGCGTTGGTCCTGGTCCCGCTGGTCGGTGTCGGGTTGGCGGCCGCGGTAGGGGTGGGCAGCCGGGTGAGCAGCGTGCGATCAGCAAGCGGCGCCGAGGAACACATCCGCAGCGCTGCGGCCATGGGCGTAGCTCGCAACGCCTTTGAGCAAGAGGTCCTGCCTGGCTACTCGGCGACGGCGGCCAAGAACCAGCCGCTGATCGGCGCCGTTACGAATACCACGCCCACGGGCACATTCGGGGTCGCGGGAGCCATCATTGCGCAGCTCCCGACACTGCGTACCGCCACCGATGCTGCGGTAGCGGCATTGGCCCGGTATCCGTCGGTCGCCGACGCCGGTCGTGACTTCCGGGCGGAGTTGGCAAAGATCCGCGCACGCATGGACGATCCGAAGACCATCGCCACCGCGATGACGGACGTGAACTCGTTCATGGCGGCGATGGCCTCGACGGAGTATTCGCAGGTCATCGCGGCGACGAAGGACGGTATCGATGCCGTCGGGATCCAGGCGCTGCACGACGTCGATCTGACCATGCGAGCAACCCAGGCCGGCGCGCAAGAACTCATCCTGTTCAGCGGGACGCAGTTTGTGATTAATGGCTCCACGCCCGTACTCGACGCGGCCTGGGCGCAGGCGTGGGGCACCTACGCTGGGGCGTCAGCGGCCGTTGCTCAGCAGTCCACGCCGTCCATTGCCGCGAAATGGGCCGTCGTCAACGCCGATCCGGCCGTCTCGGAGTTCAATCGATACCTGGCGTCCCAACTCACTTCCACGACAGCGGTGTCGGTGACCAGGATGATCGACCTGATCATCGAGGACGGTTCACGCAACAAGGCCTACATGACGGTTCTCAGCTACGCCCTCGATCGCGCGCTTGCGGCCGGCCGGGTGCAGCGTCACCAGGCAACACTGGACCTGGCTTGGATCATCGCGGCGGCACTGCTGCTGGTCCTGATCAGCGTCGCGATCGCCGCCGTGATCAAGCGTTCGGTTAGCCGTCCGCTCGACCGGCTGGCCGAACAGGCCACCCGGATCAGCCTCGGAGAGTTGACCGACGTACAGGTCAGCGGTCCTCGTGAGGTCCGAACCGTCGCGCGGGCCCTATCGAGCTCAGTGGCCAGCCTCCGCAATATCGAGGCGCAGGCCGCCGCCGTGACCGCCGGTGACCTCGACAATCCGGTGGTCCGCCAGGCGCTGCCCGGTCCGCTGGGCCAGGTTGTGCATTCATCGGTGGCGTCCATCATCAGCGCGATCCACGACCGCGAGATCGCGCAAGGCGAACTGGCGCACCGTGCCGCGCATGACGCGCTCACCGAATTGCCCAACCGGGCCCAGGCACTCGTGCTCATCGAGCAGGCCTTGCACCGAGCTCAGCGTTCCTCGACCAAGACCGCGCTGATGTTCATCGACCTCGACCACTTCAAGACAATCAACGACAATTTTGGTCACGCCGCGGGCGATGAGGTGCTGCGCAGCGTGGCCCGTCGGATGCTGCAGGTGGTGCGAGACGGCGACAGCGTCGCCCGACTCGGCGGTGACGAATTCGTCGTCCTGCTCGAAAACATCAGCGACGAGGCCGACATCGTCCGGCTGGCCGAACGCCTCGTTGAACAGGTGTCGGCGGAGATGGTCGTCGACGAGCGGGCGATGCGGGTCGGGACCAGCGTTGGGATCGCGTTCTGCCGTGACGGCTATGTCGATGCCGACCGACTGCTGCAGGAAGCAGACGCCGCGGCCTACCGGGCCAAGAATGCCGGACGCGGGCGGGTAGATATCTTTGACGACGGTCTGCGAGCCGAGCTCGCATTTCGCGCAGATCTTGAACATGCCATTGCGGCCGGGTTGGAAAAGGCCGAATTCGTGCTGTATTACCAAGCCATCATCGATCTGAACACGCGCGAGACTGTCGGCGTGGAGGCCCTCATCAGGTGGATGCGGCCCGGCCATGGCATGGTGCCGCCGGACGAGTTCATTCCAGTGGCGGAACGATCAACTCTGATCAACGACATCGGACGGTGGGTGCTGCGAGAAGCCACCCAACAGTTGGCTCGATGGGTGCGCACCGGAGCCGTGGCCGCCGACCTCAGCATGGCCGTCAACATTTCGGGAAGACACCTGGGCAGCAACCAACTACTCAATGACGTCACCGACGCGCTCGAAAGCTCGGGCGTCGACCCACGCCAGCTGATCGTCGAGCTGACCGAAACCGTCCTTGTGGATGATCCGATCGCGACCAACAACATGCAATCCCTGCGCACACTGGGCGTCCAGATCGCTATCGACGACTTCGGCACCGGATTCACCTCGATCGGCCAACTTCCCAGACTGCCCGTCGACACGCTCAAGATCGATCGCAGCTTTGTCGCCTCAGCCGACCCCGCACACCAGGAGCTCGTTCGCCTCATCGTCTCAGCCGCCCACGCCTTCGGACTCTCCGTGGTCGCCGAAGGCATTGAGTACGAACATCAGGCCGACCGACTCCGCGACGCCGACGTCGAATGCGGCCAGGGCTTTTTATACGCACACCCCAAGCCAGCAACCGCGCTATTCAATTCCGGTACCCCGAGCGAGGCATCCGCGTTGCCCCGATCCGTGGACGGGTAGCTGGCACTGGCACCGTCAACTCAACCGACAATGCCTTTCGAACGGTCGGGACGCGAGCCGGTGCGTCCCGGCTCGCGTCTCAGTTGCCCTTGACGTTGACGATCTGGCGCAGTTCGTGGACGACCTCGACCAGCGACTCCGCGTCGCGCATCACCACATCGATTGGCTTGTATGCCTCCGGATGCTCGTCCAGGAACGCGTCGGACTCACCCCAGGCCACGCCCGCCATCCGCTGGTCCAGATCCGCGCGGGTAAACCGCTTCCGCGCTGCGGTTCGAGAGAAGTTCCGGCCCGCCCCGTGTGGTGCGGAACAGAGTGCGTCCAGATTTCCCTTTCCGGCCACGACATACGAGCGATCACCCATTGAGCCCGGGATCAAGCCGAGCTCACCCTTCTGGGCGCTGATGGCGCCCTTACGCGACAGCCACACCAGCTGGCCGAAATGCTCCTCGCGAACCGTGTAGTTGTGATGGCAGCGCACCGGCTCGTCCAGTCGCGACTCGTCGCGGTTCGCGTCGAACCACGCGAAGGTCCGGTCGATCACTCGATCCATCATTTCGTCCCGGTTGAGCAAGGCAAAATGCTGAGCCCATTTCAACGCCTCAATGTAGGCGTCAAACTCGGCGGCGCCCTCACAAAGGTAGGCCAGATCCCGCTGCGGGAGCTGAATCCCGGCGGCCGCGCAGGACGCCTGCGCGACCTTGATGTGCTTACCGGCCAAGCGGTTACCCACGCCTCGCGACCCCGAGTGCAGAAACAACCAGACGCGGTCGTCTTCATCGAGGCTGACCTCGATGAAGTGATTTCCCGAACCGAGGGTGCCGAGCTGGCTGCGCCAATGCGGCAACGCATCCTCGGCCTGCTCGATGCCGGGCATGCCCACCAATTCGGTGATCCGCATCTGTGCGGTGGCCGTGATCTTGTCGTTGGCGGCCCCCGCCGACAGCGGAACCGCGATCGCGATCGCGGCGTGCAGCGCATTGAGTGAGCTTTTCGCTGCTGTTTGCTGCACGTCCGCCCGCGTGAACTCGGTCCGCACGGCCATCATTCCGCACCCGATGTCCACGCCCACCGCGGCCGGCATGATCGCCCCGTGTGTCGGGATGACCGATCCGACTGTCGCGCCCATGCCCAGGTGAGCGTCAGGCATTAATGCGAGGTGCGGGTAGATGAACTCCATCGTGGCGCTCTGGCACGCCTGTGCCCGCGTGCTCGGCTCCAAGATGGACGCCCAGCTGATGAGCTTGTCCGTGATGCGCTCCATGTGCGCACCTCCTTTCATGATGATTCTCAATTCCGAGAGCTGGCACTCGATCATTGACACAGAGCGGCACAGGAAGTCTCGAGAGTCTCGTTTACAGAAAAGGGAAAGCCGCCTCCAAACAGCTCCAAAGGCGGCTTGTGAGGCGGGTATTGCCTACCTCAGAGCTGGCCGTAGGACGATCTCAGGGCCCGCGGGCGTCGACGCCGAGCCCACTTGGCATCCACTGCCCTGCTGTTCTAGCCGCGTATACATCGCTTCCGCCTTATTGTTTCCCTGGTTGGCGCCGCCGAGCGTAGCCGAATCCGCGTCCACGCCCAATGTGTTTCGTTCCGGTCGACCCGGGTCGGCGACGGCAGCCGGACGTCAGCAACCTGGTGTAGACCGAAGTTGCTGGGACAGCTCGGACTCGGCCGCAGGGAGCGGGCCGGCGAAGTTCGAGGGTGAAGAGCCGCTGCGCGTGCGGAGCCGGTTCATGACCTGATTCAGTAGTACGGTGCGCGACCAGCCGTGCTCGACCCTCGGGCCAGCGCGCTGGTCGGCTCGATCATCGCCTTGGCCCACAGTCTCGGTTTACGCACGGTCGCCGAAGGCGTCGAAACCGACGTAGCCCTGGCCGAGCTCACCCGGCTCGGCTGCGACGAGGCGCAGGGCTACTACCTTTCGCGCCCGGTGCCCGCGGCGGAATTGGAGTACTGGCTCGACCGTCGCAACCTCATTCAGACGCCGTACGGGGCCGGCCCCAACGCGGAAAGTCGTCGCGATGACACCCAGAAAAGCCGCGCGACGTCAGTCCGAGCGAGCTGAGTCCAGGACGTCAGTCGTATCGGGTCGTGTGGACGCTCGTCCATGATCGCAAGGGCTACATCCCGCCGACATTGCCGATCGCCGTCGACCAGGCGCTCACCGGTGATCAGATCGAGGAATTGGCAGCGCAGACCAGGATGGCGCTGGGTCTCGACGCGTCCGGGCCGATCCTGCATGTCACCCGAGCACTGGAGCGCGGAGGCATTGTCGTTGCGCCACTGGCGTTGTCAGGCGGCGACGATGACACCGAGACGGTCGGGCATTTCGGCGCATCGTGCTGGCCGGGGCCGCCCGACCCGGCCATCGTCGGCTACTTCCACGGCGCTAGCGGCGACCGGCAGCGGTTCACACTCGCCCATGAGGTCGGGCACCTGGTATTGCACACCCGGCGGACATTCGTGGCTAGTCCGGAGGACGAAGCCAACCGCTTCGCTGGCGCCTTCCTCGTCCCACGAAGTTCGTACGCGGAATTCATCGGAGACCAGCTGCCTACCCTGCGCGAGTTCGTCCAGATGAAGGCTCGGTGGGGTGTTTCAATCCAGGCACTGATCATGCGCGGCAGCCATTTGGGGCACATCGACGACTCTCGCAAGACGTCGCTGTTCAAACAGATCTCCGCGAGGGGGTATCGGAAGGTCGAGCCGGTTACCGTACATCCGGAAGAGCCCGTGCTGTTCCGCAAGCTGGTCGAGGCCGACGCGAAATCCGGGAAGAGCAGCTACACCGCCGCCGAGGATCGCCTTGGGCTTGGCGCTTTCACCCTTGCCGGCCTGGCACCGCGCTCGGCGTGATGCGCCGGAAATAGCGAAAGCCCCTTCGCTACTAGCCTAGGTGTCGCACGGCCGCCCACTCGTATGACCAGGGCTTGCGTGGGCCACCGCAGAGCAGCACGTCCCGGCCACGCTCCTCGTTGTCGATGTGGGCAGAGTTGTCGATGCGGGCGGCAACGCGGCAATCGCTGAGGTAGCGCGCGGCAATACTCGCGCTGATTCCCACGGCAATGACTGGCCCGCTCTGGTCGGCTGGCGGTCCCCAGTCGCCGAACGCGTTGTGCCCGCTGTAAGCCGGCGGCAGGCCGAGTGCGGGCCCATAACGATCGATGGCCCCGGCCTCTCCGTAATTGCCGGTAAGGATGACCAGCTGGCCTTGATCGGACCTTACCGGGGTCGCGACGTCCGCGACGGTACGCACGAACTCCGGCCAGCCAATCGTCTCGCCCACGTCGGCGTTCATGGCAATGATGGGCCCGGCAGCCCGCGCGGGCAGGACGGGTAACGCGATCAGCAACCCAGCGGCCGCGCTGACGGCCATCGCGATTGCGATTGCGACCCGCCGGATTCTGCCGCGATCGAGCCACGCCGCTACCGGCCCGGCGCCGGAGCCGATCAGCAACGGGAGCAGGCCAGCCAGGTAATACGGCTTGCCGCCAGTAGCCATGAACACGACGGCCAGCAGCATCCAAGCCAAACCAAGAAACCGCAGATTCCACAGGGCAGAATCACGGAACAAGCGGACCAGGCCGAGCATCCACACCGGCGCCAGCAACGGACCGGCGAGCAGCGCTTGGAAGGGCACGATCTGCCACCATGGTTGCGAACTAGTGGAATTTCCGGCCGCGATGGAGCGTGACACCGCCAGCTGCGGCCAGCCATGAATGCCTTGCCAGACAAGCCACGGCGACCACAGCGCCACGGCGATGGCCGCCCCGATCCACAGATAGCGGTTACGCAGCAGGGCTCGCGGGCCCACGACGACGATCGCCACCAGTATCGCCGCGGCCAGGAACGCCGGCAGTGGCTTGTTCAACAACCCGATACCCAGCACGGTTCCGGTGGCCAGCCATAGCCGCCCGTCACCGGTGCGAACCGTTCGAACCACCAGCCACGTTGCGCCGGTCCAGACCAGCAGATCGAAGGTCGACGTGCTGAGCGTGTGGCCGGTGAACAGCACAATTACCGCGACGCCGGCCGTGAAGGTGGCGAGCAATTGTGCGGGTCGGGCACCGCCCAGTTCGCGAGACAGCAGGCCGGTCAGCAGAATGGTCACGCCGGCGGCCACCGCGGACGGCAACCGCAGTACGGTCAACGACCCCGAGTCGAACGCATCCATGGTCCGCGCAATGAGCGGCGTCGCGGGCCCCTGGTCGGCGTAGGACCAGGCCAGGTGATGACCGGCAGCCAGGAAGTACAGCTCGTCGCGGTGATAGCCGTAGCGGGACGCGAACCCGATCAGGACCGCAAGCACCGCGGCAGCGATGACGAGTACGCCCCGAGCGAGTGGTTCGACCGTTACCGTCCGGTGGCCAGCACCGGCCGGTCGGTCACCCATCACCGCCGCGGCGCTCATGCCTGACAGCCTGCCGAACCACCGACTGGAGCACATCCGCCCGCGGGCCAGACCTGCTCTCCCCCTGCGGGCGGAAGTCGCTCAGTGCTCGCCCGGGGTCACGATCCCCTGATCGAATGCGAACACGATTGCCGCGGCACGGTCGCGTACCGCGAGCTTCTCGAAAATGGCGCTGACGTGAGACTTCACGGTGCCTTGGCTGACGTTCAGCTCGGCGGCGATCTCCGAATTGAGCCGGCCCCGGGCCAGCAGTCGCAACACCTCGTGTTCACGGCCGGTCAGCCGTGTCAGCCGGGCCGCCTCGCGCTGACTCGGAGCAACGGCCCTGCGGTAGGCCCGCATCAACCGGGGCGTGACCGCTGGGTCGAACCAGGCCCCGCCGCCCGCGACGACCCGGGCCGCCGCGAGCAGGTCGTCCGCGCCCGCGTCCTTCAGCACGAAGCCCTGCGCCCCGGCCTCGATCGAGCCCCAGAGGATGTCGTCCTCATCGAAGGTGGTCAGCGCGAGCACCGGCGGAGCGCCAGCCTCGGCGGTCAGTATCCGAGTCGCTTCGAGGCCGTCCATCCGTGGCATTCGAATGTCCATCAAGACCAGGTCCGGGCGCACGGCGGCCGCAGCCACGACGGCCTCGAGACCATCGCCACATTCCGCGACGACCTCGAAGCCGTCCTCGGCACCGAAAATGCGCGCCAGCCCGGTCCGGACGATCGTCTGGTCGTCCACCAGTACGACGCGGATCATGCGGTCCGCACCGGCACGAGGCACCGAACCCGCCACCCACCCGGGGTCGCCCCCGCTTCCAGCTCAGCGCCGATCATCGCGGCGCGTTCCCGCATTCCGATGATCCCGAAGTGTGACCGGTTGGGATCGGACGGCCGCGACTCCGCGCCTAGGCTGTCCACCTCGAGGGCTACCGCGGTGTCGGTGACGGTCACCGACACCCGGACATCCGCAGCCGGAGCGTGCCGAACCGCGTTGTGCAAGGCCTCTTGGGCGATGCGGTACAACGCGACGCCCACGTTCGGCGGCACCTCTTCGATGTCGCCGGTCGATCGGTAGTCCACCATCATCCCGGCACTGCGGGCGAATTCGACCAGCTCGCTGAGGCGGGCGAAGTCCGGCAGCGCCGCGGTCGCCGCATCGTCGCCCGGGCTTCGCAGCAGCTCCACCGTGGCACGCAAATCCGCCATGCTGCGACGACCCGCGTCCTGCGCGCTGCGCAACGCCTCGTCGGCGGCCTCGACATCGCGGCGCAGCACGTGCCGCGCGCTGGCCACCTGCACCAATACGGCGGTCAGGCCGTGCCCGACCAGATCGTGGACATCGCGGGCGATCCGCCGGCGTTCTTCAGCCCGGGCCTGACCGGCCAACTGCAAACGCGCCGCGTGCAGTTGCTCGTTCAGTTGTTCCTGCCGGTGCATCACGCGGCCGATCACCGCCGGGAACGCGATCCCGATCATCCAGATGGGCCAGTCGATGCGGTCGTCCGCCGGTTGCAGCAGCACGAGGACAACGGGAGTGAAGACGGCGAGTCCGCAGGCCAGCGATGCCTGCCACGGATCGTCCACCCGGCGAGCCACCACCAGTCCGAACAACGACACCAGAAACATCGCTGGCTCGAGCCGGCCCGGGAGCTGGACGACCACAACCGGAACCAGCACCGCGATCAGGACGATCGGAATCGGCAGGGACGGAACCCGGTCCCACGCGATGAACGCGGCAAGCGGCACGAGCAGAATCAGCAGCCGCGCCCAACCGCCCGGATCGCTGACTGCGGCGAGGACGGCAAACGCGAGGGCAGCCACCGGCACCCAACGTCGCACCATGTCGCCACGTTGTGACGCAGGCTGGACTCCCCGGTCGTCGACCACGGCTCGACGATAGCCGCAACGCTGCGGCGAGCTACCTAGGACGCATCGCCATTGTGCGGCCCGAATCGATGTTCGTCGTCGCCAAAATCACCCGTTTTCAGGCGGCACAATGCTGACCGGTGACGGGTGGGAATCCGCGCTCAGCCGCACCCGAGCCAGCCGCTCGACCAGCTCCGGCAGGGCACTCTCGGGCGCGCAACACAGATCCGAGCGGCATTGTCGAACAACAGACACAATAGAGTTCAAGGTCGACGTTGCGCCGAAGTCAGCCATCAGCCGGTCGATCATGACCGTGTCCTCGACGCCGAAAAGCGGATCCTGCTCCCAGGCCAGCGCGTGGCTTTCATGCCCCGCTTGGTCCTTTTCCGAGCTTTGACGCTCGGCTCGAATCAACCTCATGGCGCGCGCCCAATCTGACCAGTCACGGCCACCCGAATAGGCGGCTGCGACCCTTGTTCGCGGGCTTGCTGCCAAGCCGTCCCACCATCATCCCCCTGCTGTGGCCAAACACAACCTTCGTGCCCACGAAAGCCCGCATCAGATCGACAACATTCCGACCGCTTGCCTATTACCCCAGTAGGCATTGCCCATTGTCCTGGTCAGGCCCTCGCCGGAGCACTCGCGGTGCGCCTCGGTCTGCTCGTCACAGCGATGATCGTCGCCGGGTATCCCCGCCATTCGAGGCAACCGCGAAATCCGCGCGAAAAGCCCTTGCGGCGCACTCCGACCACATGGTACAAATCCGGCGACATCTACTCCTAAATGTCATTACTCCACACCGTCCAAGGAGGACACCAGAGTGAAGACCGCAAAGCAGGCCAAGAAGATCAGCATTCGCCGCACCGGTGACGTCCGGCTGACCAGCGCTGCCTGCGCTTGTCCGTACCACGTTTCCGCCTAGTTCCAGCCTAGTTCCAGCCTTCAAAACGATGCCTGTACGCGGTCCGACCCCGGGCCGCGTACAGGCACTTTTTCTCTGTGATTGGTCAGGTTGCTGATGCAGACCCGCGCACTCGACACCGCGTTGCCCTTTCATGAGTTGAGCTTTGTCGCCGAAGGCGAGGACGTCGTCGTCGGACGCCTCGATATCGGCTCCTATGCCGTGTTGCCTCGTGATGGCGCGGAATTGCTACAGCAGTTGTGCGACGGTGTGGCGCCGAGCACCGCCGCGCAGTGGTACGCGGCGCGCTTTCACGAGGACGTCGACATCGATGAATTCCTGGAATCGCTGCACGACCTGGGCTTTGTTCGAGCGGCCGCGGAATCCGCCAGCTCCCGCCCGGTCCATCAGCAATGGGCTGGCCGGCTGGCGTTCTCGTTCCCGGCCCTGGTGTTGTATTGCGCGCTCGTCGCCGGCGGAATTGTCGAGATGACCGCACGCCGCGATCTCGTCCCGTCGCCGCACCAGATCTTCTTCGCCGACTCGTTGCTGATCGTGCAGCTCGTCATCACGTTCGGCCAGATCCCGCTGCTTTTCGCCCACGAGGGATGCCACATACTCGCGGGCAAGCGACTTGGGCTGCCCACCCGACTCAGTATCAGCAACCGGCTGATGTATGTCGTCTTCGAAACCCAGATGAACGGTGTGCTCAGCGTCGCCCGCGGAAAGCGATACCTGCCTTTTCTGGCCGGAATGCTCGGAGATGTCGGGGTGATCGCGGTCCTTGATGTGACGGCGAACCTCACTCGAACCCCTGCTGGTGCACTGTCGATTACCGGCCGCGTGGCGGTGGCCCTCGCGTTCACCGTATGCATGCGTCTTGCCTGGCAATTTCAGCTGTTCCTGCGCACCGACCTGTACTTCGTCGCGGCAACCGCACTCAATTGCCATGATCTGCACGATGCCAGCAAAGCGATTCTGTGGAGCCGGATTTGGCGAATAATCGGGCGGCCGGATCGGGTTGTCGCCGAGGATCAGTGGACCGAGCACGACCGTAGGGTCGGGTCGTGGTACGGACCGTTCCTGGTGCTGGGCGTGGCCACGTTGGTCGCCATCACCGTATTTGCCAGTACACCAATCGTCCTACGTTATTTCGACATTGCTATTCAATCAGTGGTCACGGGCCGGCTCGACGGGCGATTCTGGGACGGCCTGCTCTCACTGACGATCAACCTCGGTCAGCTCGCGCTGCTGATAACGCTGGCTCGCCGGAAGAAACGACAGTTGGCCAAACGGACGGCAACAGCGTCGTGAAACAACATCTGAGCATCGTCGGCGCACGACGTGGGCAACGCATAGAGCAGGCTTTGGCTGACAACGACAATTACGTGCTCGCGCGCTGTCATCAGCGGTTGCGCGGCCCCTACACAGGTGTGGACACGGTCCTGGAATCCCTGTTGCCATCAGCGTTTCAGCGTTGGCCGGGGCTGGTGGAACGGCATCGGGTCGAGCTGCTATACGGCATGCCGGAGTTGGCGAAGCTGATCGGGCCTCCGCCACACACGCTGGCTGATGATGCACCGTTCGCGCAACGGACCCGATTCTTCGGTGCGAACATGATCCGCTGCATGAGCCAGGGCATCGTGACGTTCCTGTTGGACCTGGCCCGGCAGCGCCGGCTGGCCGGCGACCCGCTGCCGGAGCTGATCTTCGATGAGGTGGGCCACGCCGAGGCCACGACGCAGGAATTCCTGGCCTTGCTGCTCAGGCGTGCCGACCCGCAGCTCATTCGAGTTGTCGTGGCCGGTCCGTCCGTCCCGCTGCTCGCTGAACTCGCCAACGCCGTTGCCGCCTACGCCCAATCGGTAGTCCTGCCCGCTCGCACCTACACCGAAGCACCACGACGGTCGGTGGCCGAACTTGCGGCAGCGTTCATCAATTCCGATGGGACCAGCGATGACCCGGACGAGTTCGACGCCTACGAAGCCAGCTCCGCTGGCCTTCGCCGCCAGTGGCACGACCAGCGCGGCGACGCGTTGGACGAGGGTGCCAGCTGGGGTACCCGGGTGGGCGCACTGGCCTTTCATCGCGAGCGCGGTTCCGATCCCGGCGGGGCTGGACGGACGGCGCTGCTGGCGGCGCAGCAGTACTGCGTCACCGTCGGATTCTCCGCCGCCGTCGTCGATTTGGGTATGCGGGGCCGGGCAATCACCGATCCGATCGCGCACGAACGGGACTTCTGCGAATTCACCAATCAGGCCGCGGCCGCGCTGGTACCACTGGGGCGGGCGGTCGAAGCCATGGCGCTTTACCGCGACCTACGGCAGCGTTACGTAGCCCCCAAGACGCACATGACCACGAGCTACGCGATCGCGATGCTCTACACCCGCTTTCTGCAGCCGCGCGATCACGACCAAGCAATCGAGTGGCAGCACAATGCCATAGCCATCGCCGGGTCATTACCGGATGCGACCGACCGCCTCGTGTTCGGTGGATTCCAGCAGAATGCGCTGGCGTTGATCGAGATGCATCGCGGCAATCTGAGTACGGCGCTTCAACTCGTCGAGGTGGCACTCGACTCCCACCGGCAACACCTGCCCGAGGGCGAATGGGTCCTGCACCGCTCGCAGCTCCGATATAACCGGGCGCGGCTGCTGACCGGTCTCGGGCGCCTGGACGAGGCCTACGACGAGTTCAGTGCGCTGGTCGAACTCGATCCGTACTACACCGACTACCTATCTGAGCGGGCCAAAGTATCGCGGCTTAGAGGCGACCTTGCGGCGGCAATCGCTGACTACGACCGAGCCGCTGAACTCGCACCGCCGTTTCCTGAGCTGTACTACAACCGCGGGACGGCACGCATCGACATCGGCGATCTGCCTGGGGCGCTCATCGACTTCGGCTACGTGCTGGACATGGAGCCCGGCGATGTGGATAGCCGGCTGAGCCGCGTAGATGTGCATATGACGATGGGCGATACCGATGCCGCCGAGGCTGACCTCCTCGAAGGACTGCTGGGTCAGCCGGACGAGCCACGCCTGCTCTGCATGATGAGTGCGGTGCACCTGGAACGCCAACAATGGGATGCGGCCATCGACGTGCTCAATCGTGCGATCTCGGTCGACCCCGACTACCCCGCGGCCCGGCTGAATCGCGCGGTGGCGCACTTCGAAGCGGGGCGCCCCGGATTGGCCGAAACGGACCTGAACCGGACGCTCGAGTTAACCGGGCCGGATCCGGATGTGCTGCTGAACCGTGGCCTGTGCCTGGCCGCCCAGGGACGCTTCGACGAGGCGCGCGATGACTTTGACCAGGCGCTGGCGCTGCCCGACGCCGACCGTGTCGAGTTGCTCCACCAGCGGGGGCTGCTGGCCGAACAACGCTCGGCGCTGGCCATCAGCGGCAGCACGTCGATCTGACGCATCGCCTAGGCCTCATCCGGTGTCGGCGAGCTCGGCAACCCCTACCGCGCATCGAGCAGAACCCGATGCGCGGTAGGGATTTCGAGTCAGTGCAGGCCGGTCGCCTCAGCCTGGACGATGGCCGATTGCAGCTGGGCCAGCAGCGCCCGTCCGGATTCTAGGTCGAGCTCGAGCGCGACCCGGGCGCCGAGGCCGATGTCGTAGTTGGTGAAATCAATCAGCAACGCATGTTCGGCTTTGCTGTGGGTGGCATGGTCGTATCCCACGGTCGCGCGGGTGACTGCGAACCAGCCGTTCTCGTTCTTAGCCATACCGGATATCGAGCTTGTCTCAGCGATCATTGTGCACATGTCAGTCTCGATTCAGGATTGCAGCTTGGCGGCAAAGAAAGCGAAGATCTTCTCCCAGGCGTCCATCGATTGTTCTTGCCGATAAAGGCCCGTGTGGTAATAGGTGAATCCGTGTCCGGCGCCGTCATACCGGTGGAACTCGTAGTCTTTGCCGGCCGCTTGCAGGGCCTGTTCATGGACGTCGACCTGTTCGGCCGTCGGGCTCTGGTCCTCGTTGCCGAACAGGCCCAGCAGCGGGGTGTTGAGTTGCTCGGTGTATTCGATCGGCGCAACCGGCCGCGACGGGGTTGCGTCTTCGGGCGCTGCGACCACGCCGCCGCCCCAGAGATCGATCACGGCGTCGAAACCCGGAACAAGCGAGGCCACCAGTACGGCGTGCCGGCCACCGGAACACGTCCCGAGGGTGCCGACCTTGCCGTTGTGATTCGGACGGGACTTCAGCCACGCCAGGGCAGCCGCACCGTCGGCCACCACGCTGTCGTCCAGCACGCCACCTTCACTGCGGACCTTGGCGAAGACGTCGTCCGGAGTGCCGTGCCCGAACCGGCAATACAGATCAGGTGCGATCACCTCGTAGCCATGCCGAGCCAACCGCTCAGCAAACTCCTGGTAGAACTCGTCCCACCCGGGCATGTGATGTAACAGCACAATGCCAGGCAGCGGCTCGTCGGTTTTTGGACGGGCGACGTAGGCATGAATCTCGTCGCCGCCCCCGCCGGTGAATGTCGTGATTTCCGCCGTCACGCTGACGGGGCCGGCAGTAGAAAAGGAATTCCACATCGCAACCTCCACGGTTAGATAGGCCTTTCCGTGAGGCTTGCCGCTAACCGCGGTCATCACAACGACGTGTGACGACCGGCACAATTCGTCACTCGTCCTTGAACCGGCCACTTTCCTGCTAAAACTACCGACAGCGGGCATTTCATCGATAAAGCGAACAATGCCGATAGCGCGCGATTGAAGGACTAGCGGTCCGACGAAGAACTCCAGCCGGTGCTCGCGTGTCTGACAATGGCCTCGTGCAGGCGGTCAGCCGCAGCGGCAACCCACTCGTCCACGTGAGTCTGACGGGCGATGTGCAGCGCCACCTCCGCGTCGTAGAGAGATGTGCAGCGCCACCTCCGCGTCGTAGAGAGCGGTGGCCGCGCGGCGGCGCTCGACTAGTTCCCCGTCCAGTGAGAGGTCATATTTTTCGGCAGCGAAACTCGCGGGTGCGATGGCGGTCATCGCTCCTCCAAGGTCTTGAGTTCTATGGATAGCTCGTCCGGACGCACCCCAATCGTGCAACAGCACACTCCATAATTCCTCCAGGAGATCTCACCGTTCGGCATTGAGACGTCGCGTTGGACACGGAGATGTCACGGTGCGCGCGACATTCGCCGCAAGCCGTGATTCGGTCAACACCATTGAGTCATCGCGGTCAGGAACCGATCAGTCGCTCGATCAAAGGTTGCAGACGATGTCGCACCAGCGGGCGCATGACCAAGGCCGTTTTGGTCCTTTCTATACCTTTTGTCGCTAAGATGCGCCCAGCGATCCGGTACAGATCATCAGCGTCCGTGGCGGCGACCCGGACGAGCAGATCGTCCTCGCCGCTCAGCCCCAGCACCTCGATCACCTCGGGAATCGCCTCCAACGCCTGGCCCACCTCGTCCAGCATTCGTTGCCTGACCCGCACGGTGATGAACGCCGTCAACGGGTAGCCCAGTGCCGCCGGGTCCAGCCGGTTGGTGAACGGTGTCAGCGCGTCGCCCCGTTCGAGTTTGGCCAATCTCGCCTGGACCGTGTTGCGGGCCAGCCCGAGCTGCGCCGCCAGGGCCAGGACCGAAGCCCGCGGCGTCCGATCAAGGGCCAGCAACAATCGCGCATCGGTGCGATCAACGGACTCACCGTTCTGCATACTGCTCACCGAACCTCATCGTCTGACCGTCGGCATTGGGCGTATTGATCAGTGTGCAGCCTAGCGTTTGCTGAATTCGTGCTCAATTGCTGAAATGGCTAGTCACTCTGTTGTCGATCGAAGGGGCCGCGCATGTCCAGACCGTTGCTGACCGAGGCAGAGGCGGGCCCGCGCACGGCTGAGGACGTAGTGCTGCTTGAGATCGAGCAGCGCGTGCTCTGGCTGGCCACCTCGATCGTCGATCACGCCAATCGTCTCCGTCCCAACCCGGACGGGCTGAAAGTAGGCGGGCATCAGGCCTCGAGTGCGTCAATGGTGTCCATCATGACCGCGCTGTGGTTCGAGCAGCTCACGGCTGAGGACCGGGTCTCGGTCAAGCCGCATGCCTCCCCCGTCCTGCACGCCATCGAGTACCTCATCGGCCAGCTCGACGAGTCCTACCTCGACACCTTGCGGGCCTTCGGCGGGCTGCAGAGCTATCCCAGCCGGCTGAAGGACCCGGTGCCGGCGGACTATTCGACCGGTTCGGTCGGCATCGGCGCGACGGCGCCGCTGTGGGGAGCGATCGCTCGGCGCTACGTGCAGTCGCATTTCGGATCCGGCGGCAGCGGGCGGCAATACTCGTTGGTCGGGGACGCCGAACTCGACGAAGGCGCCTGCTGGGAAGCCATTCTCGATCCGATGGTGGCTGGTCTCGGCGAGGTCGTGTGGATCATCGACTTCAACCGCCAGTCCCTGGACCGCGTCACCCTCACGATGGGCTCGGACCGCATCACCGGAATGTTCGCCGCCGCCGGCTGGCAGGTCCTGGTCGTCAAGTACGGCCGACTGCTCGAATCACTCTTCGCCCGGCCGGGTGGTAACGCTTTTCGCACCCGCATCGACACCATGTCCAACGGCGAATACCAGCGCCTGCTCCGGCACGACGCGGCCCGGCTGCGTGAACTCGTTCCGGGCGACGGTCCGGGATCGGGCGAGATCGGTCAGCTCCTTGACGGGCTGAGCGATGACGAGCTACGGCGGGCGGTCCGCGACCTCGGCGGTCATGACCTGCAGGCCCTGCGCGACGCCTTCGCCCAGATCGACGACGCCCGGCCGACCGTGATTCTTGCTTATACGGTCAAGGGATACGGCCTGCCCACCGAAGGCCATCCGCAGAACCATTCAAGCCTGTTGACCGGCGAGCAGATCGACGAACTGGCGGCCCGGCTCAACGTCGACGCGAACACGCCGTGGGTCCCCTTCGCCGAGGACAGCGCCGCGGCACGATTGTGCCGGCGCGTCGGAGAACGGCTGATGCGACCTGATTCACCGCCGGCCGCCGAATTGGAGGTACCGCGCGATCTCGGGCGCACCCCAAGCGGAATCGGTAACACCCAGGCCGCGTTGGGCCGAACTCTGGTGGATCTGACCCGCGCTGCGCCCGCGACGGCAGCGCGGCTGGTGACGGTGAGTCCGGACGTCAGTTCGAGCACCAACCTAGGTGGCTGGTTGAACAAGATCGGCGTGTGGTCAGAGACCGAGCGGGAAGACTGGTTCGCCGACGACGCGGACACGATCCTGCATTGGCGCGAGCGACCCGATGGCCAGCACATCGAACTGGGGATCGCCGAGACGAACCTCGTCGGGCTGCTCGGTGAGCTCGGCACCACCTGGGACCGCTGGGGCCAGCCCCTGCTGCCGATCGGGGTGATGTATGACCCGTTCGTCGAACGTGCCCTGGAACCATGGTCGTTCGGCATCTACGCCGGCGGTCAATCGATCCTGGTGGGCACGCCATCGGGCGTCACGCTCGCCCCCGAGGGTGGCGCGCATCAGTCGATCACGACCCCGTCGATCGGCCTGGAGCAGCCGGGATGCATCAGCTACGAACCGGCATTCGCGATCGACACCGAATGGTGCCTACTCGCGGCACTCGGCCGAATCGGACGGCCCGACGGAAGTTCGGCGTACTTGCGTTTGTCGACCAGACCGATCGACCAGTCGCTGGCCAACGTTCCGGCCGATCCAGCGGCCCGCGAACTGCGTCGCCGCCAGGTCGTGGCTGGCGGTTATCCGGTGTTGCGTACCGACCGGCCGACCCTCATGATCGCGGTGGCGGGCGCAATGGTGCCGGAGGCGATCGAGGCCGCGAACCGGCTGGCGGCATTGGACATTGCGGTCGACGTCGTCTGCGTGACCAGCCCGGGCCAGTTGTTCCGCGCCCTGCAGTCCCGACGCGGCCTGGATCCTGGCAATAGCTGGATCCTGGACAGCGTGTTCCCGGCCAACCGAGCCGTCCCGATGGTCACGGTGCTCGACGGCCATCCGCACACCTTGTCATTTCTGGCCGGTGTGAACGACGTGCCGGGCACCCACCTGGGCGTCACCGGCTTCGGCCAGAGCGGGGATCTAGCCAGCGTCTACAAGTACCACGGGATCGACACCGAAACGATCATCGGCGCGGCGCTCGATCTAGTCGACTGAACCGCTCGATCTAGTCGACTGAGCCGGTCGACCTGATCGACCAGGCACATACCCGTGGTGGGCCATGCCCATACCCGATCGGCCAACCGGATCGATCAACCGGATGCGACCTCGAGCTTCAAGTCGATCCGGCGTCGACCGCACGCCGTGGCCAGCACCGCCGCCGCCGACAGGAACTCGGCGCCACAAACCAACCAGGCGATCGAGTAGCCGGCGTGCGTGACGATCTGACCGAACAAGGTCGGGCCGATCACTCCGCCGACTGCGGCGCCGACCATCACGTAGGCAGACGCGCGCGCCGTCGCATGAGGATGGGACACGACGGCGGTCTGCGTCAACAGGCCGTTCCAGCCCCAGCCGGAACCGAACGCGATCACCGTGCCCACGACCAACAGCGCTAGCTGCCCATCGATCGCGAACAAGATCGCACCCACGCCACCGAAACCCATCAGCGCGGCGACGACCGCGTAGGGGTAGGCCAACTGACCCAGGCGCCAGGAGAACACGAAACGCCCGGCGATGCCGAACACCCCGCCCAGCGCGAGCAGCAGGCCCGCCAACCTCGACGAATGTCCCGCGTTGACCGCGGAAACGACGTAAAACGCGCCCATCGCCGAGACGCCCGACATGGCCAAGGCGACGGCGGTCGCGACCGGAATGAGATCGGTCAGTCTGGGCACGACCTCGGTCGCGCGGCGGGAGTTACGGGAACGAATCGCAGACGTGCGCAGGCGGCCATGCGGCGCCAACCCGAGGGCGGGCACGGCCAGTAGCAGCCCGGCGACGAACGCCCATCGCCAGCCGACGGTGAGGACGAGGACCGGCACGCCCGCACCCGCCAGCAAGGACGCGGCGGGCAGGGAGGCTTGCTTGATGCCGTAGGCCACCCCTCGGCGGTCGATCGGGAGCACCGCGAACAGGGCCATGTCACCGGCCGGCGTGGTGATTGCCGAAGCCAATCCGCCCAGCGCCGCAAAGGCCAGCAGGGCGATCCAGGCCTGCGCGGACGCCAGCCCGAGCAACGACAAGGCGGCGGTCGCGACGCCGATAGCCACCGTCGCCTGCGCACCCAGCCGGCGGGCCAGGCCCGCACCAACCAGCGCGCCGACGGCCATCGCGGCCCAAAACGCCGAGATCGCGAGGCCGAGCCGGCCGGCGCCGAAGTGCAGGTCGTGCCGCATGCTCGGTGCGGCGGCCCCGACGAGGAACACCGGCAACTGCGCCATCGTGGTCGCGCAAGTGACCGAGGCGAGAATGCGAACCCACCGTTGACGGTGCCCCATCCACGCTCCCTCAGGCGAGTTGTAGAAGCGTGATTGTATGCGATTAGGCAAGGGCTCACGTGGAATCACTCGCCGCAGCATGAAACCCTATGGTCAATACCTGAATGATCGTATACAGTTTCCGAAGCTAGCCGCCGCTGGCGGGAGCGACGAAACCGCCCTCGACTCCCGGGGAGTAACCCGATGGCTGAGCCGGCCGCCAGCGCCGAATCAGGTGCCGACGCCACAACCGGTCCGTTGGCCGGCTACCGCGTACTCGAGCTCGGACAGCTGATCGCCGGACCATTCTGCGGTCAGCTGATGGGCGATATGGGTGCCGAGGTGATCAAGGTCGAACCGCCCGAGGTCGGCGATGCGCTCCGGCAGTGGGGCCAGGTGCGCCCCGACGGCGAATCGCTCTGGTGGTCGGTACTGGCCCGCAACAAGAAATCCGTCACGCTGGATCTTCGAACGCAGGACGGGCGCGCCCAACTTTTGCGACTGGCGGCTCAGTGCGACGTGCTGGTCGAGAACTTCCGTCCAGGACGAATGGAGGAGTGGGGGCTGACCTACGACGTGTTGGCCGCCGCAAATCCCGGCATCGTGATGGTGCGGGTCAGCGGGTTCGGTCAGACCGGACCGTACGCGCATCGGGCCGGCTTCGGCGCCGTCGGAGAGGCGATGGGCGGCTTGCGCTACATCGTCGGCGACCCATCGGGGCCACCGGTACGCGCCGGCATTGCCATCGGCGACGCGTTGGCCGGAGTCATGGGATGTTACGGCGCGCTCGCCGCGCTTCTGGAGAGGCAACGATCGGGACGTGGGCAGCAGATCGACGTCGCGATCTACGAATCCGTACTTGCCTTCATGGAGTCGATGGTCCCCGAGTACCAGGTCGCCGGCTACGTGCGGGAACGGACCGGGGCCACCCTTCCCGGCGTCGCTCCCTCGAACGTCTACCCGACCGCAGACGGCGTTTCGGTCGTGATCGCCGCCAACCAGGACACCGTGTTCCGACGACTGGCCCAGACGATGGGACAGCCCGAACTCGCCGATGACGCGCGCTTTGCCACACACACGGCGCGCGGTGAGCGCCAGCTCGAGTTGGACACCATCCTTGCGCAGTGGACCCGAACCCTGGGCTCGGCGGAGCTGGTGGAGCTGATGTCCGCGCAAGGCGTTCCGGCCGGCTTGATCTACCGCGCACCGGAGATGCTGGCCGATCCGCACTTCCTGGCGCGCCAGGCCATCATCGACGTCCTGCACCCGCGGCTGGGCCCGGTCGCCATGCAGAACGTCGCACCCAAGCTGTCGCGGACCCCGGGCTCGATTCGCTGGGTCGGGCCCGCCCTGGGCGAGCACAACGCCGAGATTCTCGGCCGCACTGACCACACCTGATACCAGACCGACCGCGCCGGATGTCTTGAAAGGACAAACAGATGAGCCCCGCAACGAGCGCCAAAGCACACATCGTCGAGGTACTGCTACGCGA
Source organism: Frankiales bacterium (assembly GCA_025966315.1). Taxonomy (GTDB): domain Bacteria; phylum Actinomycetota; class Actinomycetes; order Mycobacteriales; family Jatrophihabitantaceae; genus Jatrophihabitans_A. The sequence goes on along the minus strand of JAOPUZ010000073.1, from coordinate 22,158 downwards.
CGGCTTACAGACGATGGTGCATGAATCCGGCTGGCACGTGCCGAGCACCGAGGAGAAACTCGAACTCATCGCGCGCAGCGCCGACGCCGGAATTCCGGAGATCGAGGTTACCGGCTTCGTTCACCCAAAGGTGATCCCGATGCTCGCCGATGCCGATGACCTCGTCCGCCGGCTGCCCAAACGAGACGGGACGATCTATCGCGCCCTGGTCCCCAACCTGCGCGGCGCGCAACGGGCCCTCGACGCCGGCTGCACCAAGATGTCCTGCCTGATTGTGGCCAGCGAGACGTACAACAAGAAGAACTCGAACATGACCATCGCCGACAACGTCGAGCAGATCCGCCAAGTCGCCGAGCTGTGTGCCGCCGAGGGCATCGACATCAACGTCAGCATGGGTATCTGCTTTCTCTGCCCGTATGAAGGCGTGGTCCCCGAAGAGCAGGTGCTCGGTCTCATCGAGACGTTCATGGGCTTCGGGGTCCGTGAGGTCAGCATCGCCGACAGCATCGGGATGGCGAACCCGCGGCTGGTCGGCGGCCGCGTCAACGCGATCACCAGTCGCTGGCCCGAACTCGCGCTGGGCGTCCATCTGCACGATCGCACCGGCATGGCGCTGGCGAACATCGTCGCGGCCTACGACAACGGCGCGACCATCTTCGAATCGTGTACCGGCGGCTACGGCGGCGGGATCGCGATGCCGATCTCGGTGCTGGGTATGGGCAATGTGCCCACCGAAGACGTGGTGAACCTGTTCGACGAGATGGGGGTCGAGACCGGCGTCGATTTGACCAAGGTCCGCGAAACCAGCGACTACGCCGCCGAGATCATCGGTCTGCCGTCACGTGCGAAGGTTGCCCAGTACGGCACATACGCCGAATTTCACGCCCTGGCCCAGGAATACCGGGATGCGCCGGCCAAGGGCAACTCGCAGCTGGCGACGAAGTAAGCGCTACGGCGGTCCGGGTCGGCGACGGTTACTGAATATCGTCGCCCATCCGGAATCGCCGGGTGAGCTGGTCCAGTTCGTCGAGCACGGCGGCATCGAGGTCGACTTCGCCGGCCGCCGCCGCGATATCGAGTTGCTGCGGATTGGTGGCGCCGAGGATCACCGAGGTCACCACCGGTTGGGATTGCACCCACGCCGTCGCCAGCGTGGCCATGCTCATCCCCAGGTCACCGGCCAGCGTCCTGATCCGATCGACCACATCGAAGGCGTCGTCGTGCAGGTACCGGTCACGGTAGAGCTGGCCGGCGCCCTCGTTCGCGAATCGGGATCCGGCCAGCGCGGCTCCATCTCGGGTGTGCTTGCCGGTGAGCATCCCGCCGGCCAGGGCGTTGTACGTGAGCGCGGCCAGCCCTTCCTGTTCGCACAACGGCAACAGTTCGCGCTCGTGCTGACGAAACAGCAGGTTGTACCGGGGTTGGACGGAACTGAGCCGGGCCAAGCCGTGCGTCTCGGACTTACCCAGAGCCAGTGCCAGCTGGTAGGCCAGGAAGTTGGAGCAACCGACGTAACGAACCTTGCCCGACCGGACGATGTCGGTCAGGGCGACCAACGTTTCTTCGATCGGGGTCAGCGGATCCGGTCGATGCAGTTGGTAGATATCCAGATAGTCGGTCTGCAACCGGCGTAGCGACGCGTCGACGGCGGCCATGATGTGCCGCCGGCTCAGCCCGCCGTCCCACGGTCGTGGTCCGGTGGTCCCGTGCACCTTGCTGGCCAGAATGAACTGATCGCGCCGGCCACGCCACCAGCGGCCCACGATCGTCTCGGTGACGCCGGCCCGCTCGGGTCCGCTGCCGATCGGGTACTTGTCGGCGGTGTCGAAGAAACTGATACCGAGCTCGTCGGCGCGGTCCATGATCGCGAAGGATTGCGCCTCGTCGCACTGCCCACCGAACGTTGCCGTGCCCAGACCGAAGCTCGAGATCTGCAGACCGGTGCGGCCGAACGCCCGGTAGGCGGGAACGCTCACTGGATCACCGGCACGGCCGGTTCCACGGCCGGCTCCAGCCGGCTGAGCCTCACGATCACGAAACCGAGCAGGCTGATCGCCGAGCACGCCGACCAGCCCGCCGCCCAGTTGTGGGTGAGTTGCACGATCAGACCGACCATGATCGGGCAGACGACCGCGCCGAGGTTGATCATCGTCAGCGATGCACCCGTGGTCCAACCAACCCGGTGCGGCTCGCCCGCCTCCGCCACTGCCGCCACGTACACCCCGTTCCAGCCGACGGCCGTCATCCCCACAACCAGTAACGCCACCGGAAGCCAGCCGGCCGGAACCGTCCAGACGGCAACGATCGCAACGCCGCCGACCACCGCGGTCACCTGGAGGATCGCCAGCCGCTGTTCGGGATAGAGGTCCGACAGCCATCCCCACGCCGGTCGTCCGAGCAAACCGCCGAGCAGCAGCAGTGAGACACCGAGCCCGGCGCGATCCGGTGACAACCCCCGGCTATCGGTCAGGTACACGGTGGTGAAGGCAAACAGGCTGACCTGCGCGCCGGCGGTGACGAAGCCATAGGCAAAACCATGCGGCAAGCGCATCCGGACCGAGGAACGGACGACGTCCGTCGCGCGTCCGTGCAGCGTGCTGCGGTGCCGGCCACGCAGTGCGACAAGCAACGCGACACCGCAACAGACCAGCACCGGTAACAGAAAAGCCGCACGCCAGCCCACCGCACTACTCAGACTCGGCAACAACGCACCCGCGGCGATACCGCCGACCGGCACGCCACTCTGCTTGATGCTCATCACCAGGCCGCGTCGTCGGGCGGTGCTCGGATTGGCCAACACGTTGGTGGCCGGGTTGATCACGCCGTAGCCCATTCCAGCCAGCAGGATGCCGAGGTAGAAGAGGATCGCCACCGGCGCCACGGCCGCCACGCCGAGGCCGGCCGCCATCAGCGCCAGGCCCACCGAGATGACCGCAGCGGGTCCGACACGGTCCGTGGCGCGGCCACCCAGCCGCGAGGTGGCCATTGCACCCAGGTAGGACACCGAGGCAATAGCCCCGATCCCGACCGCGGAAAGGCCCAGTGACGCGCGGATGTGCGGCGCATTGGCCGAGGCGCCCACGACCACGAAAGCACCCGCTGCCAGCGTCATGACCGACAGCACAATGCCTTCCGACATCGAGAAGAGCTTGTCGTCCGACGCGGTCATTGGGCAACCGACGCCGTCATTGCACGTTGACGACGATCGCGCCCAGGCCGCCGAAATCGAACCGCCACCGGCCGGGCGTGCAGTCGAACATGGGCGTGATCGAACCGGTCGCGACCCGGTCGGCCACCTCCCGGCTGGGTAGCAGATCCAGTCGCGCCACCGCCTCGTCCCAGCTCGCCCGGCCCGAGACGACCACCTCGGTGTCGCGGGTGACGACCACCGTGACGTCGGGGGTGACCTCACCCGGTTCGCCGAAGAGCATCAGCGCCTGCAGGCCGAGTTCGACGGTCATCCCGAACGGCGGCAGTCGCCAACCGTCGAAACGGCAATCGGCGATCTCGACGCAGGGAACAGCAATCAGGCGTTCGCCCTCGATCAGGATGCCGATCTCGGGCTCGAAACGTGGCGCGATGAGCCCGTCCAAGGCCACGGTCGTTTCGCTCACGTTCGTCCAGGTCGCGCCGTCGAGTAACGGCTGACAGATCGGTCGGGAAATACCGAGCCGTTGCTGGGTCGGGGCGTCCAACGCGCCCAGCTTCCACGATCGGGTACGACCACCGCGGTCATACAGCGCATCGCTGATGGCCGCCGCCGCGCTGGCGGTCAGCTCCGACCACGGCGGCTGATTCGGATCCAGTCCCCCGCCGCCATGCCGCGCCTGCCAGAGCAGATCGGCCGGTTCTTGGGTGCTGTGCGTGATGTCCGCACCATCGCGGTGCGCAGGGGCCTCGGCCACGGATCAGATACCTCGCTTGATGCGACGCCGCTTGATGATCTGCGAGAACGACACGGCGAGGATCAGGGCGCCACCGTAGAAGAGGTTCTGCACGTATGAAGCGAGCCCCAGCAGTTGCAGACCGGTGATGCCGGTGACCAGGAAATACACTGCGATCACCGTTCCCCACGGATTGAACCGACCGGGCTTGATCGTGGTGGAACCGAGGAACGCGGCGGCGAAGGCAGGTAGCAAGAGGTCGACGCCCGTGGTGGGACCGGCCGATCCGGACGTACCGACGATCAGCACACCACCCAGCGCGGCGATGAAGGCCGACGTGACCAGCGCGCCGATCCGTAACATCGAGACCCGCATTCCGGACAGCCGGGCCACCTCACGGTTGCGGCCCACGACGAGCAATCGCTGGCCGAGCGGGGTGAACTGGAATACGTACCAGAGGATCAGCGCCAGGATGATCGCGTAATAGAACTCGAGCGGGATGCCCAGCAGCCGGTCGACGATGACCAGGTTGATCAGCGACTGCGAGACGCCGGTGATGGTGTTCGCCGAGCTGGCCCAGAGGGTGACGCCCGCCAGCAGCGTGCTCATGCCCAGCGTGACGATCAGGCTGTCGATGCCGAGCAATACGGTCAAGCAGCCATTGATCAGCCCGACCACGACACCGACGGCCAGCGCGACCAGGATGGCCAGGATGATCGGCCAGTGGTGCTGCACGTTCAAAATCGCAATCGTCAGCGCGGACGTACCGACCACCGATCCGATGGACAGGTCGAAATCCCCCGCGATCAACGGCACGATCAGGCCCAGCGTTACGAAGACGAGCACGGCCTGCGAGGCGAGGATCGATGATGCGTTGGAGGTCGTGAAGAAGGTGCTGTGCTCCTTGATGCTGAACACCACGATCACGGCGAGCCAGGTCAGCGGGAGCGCGATCGCCTCCAGCCGGCCTGACGCACGTTGCTTCGTCAGCTTGACCGCGTCCGGCAGCTGCGCCGAGACCGGGTCAGTGCTGATGTCGGTGTCGGAATTGCGCACTGACGTCATGTCGGTACCTCCTTGCTCGGTCATGATCCGGCCGGGTCAACGGCCGGTGTCGCCGCGGTGGCTGCGGTCTGCCCGTGGCAGAGATCGGCGATCCGTGCCTTGGTGATATCGGCTCCGCTGACAAAAGTGACCAGCCTGCCCCGGACGAAGATGGCGACCCGGTCGCACATGCTTTCCAATTGCTCGTATTCCGACGTCGCACAGATCGTCGCTCCGGCGGTGCTGCCGCGGATCATGTCGAAGATCTGCTGTCGCGCGCCCACATCGACGCCCTGGGTCGGCTCGTGCAGTAGCAGCACCCGCGGCTTGATCTGCTGCCATTTGGCCATCAATGCCTTCTGCTGGTTGCCACCGGAGAAGGAGCCGTACTCCAGATCGGGCAACGCCGGGCGGACGTCGAATTCGCTGATCAACTGCCGGGCGTTCTGACGCAGCTTCGATTTGCGTAGCCGGCCGCCCCGAAAGTTCTCGTTGAGCACGGTCAGGTTCATATTCTCGGCCAGCGACAGGGTGGCCACACTGCCGTCGTTCTTGCGGTCTGCGGGCACCAACGCCATGCCGAGCTGGATCGCCCGTCGCGGGCTGAGATGGGCCACGTCGAGCGTCTCGCCATTCATGCTGATCTGGCCGTTGACCCCTGATTGTGCGCCGAACAATGAGTAAACGACGTCCTCATAACCTGAGCCGACCAGACCGGCAAAGCCGAGCACCTCGCCTTCGTGCAGATCGAAGCTGACATCGTCGAGGAATTCGCTGCTCAGGTTTCGGACCGACAGCACCACGTCGTTATCCACCGCCCCGGCGTCGACCGAGAACTTCTGCTCGGCCAGGTCGTGTCCGATGATCATCTTGATCAGGTCACGGCTGGAGGCCTGCGCCGTCTCGGCCGTACCACTGGTCTTGCCGTCCCGCAGAATCGTGACCCGGTCGGTTATCTCGCGAACTTCGTCCAGATCGTGCGAAACGAACAACACGCTCGAGCCATCAGCGCTGATCCGGCGCATGAGCGCGAACAGGACTCCGACCTCGGTCTGCGGCAGGAACACGGTCGGCTCGTCGAGGATGAGCAGGTTGGCCAGATCGGCCCGGGTACTGCGTAACCCTTCGACCGCGCGGACGACGGCCAGCAACGCCCGATCCACCGGCCGGATCTTGTCCACGGCGATCGCGGGATCGATGTCCACCTCGTAGCGGGCAAAAGTCTTGGCTGCCTCCTCCCTCGCCGCGCGCCAGGAAAAACGCATGGACCGAGACCGGGCGACCTCGCTCATGTAGAGGTTCTCGGTGACGCTCAGGGTCGGCACCAAACCCAGATCCTGATGGACGAACTCGAAGCCGAGGTCGCGGTATTGGCCGGTCGTCAGGGGCAACGGGATGTCGACTCCGCTGACCTGCAGCGAACCCGAGTCAGGCCGGTGGAAGCCGGAGAGCACTTTGATGAGCGTCGACTTGCCTGAACCGTTCTCGCCCAGCAACCCATGGATCTCACCGGGCATGATCGTCAGTGCGACCTGATCGAGGGCGAGCTGACCGCCGAAAGACTTCGACAGATCACGAATGCTGACGAGTGGAACGGTGTCCGGCATGCTGTCCTCCTTGCTCGCGTGCGCCGTAACCGGCGACGCCTTTGCTGGTGTCATCGCCGGGCGTGCCTCCTCGGCGGCAGGCTGTTCTGCCGCCGAGGGGCGATGGCCAACGTCCCTGGCAAAAAACGGTGAACGGTCAACTCATCAGGACGAGAGACCCCAGAGCTTGAGGTAACCGGAGGTGTAAACGTTGCCGTATCCCTGACCGGCCTTGGCCGGGGTGCCGGCTTCGGCCACATTCGTGTTGTCCCAGATGCGGATCGGAGTGCGCTCTTCGACCGTAGGCTTACCGAGCAGAACTCGGAAGGCCTGGTCCATGGTCGCGTAGCCGATACCGGGGGTGTCCTCGCCGACATCCATCGCCACCACGGAGCCCTTGGACTGCCGGATGTCGTCGAGGGCGAACGGCGAGCCGTTGTAACTCACGATCTTGATCTTCTTGCCCAAGGTCGTGATCGCGGGCACCGCGCCGGCCACCATGGCGTCATACAGCACGTAGACGTAGTTGACCTTGGGGTTAGCCTGCAAGGCTGATTGCACGACGCCCTGGGTCTTGGTGTTCCAGTCGGCGACCGGGATGTTGGTGACCTTCGTCGTGCACGTCGAGCACTGCGCGCTGAATTCATCGGTCATCGTCTTGATCGTGCCGGGACTGGGCAAAATGTCGGACCCGCCGACGATCAGCACGTTGGCCTGGCCGCCGGAATCCTTGATGATCCAGTCGGCGGCGGCCTTACCGGCGTCGTTGAAGGGTGCGCTGACCGTCGCGGTGACGTTCGCACAACCTTCACACGCTGGCGGCAACGGTGCGCTGTTGTCGTGGAAGTGCATCACGATCACCGGAATTTTGGCGGCCTTGGCCGCGGCGAGCTGTGGCTGCAGGGCCCGCGGGTCCGGCGCGCCGTTGAGCACGATGACGTCCTGCTTCGAGGCGATGGCCTGGTTGATGCCTTGCACCCACTGCGAAACCTGAGATTGGTTGTCGAAGCGCGTGTACTTCATGCCGACTTTGTTCGCGACCTCTTCCATCGACGCAGAGATGCTCTGCACGAATGGGTTCGCCACCGAAGGGATGTCGTAGATCTTCTTGCCCTTGAGCGTGGATATGTCGATGGCCGGCCCGGGCGCAGTAAAGGTTGAGGGCCCCATGAACTTCTGGATGTTGGCCACCACGGCGGCCGATACAGCGTCGGAACCGCCACTGCCGCCGGTGGCCGAGCCTGCACTGGAAGGGGTCGACCCGCTGCCAGTTGAGCAGCCCGCGAGCAGCATAGCGCCGACCGCGAGTGCTGCGATCGTCCGCGGACGCCGTCTGAATGTATACATCTTGGCTCCTCAGCTCTCATCCAAGTAAATACTTGGAATACCGTTATCGAAGTCCAATACTCCGAGCCCGTCAAGATATTCTTGCTAGCCCCGGTAAATATTGGATTTCGGGGAGGTCGCATTTTGATCGTCTTCGTATGCAATCCTGCGGAAAGAAGCGCGGTTAGACAGGTCCGCCGGTGCCGAGCGGGCCGATCAGCGTGATTAACCCGGGATGTCCAACATGATCTTTCCGTAGTTCGTACGCGTCGCCAGTTCTGCCTGCGCCTTACTCGCTTCGCGAAGCGAATAGGACGAATGCACGCGCGGGGAGAAGGTTCCCAACCCGATCAGGCGCAGCACGCGGGTCAGCTCGTCGCGAGTTTGAGTGTGGGACGAAATGTAGGAGATGTGCCGTCGGAAGAACTCAATGATGTCGAAGGGCACCACTTCGCCGGCGTGCGCGCCGATGCTGATTAATCGACCGTAGGGTCGCATCACGAACATCGATTTCGTGAACGCCTCACCGCCTACGACATCGAAGACGACATCCACGCCCCGGCCTTTCGTCAGGTCCTGGATGGTGGCGTAGATGTCCGCGTCATTTCGGTAGTTGATGACGTGATCGGCACCATCGGCGGTTGCCCGCGCCAGTTTGGCGTCCGTACTCGCGGTGCCGATCACCTGGGCCCCGGCCGCCTTGCAGATCTGCAGTGCGGCCGACGCCACCCCGCTTCCGATCGAGTGGATCAATACCGTCTCGCCGACTTGCAGTTGCGCACGACCAACGAGGGCGTGCCAGGCCGTGCCGAACGCCACCAGCGACGCCGCGGCGTCGGCGAAACTTACGTTCTCCGGCAAGGGCAGGCAATGATTGGCCGGCGCAGCCATCCGCTCGGCGTAGGTTCCCGGAATATGCTCGCCGAAAAGCCGGCGGTTCTCGCAGAGATTGTCCTGTCCGCGCTTGCACCATTCGCAGTGACCGCAGGTCCGGATGTAGGAAACGGCAACGCGGTCGCCGACCGCGAGATCGGTGACGCCCGCGCCCAATTCACTGACCACGCCCGCACCCTCGACGCCGAGGATGTGCGGCATCGCAAAGTCGAATCTCGATACGCCGTCGCGCACGTCGATGTCTACATGGTTGAGCGATGCCGCGCGAAGGTCGACAATCACCTCGCCCGGCCCGGGAGTCGGGTCGGCGATATCGCCGTAACGCAAAACCTCGGGGCCGCCGAAGGTGTCGAACAGGATGGCTTTCACGATGGCTTCAGGTGAGCGGCCGACAGCTGAGCGGCCGACAGCTGAGCGGCCGACTGCTGACCGGCCGACGGCTGAGCGGATCGGCCGACGGCCTGCAGCGCCTCGATCACCTGCGCACTGCTGAGCACGTCGGCGTACTTGCCGTCCAGATCGACAAGGTTGGCCTCGTGCTGTTCCCAGCTCCGATCACCGACCGCATCGCGAACGACGACCGATCGGAATCCGTACGCATTTGCGTCGACCGCGGTTTGCCGAACGCAACCCGACGTCGAGCAGCCGACCGAAATGATGGTGTCGATGCCGCGCAACTGGAGCACCTGTTGGAGTTCGGTGCCGATGAAGGAGCTGCTGTGCCGCTTGGTCAGGATGTAATCGCCGTCCTGCGGTGCCACCCGCTCGTCGATCTCGACCCATCGGCTGCCCAGCTTCAACCAGCTCAGCGAGGGAACCTTTTCGACGAAGAGGCCACCGTCGGCCAAATCCGGCCGAAAGCCGACTCGGGTGTAGATGACCGGCACGCCCGCTTCCCGTGCCGCCGCCAGCACCGTGCGAGACACGGCGATCGGCCCGTCCTGATTGCTCGAACCGAGCGGGCATTCCGGGTCGGTCATGCCGTACTGGAAATCGATCACCAGCACACACGGGCGGGCACCGAATCCCGTGCGGTGCCGCATCCCACGCGATTCGTAGTCCGCCAAGGTGCGGCCGGCGGAATCGTCGTCCGGCTCAGACATTTTCAGGAGACTTACCCGGCACGAAACGCCCGATGCCGGTCGGCCCTACCCACTTGCCGTCCTCGATCATCACGTGGCCACGCAGGATGGTCACCGCCGGGAATCCCTCGAGCTCCCAGCCGTCCCAGTTGCTGTAGTCGGCGCCCGAATGCAGGTTTTCGCCTTGCTTGTACGTGTGTTTGAGATCCGGGTCCATGATGACGATGTCGGCGTCGGCACCGGGACGCAGCACGCCCTTCGTGCCGTACAGGCCGAATAACTTGGCTGGACCGGCCGAGTTGACTTCGACGAATCGGGTGATGGACAGGTTTCGCTTGGCGACGCCCTCGGACCACAACAATGGCATCCGGGTCTCAACACTGTTGGTGCCACCGGTCACGGTGTCGATCGTGTCCCCGGTCAGCTTGTTCTCCCACGGAATAGTGAAATCGTCACTGGCCACGGTGTGCGCGTTGCCATTGGCCACCGCGGCCCACAGGGCATCACGATGTTCGAGGGGCTTGTTCGGCGGGTAGTTCATGTAACGCTGGCCGTTGGGCTCGTTGTAGAGCTCCGGGCTGAACAGCAGGTTCGGATGCAGCACCTCGGCGAACGCGTCGACGCCCTGCAGGCGTGCCTCGGTGATCGCCTCGATCGACTCCTTCGCGGCGACGTGCACGATGAACAGCGGCGATCCGGTCCGCTTGGACAGCAGCAACATCCGCCGGACGGCCGCTTCTTCGGCCAGTGGTGGACGGGCTTCGCCGATGTTGGTGAAATGCTCGCGACCCTGCGCATACAGCCGACGCACGTTGTAGTCGATGATGCAGTCGTCCTCGCAGTGCACCATCACGACGCCGCCATGCTTCTGGGTCTGCAGCATGGCCGAATAGATCCGCCCGTCGTCGGACATCAGGCCGCCGATGCCGCTGCCGCCGCCGCTGAAGGTCGTGAAGAACTTGAACGACACCACACCGCCGCTGATCGCATCCTTGATCGCGTCGGCGGTGCTCTGCGGCCAGCTGCCGGCAATGATCGAGTGCAGCGCGTAATCCGAATGGGGGTTGCGGCTGGCGGTGACGGACAACTTCTCTTCGATCGACTCGATCAGGTTCTCGTCGTCGGTGGCCCGCGCGAAGTCGATGTACGTGGTCGTGCCGCCCCAGATTCCCGCTCGCGAGCCATCCTCCGCGGTCTGCGCAACCATCGCCTCGGAGACGGTGAAGTCGTAGTGGACGTGGGTGTCGATGCCGCCGGGTACTACGTACTTGCCCGCGGCGTCGATCACCCTGCTCGCCTCTGCATCGGCGAACTGGCCGGCAACCCCGAGGGCCACAATCTTCTCGTCCTTGACCGCTAGGTCCAGCGGCAGGACCACGTACTCGTTGGCCACCATTCCGTTTTTGATGATCAGGTCGTACACGGCATCTCCCAGAGATCGATTGAAGGACGGGTCAGAGCTGGAACAACGTGGATTTCAGGTGGTTGAGTAACGCCTTTGCGGCACGGTCATATTGCCCCCGCCTCGCGGAGCCGTTGCAGCTCCGCCTCACTCAAGCCGATTTCGGACTTGTAGAAGGCGTCGTTGTCCTGTCCGAGGTGGCCACCGAGGGCGCGGATACCACCGGGCGTCGCCGACAGTCGGGGGTGGACGTGAACCGTCGACGTCAGGCCCAGATCGGGGTCGTTCACGGCAACCCGCAGATCGCGAGCCACGAAATGCTCGTTCGTGGCAATCTGCGAAACGTCGTTGACCGGTGCACCGGCCACTCCGAAGTCCTCGAAGATCTGCAGCACGGTGGACAGGTCGATCTTGATCATCCACTGGCTGATCTCGTGATCCAGCTCGGAGACGTTGCGGATGCGGTCGGCGTTGTTGGTGAAACGCGGGTCCTCGATCAAATCGGGACGACCCATCGCACGGAACAACCGCTCGACAATGCCCTGCGTTCCACCGGATACCGCGACCCACCGGCCATCAGCTGTCTCGTAGCTGTTTCGGGGCGCGAGATCACCGATCCGGCTGCCGCTGCGGACCCGGATGGTGCCGAGGCGTTCGTACTCCAAGGACAGGTGCTCGATGAGCCGGTAGTTGGCGTCGGTGATCGCGTTGTCGATAACCTGCCCCTGGCCGCCGTTGACCTCGCGGTGATACAGCGCGGCCAGCACGGCCATCGCCCCGGTCAACGCGGCGACGCCGTCAGCCAATGGGTAACCCGACAGCGACGGTGGCCGGTCCTCGGCGCCGGTGATGTAGGAAAGGCCGGCGAATGCCTCAGCGAGCGTGCCGAAACCGGGCTCGGACGCTTTCGGGCCGGTCTGCCCGTACCCGGAGGTACGAAGAATCACCAGGCCAGGGTTGACCTCGTGCATCTTTTCCGGCGCGAGCCCCCAGCGTTCCATGACGCCGGGGCGAAAGTTCTCGATGACGACGTCGAACAGCGGCAGCATCCGAAGCAGCAGCTGCTGACCTTCGGGCCGATTCAACGCGAGGGTAATCAGTCGCTTGTTGCGGGCCAAACTCTTCCACGCCAGCGATGTGGTCCCGTCCCTGTCCTTGGAACCCCATTGACGGACCGGGTCCCCCGTACCAGGCATCTCGGCCTTCACGACGTCGGCACCGTAGTCGGCCAGGTAGGTGGCGGCCCATGGCCCGGCCATCATGGTGGCGAGATCGAGGACCCGCAGGCCCTCCAGCGCGCCGACTCCCATCGTGGCGGGTTTCAGCGCGGCCACGTCGACCACGGAATCAACGGTCATTCGGGCTCCTCCTTGATACAGACTCAGGCACCGTGCTTGCGGTGGTGCCGGGTGGGGCTGACGCGGTTATTGAGTGCGGGCGGTCGCGGCAACGAGCGCCGGCCAACGCTGATGCCAATCGGTATCCTGCTGGTACGCGGCGGCGATCTTGAACAGTATTGCTTCGCAGAACCGCGGCGCCGTAAGGGAAATCCCGACCGGATTGCCGGATACCGGGTGAAAGCCGATCGGCAGGCTCATCGTCGGCCCCGCGTGCAACGCCCACGGATAGGTGATCCGTCCCAGTGCAGCGGTCTGTTCGCGCGAGTCGTAACCGCCGACCAGCGGCACATCGACCGGGACGACGGGCGAGACGATCACGTCGAGGTCATCCAGCACCCCGTCCAGTCGCTGCCGGTAGCGCTCACGCCAGTCGAGGGACCGCGCCAGCTCGGTGCCCGGCACGCCCAACCCGGCCGAGATCCGGCCGAAGACATCGGGCGAGAAGTCGGCAGGCCGGCTCTCCAAGCGCTTGCGGTGCAGCATCGCTGCTTCGCACTGGACGATTCGGGTCCAGTGTTCGTGCGCCCCGTCCTGTCCGAAGTCACCGACCGAGCTCCGTACGACACCTTGTGCCGCCAGCCAAGCCAGGAACACCTCAATCACCTTAGCCACGCCGGCGTCGAGGTCGTCGAAGAAGAACTGCTCGGTGACTCCAGTACGCAGACCACGCAGCGGATCGCCGATCAGTGCGGTTGCGGGCAGACCAGTCGAGCGAATCGAGTACGGCTCATCCGGGTCGAACCTCAATAGCGCTTCGGTGAGCTGCGCCGCGTCGATCGCGCTGCGCGCCATCGGTCCCACGGCGTCTTGGGTATAGGACGCAGGGAAAACGCCGTTGGTCGAAATGGATCCAACGGAGGGACGGAGGCCCACCACCCCATTGAGCGCCGCCGGAATCCGCACGGACGCACCGGTGTCGGTGCCCAGCGAGGCCTCGCAGTAGCCGGCGGCCAGTGAGGCGCCAGAGCCACCACTCGAACCGCCGGGGATGCGATCGAGATCCCACGGGTTGCGGCAGGAGCCATAGGTGGCGTTCTGGGTGGTTGCGCCCCATGCGAGTTCAGCCATGTTCTGCTTGGCCATTACGATCGCACCGCTGGCTCGCAACAACCGGACCACGGTCGCATCCTGCTCGGGCACGTTGTCGGACATGAACGAGGCGCCGGCCGTGGTGCGGACGCCGGCGGTGGCGATGTTGTCCTTCAGGCCCACGAGCATCCCGTGCAGCGGACCTCGCCGCTCGCCGCGTGCGGCGAGGGCATCGAGCGCGACGGCCTCATCCCGCGACGCGTCGATCCAGGTGATGACGGCGTGGATCTTGTCCTCGAGCGCGGCGTACCGTCCGTGGGCGGCATCCCAGGCCGGCAGGGAATCGTCTTCTCGAAGCAGCACGCGAGCTCCAATTCTGAGGGCTGGATTGCGACCTACTGTATGCAATTCACTAGGCCCTGGCAACGGTTTCCCTGTTACAAATGCGTGTCCGTTGAAACGCAGCGGAAGAGTGTGCACAATCCTGGTCATGACCTCGCCACCTCAACCAACCTCCAAGCCGTCGCCCGCGACCGCGCGACTATTCGTCACCCGGCAGCTACCGGCTGCAGTCATGGCCGAGGTTTCGCTCGGCGGCACCGAGATTGTCATGGCCGACAAGGCGAACGTCTCGCGCCCGGAACTGATCGCCGAAGCTCAGCGCAGCAACGGCCTGGTCATCACGCTGTCCGAGCCCCTGGACGCCGACTTTTTCCGAGCCGTGTCCGACGGCCCCCTTCGCGTGGTGTCGACGATGTCAACGGGAATTGACCATATCGACCTGCTCGCCGCGCACGCAGCCGGGATTACCGTCGCCCGGCTACCCGCGACCGTCACCGCGGCCGCCACCGCGGAGTTGACCTGGGCGCTCGTGCTCGGGGTGGCCCGTGGGTTGGTGCCGGCGCGCGCCGACCTGCTCGACGGTCACTGGGGGCGATGGAATCCCTGGCAATGGAACGGCGTCGAGCTTGCTGGTGCCACCTTCGGAATCGTCGGATACGGGGCAATCGGCCAGCGGGTGGCGCGCTACGCGGCGGCCTTCGATATGCAGGTGCTGATCGCCACCCGCACTCCCCCGTCGGCGCTGGATCCGGGCGCGCAGCTCGTCACGATGGACGAGCTGGCGGCCCGCTCGGACGTGATCAGCCTGCACGTACCGCTCACTCCAGACACCGCCCTGATGGTCGACACCCCGTTCCTGGCCGGGGTGAAGCACGGCGCCATTCTGATCAACGCCTCACGCGGCGGCATCGTCGACGAGCCGGCATTGATCCAAGCGCTGGACGAGGGACGATTGGCCGGTGCGGGCCTGGACGTGCACGCGATCGAGCCGGCCGCACCCGATGCGCCCCTGGTGCGGCATCCGAAGGTCCTGGCGCTACCGCACATGGGTTCGGCCACCACGCGAACACGCGCAACCATGGCGGCCGAGGCGGTCAAGGGTGCACTAGACGGACTGTCCGAATGAGCGGCCTCGATACGAGCGATCACATCGTGGAGCTGGGCACTACGCAGCTGCGCTATCGGGTTCACCATGCTGAGGCGGACCGGCCGCCCTTGGTGCTGCTGCATCCGTGGTTCGGCTGTCCGGGATTCTGGGACGAGACGGTGGCGGCGTTGACTGACCGCACCCGTTACGTCCCGGCGCTGTATTCCCTCGGGGACGGTGATTGGCGCGAACATGTCGGGCCGGCCGGCTTGGCCGCGGCAATCGTGGCGATGCTGGAACAGGAAAACATCGATTCGTGCGATCTTGCCGGCAATTCGATGGGCGGTATAGCAGCACAGCTGGTGGCCGCGTCGCAGGGCGAACGCATTCGCAGACTGATCTTGATCGGCACGGGGGCGACCGCGGGCGCGTTGTCGCCGAGCTACCGGGCAGCCATTGACGACTGGTTGCTGGGTGATCCGGACGGCTTCCGGACGGCGGCGTTCGTCCGGCGCTTGCTGGCCACCGAACCGGCGCCGGACATCATGGCGCGCTACGTGGCCGATGTGCGAGCCGGCAACCCAGAATTCATGGGCGCGACATTGGCCGCCGCCCTCGGGCTGGACATTCGCCCGTTGCTACCGCGCATCACCGCGGAGACGCTGGTCATCCGTGGGTCGCTGGACGCGGGACGGACGCCCGAACACGTGCGTGAGCTGGTTAGCGGGATTGCCGGCAGCCGAGCAGTCGAGCTGGCAGGCGCGGGGCATTCGCCAATGGTCGACAGCTTTGCCGCGTTCCTGGCGACCATGCGTGACTTCCTCGATGCCGACCAGGGCGGTCGGTAGCTAGTCCGTCGAAAGGGCGTTCAGCACGGCGTGGGCGACGTCCTTGGTACTTGCCGTCCCCCCGAGGTCAGCGGTCCGGATACCCGCACTCAAGGTGGCGTTGACGGCCGCCCGCACCCGGCCGGCGGCCTCGGCGCAGCGGGCATCGTCATGCCGTTCCGACAGCCAGTCGAGCATCAGGGCCGCGGACAGCACGGTGGCGATCGGGTTAGCCAGACCGCGTCCCGCGATATCCGGCGCGGTGCCGTGTGACGGCTGGAAGACCGCGTGGTCGACTCCGATGTCGGCCGACGGCGCCAGTCCAAGTCCGCCGGCGATGCCCGCGCCGACCTCGGAGATGATGTCACCGAACATGTTTTCGGTAACGATGACGTCAAAGCGACTCGGGTCGGTGACGAGCAGCATCGCGCCTGCGTCGACATACAGCCGCTCGGCGGTGATCTCCGGGTGGCGTGCCGCGACCTCGTCGAATATGCCGCGAAAGTACGCCATACTTTTCAGCACGTTGGCCTTGTCAAACAGCGTGACGAGGCCTTTTCCGCCCGCTCGCCGACGTTGCTCGGCCTGTCCGAAGGCGACCTCGAACAGCTTCTCGCTGGTGTCCCGAGTGATCATCATGCGGTCATGTTCGCGCGTGGGATCCTCAGAAACCGGGTCATTCCTGCCCGCGAACAAGCCCTCGGTGATTTCGCGGATAACCAGCACGTCGACATCGGGGTCGCGGACCACCGGCGGAACGCCGTCGAACAGCCGGCACGGCCGCAGGCTGGCGAACAGCTGGTACCGCTCGCGAATATCGATCTGCGGCACGATCTCCGTGCCGTCCGGTTTGCGGACGTCGGGCAGGCCCATTGCACCCAATAGGATCGCGTCCGCTTGGCCGATCGCGTCCATCGTCGCCGCGCTGATGCCGGCGCCGGTCTCGCGGAAGGTCGCGGCGCCGCCATCGTGATACTGGTAGCGAAGCTTGATGGCGAGGCCGGCAGTCACCGCATCGAGAACCTCGACAGCAACGTCGATTACCTCTGGACCGATGCCATCACCAGGGAGCACTGCGATGTCGTACCCGTCCTCGCGCATTCGCGCACTCCTCCGTAGACCCGGCTAGCGTAGAACGCCGTGCATACAATCGCTGCACCATAGCAGCACGATCAGATCAGACGCTACCTGGAATCATGCATTCATTGCTAGCTATCCGCGTACGGATATTCGCGCGACAACCGCGTCCGACCTAGTTTTGTACACAAAATTAGGCGCACGATTGGAGCGCTGTGGGCCAAACCGAACGCGCCGGGGTCAGCTTCGCGGCCTGGTGAGCTTCGCGGCCTGGTGAGCTTCGCGGCCTGGTGAGCTTCGCGGCCAGGTGAGCTTCGCGGCCAGGTCAGGTTCGCGGCCTGGTGAGCTTCGCGGCCTGGTGAGCTTCGCGGCCAGGTCAGGTTCGCGGCCTGGTGAGCTTCGCGGCCGGGTCAGGTTCGCGGCGGGAGTTCGCGGCCGTCAGCGGCCGCCGACCGTTGCTGCGCCTCCATCAGATGGACCTTGGCGGCGTGCACGTGGGTCACCATCACGGCGGTCGCCCAGTCAGCGTCACGGGCGCGCAGGGCGTCGAGCAACTCGCGGTGGTGCTGGTTGCTGCGACGTCGCTCATCGAGCCGGAAATCGTGAACGGTCAGGTACACCAACGGCATGACCAGTACCGCATTGCGGATGGTCACCATCCGCTCGCCACCGGCGATGACGGCTATGTCTTTGTGGAACTCGACGTTGACCTCGGTGAGACGCTCCAGCACGTCGGCGTTGCCACGACCGAGCTTCGCGGTCAGCTCCTCCATCTCGTCGCACAGCCCGCTGAGCGCGGCAAAGTCTTCCTCTTTCATCCGGGTCATCGCGGTTCGGACTACGTAGCCCTCGACCAGAGCGCGCAATTCCGAGATCGAGGCAATGTCCAAGGTCTGCCAATCGACGATTCGGGCGCCCCGGTGTGGCGACACCTCGATCAGCCCCTCGGACTGAAGGCGTCGAAGGCTTTCTCGGATCGGCGTCCGGCTGAAACCGTAGAGCCGCGCGAGGTTGGTCTCACCGAGGCGGCTGCCACCGGGCAACACGCCAGCGAGGATGTCTCGGCGCAGCAGACGGTAGGCCCGGTCAGCCGCGGGCTCGCCTGGAACATTCACGCGTCGATGATTCCACAGCCGTCCAGCACTCGCTTGCAACGCCGTCGTGATTTCGAGACCGCTGCGCTGGCGCCAGTCGGATTGCTGTCTAAGCCGCCGTTAATGCCAGTGTTGAAATGTCACGAGGCAGACATGCTTCGGTAACTGAGCTCCTCGTCCCGACGTTTGGCCTGGCCTAAGCTCGGATCCAGTTAGGCAGCCGATCAGCCGAATCCGAGGACGCCATGACGAATCTCAATACCACGACCACGTTGGCGAACCGATTGGTCGGGGCGTAGAGCCTGGTCTCTATCACGATCAATCGTGCCGACGGGACCGTCGATCTGCCCTTTGGCGCTACGCCACAAGGCCGGTTCATGTTCGATGACGCTGGGAACTACTCCGTCCAGCTGACGAATCCGGATCGCTCGAATGCCGGCCCGGCCGACTACACGGCGTCGTGGGGGACGTACGTCGTCTGCGAGACGGAACAGTTCTTCCTGCTGTCGCTGGAGGGAAGCCTGTTCCCCGAGTCCGTCGGAACGACCGCCAAGCGCCGCGTTACCTGGCGTGGCGACACCGCTGTTTTCACCAGTGACACGCAGGTGGTGGAGGGGATCGAATCGAACTATGAGATCACCTGGCAATCACTGCGCGGTTGATGGCCTGCGCCACTCGGGCGGCGTCCTTGCCGGCCTCGCGCAGCATGCCGGACAGCACGACGTCCACGCCGACGGCATACAGGCCGCGCGCTAGTCCGGTCCCGCCACGCGGACCGAAGGCTGGCCTACCGTTGGCGTCGGCGAGGCCCAGCGGACCGAGAATCGCATCCAACCCGGCCCGGTAGCCGGTCGCTGCAATGACTACGTCCGGCCGGGATTCGGCTCCGCCGCTATGGACGACCGCGTCGCTCGTCATTGCCCGGACGCCGGTGCGCACCGGGATTGCGCCGGAACGCAAGGCCGAAATGAAGCCGTGGTCGAGCAGCGGCAGGGTTCCGGTTCGCTGGAACTGGGTGTACGGCGCGCTCGGCGCGGGCAGGCCATATTCGGTCAGGTTGGGGATGCTGAGTCGACGGGTCGTGGCGGCCAGCGCGTTGATCACCCCCGGTGGCAGCGGTCTGGTCGCGATCCCGACGAGCTGGGTCGGCACACCGTAGATGTCCCGACGCAAGATCGTCGGCGGCGTGCGGACCGCCATCTCGACCTGCACATTGCCGGTCGAGGCCAGGTCTGCGGCGATCTCGCTGGCTGAGTTGCCCGATCCGACCACCAGCACCCGGCGACCGGCATATCCGGCGGGGTTTCGGTATTCACTGGAGTGGATCAGGGTCCCGGTGAATGAGTCGCGCCCCGGCCACGCCGGGATGTACGGCTCGTTGTTCGAGCCGGTCGCAAACACGACGTGACTGGCAGTGACCTCGCCCCGCGACGTGTCCAGCCGCCAGCTTCCGCCGTACGACGTGTCCAGCGGTCGGCCTCCGGCGATCGACGTGTCCAGCCCTCGGCCTCCGGCGTACGACAGACCGCGAAGCTCGACGCCGAAGTCGGGGGCGATGCCGAACCGTTCGGAATAGTCCTGCAAATACTGCAGAAAGTCATCACGGCTTACCCATGGGCCGTAGCTCGACGGGATCGCCATGCCGGGCAGCGCCGACCAGCGGCGCGCCGTGTGCAGCCGGAAGTTGTCGTAGCGCGTTCGCCAAGCCGACCCCACCGTCTCGGCGCGCTCGATGACCAGCGAGTGGATCCCCGATGCCCGCAGCGTCGAGGCGGCCGCGAGACCAGCAGGCCCCGCGCCCACCACCACGACGTCAGCTACGGCCACTTCGATGACCCGTCTAGAACGCGCTGACGGCGGGGACGATCTGCTCCCCCATCAGCTCCAGCGGACGAAGTGAGCCGGCACCAATGACCGTGCCGTGTCCGACCTGGATGCCGAGTTCGGCGAGTTCGTGCAGGTGCTCGATCGTCTGCTGCACCCGTTCGCCCTTCTCTCCCAGGTCGAATCTGGTCTGAACGGTCTTCTCGATATCGTCGTAGTTACGTCCCTCGCGCTCGCAATGCTCACGCAGGACGTCTAGCTTATGAGCGAGGTCCGGGGAATCGAAGATGTTGCACGCGTCGGCATAACGCGCCACCAGTCGCAGGGTCTTTCGCTCGCCGGCGCCACCGATCAGGATAGGCGGATAGGGGCGGCTCAAAGGCTGCGGTGAGTTCAGCGTGCGGGTCAATTGATAATGCTTGCCTTCGAAGGGTCCGTCATTCTCGCTCCACATCTGCTGACAGATCTGGATTGCTTCCTCGAGCCGTTCGAACCGCTCGGCGGTAGACGGGAAAAACAGCCCCAGCCCCTTCGACTCCTCTTCATTCCAGGCCGCACCGATGCCCAGCATCGCCCGGCCACCGGAGAGCACGTCGAGCGTGCTGACGGCCTTTGCTAGCAAGCCGGGTTCGCGGTAGACGACGGCTGTCACGACCGTGAGCAGCTTGACCCGTTCAGTCTTGGCAGCAAGAAAACCCAAGGCTGTGTAGGCCTCTAGCATCTCGTGCTCAGGCGGGCCGATGTGGGCGATCTGCCACACGTGATCCATCACGCTGACCCGATCGAACCCGCCCTGTTCAGCAAGCTGGGCGATTTGAACCAACCGGCTGGCCAGGCCAGCGGTTCCGCTGTCCCAGGTGAAATCAGGAATATGCAAGCCAAGCTTCATTCGTACTCACTCCTCATAGTGGACCGACGATTCCCGCAACCCAGCATATGTAGCCGCGGTCCGCGAGGACGAGACACTGCCGCTCATCCTGAGGCGCAGCGTCGTGGGCCGCGTGGCACACCTCGGCTTGTTATGGGTTCTTGTATTCGAACGTGTGTTCGATTACTGTAGCAGGTATGGAACCCGATGCCGGCCGCGACCTCGCCAAGGAAGACGTCAATGCGGATGCGGATGTGGATGTGGATGATTTTCTCGACGCTGCAGCGTTGGGGTTGCCTCCGCTCGAATACGAGAGTTCGGCTGAGGTGCCCCCAATCGAGACCGGGTTCCGGGCCGGGGTCACGATCGGCTGCGACGTGTCGTTTCTGCGGTTCACCCAGCCCGACTCAGTACTCGATCTGGGCGACTACGTGAGCAACGGCCTGGCCGCCCTCCACCCCGGCCTGCTCAGGCTGGCCGAACTGACCGCGCTGGACTACGAGTCATTGAGCCAAGCCGAACGGGTCGATGCCCTGATCGCCCTGGAACAACACCGCAGCTGGCTCGACGGGCTCCACCAACAACTACTCGCCAGCATCGCCCAGTCCGCCGAGGCCGCCGCGGCTGAGACCGGTGGGGCGCAGAAACGGAACTGGATACGCGAAGAAGTCGCCGCGGCCTTAAGCCTGGCCCCGATGACCGCGGCCACGAAAATGAGGAACGCCCAGCACCTGTGCACCCAGCTACCCGCTACCGAGCACGCCCTGCTCACCGGCGCCATCACCGCACTCAAAGCCCTCGCCATCATCGAAGGCTCATATCCACTGCCCGAAGACGTGCTCCCCACCTACGAAAATCGTGTGCTCCGCCGCGCCGCCACCCAAACCCTGGCCCAACTCAAACAATGCGTGAGCCGCGCGCAGCTTCGACTCGACCCCGCCGGCGCCCACCAACGCCACCAACGCGCCGTCGCTGACCGATCGGTGCGGATCACAGACGCCGGCGATGGCATGGCCTGGCTCAGCGCGCTACTGCCCGCCGAACATGCTCACGCCTGCGCCCAACGACTCGACGCCGCCGCCAGAATGACGCCCACCACCGACGCGCGCACCCTGGACCAGCGACGCGCCGACCTACTCATCGACGCGGTCATCAGCGGCCTTAGCGGTGACCTGCCCACCAAACAAGGCCTACAACCCAGAATCAACGTCATCATCAACCTGCACACCCTCGCCGGCGTCCGCGACGATCCCGCCTGGCTCGACGGCTACGGGCCCATAACCGCAGCGGCCGCCCGACAACTCGCCACCGACCCCACCTCAACCTGGCGCCGTCTCATCACCGACCCCATCTTCGACCAGATCATCGACTACGGGACCACCCGATACCGCC
>JAOPUZ010000071.1 GCA_025966315.1 Frankiales bacterium | reverse complement strand
CTCGGTGAACTGCCAGATGATGGCCAGTCGCCATTTCGGTCGGGCCAGGGCCAGCAGCGGCACCAACCAGACCGAGTACTGCGGGCTCCACACTTTGGTCGTCAGCAGGAACGCGGCCACGGTAAGGAACATCAATTGCGCCAGCCGAGGTCGCTGCGGGGCGATATGTGCCAGCGCAGCAATGATCGCCAACGCGACAATGAGGGCAAGCGCAACGGCGATGCCCGGCGGCTGCCACCCGGTCGAGCCACTACCGCCGAATACGCTGGGGTAGAAGTGGTTCAGCATTGCCCAGAAGGTGCTGGCCTCGGCCGGGCGTGTTTCGGAGAACGAGTAGAACTCCCACCAGCCTTTCGTCCAGCTCAGGGCGACCGGCAGGTTGACCACAAGCCAGATCACCCCGGCCGTGACCGCAGTCCAGCCGACCGGGCGCCAGCGTCTCGTGCGGTAGGCGAGGATGGCCAGCGGGAAGATCATCAACGCCGGGTACAGCTTCGCGGCCGTGCCCAGCCCGATGAGGACGCCGGTCGCGATCGGACGGTTTCGTGCCCAGGCCCACATCGCCCCGGCCAGGAACGCCATCGCCAGCAGATCCCAGTTCGAAAACGCATGGAAAACCAGCAGTGGACTGGCGGCGAAGATCGCGGCATCCCAGCGTCTACGCGGCCCGGCTGCCCCGGCCGTCGCTCGCACGGCGATCAGCCCGCAAAACGCCAGCAGCAAGCAGGTGAACGCGTCGAAGACCAGGACATCGTTCGATCCTGGGACGACGCCGTGCTGGTTGAGCGCGTGCCAGCCGTGCGTGAGTTCGGCGGTTATCCACATGAACCCGCCGGTGACGACCGGATATTCGACGGCGTGATCGCGATACGGCACGGCGCCGTCAGCGAGTCCTTCGGCGCTCCACAGCGGGACGACATCGGAATAGCAGGCCTTGGTGTACTGCAACGAATCCACCCATTGGCCGTTGGCGCAGGGCGACTTCTGGGCGTAGGCCAGCGCGAGGGTGAACGCAGCAATGGCCAGGATCACCCGGATCGGCGTCCACCACCTGCTGTCCCGGGCGTAACGGCCGCGTGGACCGCCCGCAACGTTGCTTGCCCGGCGCACCGTCGGATCCGTGCGCGAGGGCAGCGGCGTGATCACGGGCCAACCCTAACTTCTCCGCGGGCTCAGGATTCGGCGGTCAGCTGGTCGAGGACCGGATCGAGGTCGGCGGGCAATACCCGTTCAAGGTAGACGGCCGCGGCCCGGCCGTGCTTGTCCACGACCACGGTCTCGGGGATCGCGTACGCCGGGACGTCACCGAGTTGCAGGCCCACCTTGAACTTCTGATCCCAGACGATCGGGAAACTAATCTGCTTCATGCGCAGCCAGCTGCGAGCCGCGCCCTGCGACATGTCCTTGACGTCGAAGCCGACCACCCGAACGCCCGCCGGTGCCAGCCGGCGGTAGACGGCGTCCAACTGCGGCGTCTCGAGCTGGCACGGGCCGCACCACGAGGTGAACATGTTGACCACCGTCACGTGTCCGGCATCCTGGCTCAACGCATAAGTACCGCCGGTCAGCAGCTCGCCCGCGACGGGCCCGACCGGTTTCCGTTTGTCGGCCGGGATGACGCTGCCCGGCTTCGTTGCGTTGGTGAAGTGAAAGACTCCCGAACTGGATTCTCGGGCGCCGTGACAGCCGGCAAGCAAGACGAGACCGACCAGACAGATTCCCAGTCGGACGGCCCGACGAAAACGACAACTCATCCAAAGCCCTAACCGTGCGGCCTCAGGCAACCACGGGGCTTGAGTCGGCCCTGTTGGAAGGGTTTGGCCCGTGATCCAATTTAGATCCGACGCGTATTGCCTAATGGTGGGCGATATGATGCCCCGGTTCCCGAAACCTTGCGTACCGGGTTTGCCGTCAGCGGCCGACCGTCCCCGTTGCCCATAGAGCCCGGCGATTGTCTCCGACCGGACCCGCGTACTCGACAAAATTGCCATCATTCTGCATGTCCATGTGGAACGTCGTCGAACTGTAATTGACATTACTCCTAAATACATGGCAGGTAGCTGGATAACTCACGATTGCACCGTTGTACCCAAAAACTAGGTTGAGGCCGCATCCGCTCGTTCCGGACGCCCAAATCGCCCCGACGCCGTTGCGGTACACAACCCAGTTTCCATCCGTTTGATATCTCGCGGAGTATCGCCCGTTTCCGGACGTCAGCTGCCCAAGCATCCCCCCTTCCAGTAATGTGCTGCCCGGACCAGGCCCATGCGTCGGGCGTCGTCGCTGCCGCGTCGTCGATCGACACGTAGGACGAGGCGCTGAATAGCAGTGCGATGACAAGGGCTTTTGCGGGGTGGAATCTTCTCTTCACGAGGACCAATCGGTGTCAGACCCCAACGCCAGACGCCCCGAATCGTAACCGCTGAAGCACGATTACTAAACTCGTTGGGACCAAGGGCCTACATGTGCGCGGTGAACGCCGCAGTGATACCGCGCAGCCACGCGACGCGACCATCCCAGACGCCAGAGACGAGCATCGCGCCGACGATGACCAGCAGACATCCGCCCGATCTATGAATCACGCGAGCACGCTTCCGAACAAATGCGAAAGTGCTCACAACCCAAGAAATTCCGAAGGCTATCAAGATAAACGGAAGGCCAAGTCCAAAGCAGTAGGCCGCTCCAAGCGCTGCGCCACGACCCGCGTTCTCCTGATCGTATGACATTGCGATCACAGCCCCGAGAGTCGGGCTAATGCACGGAGTCCATGCGAGGCCAAAAGCGAATCCGAGAAACGGCGCCCCGATGAGCCCGGCTGGGGGTACTCGCGGAAACCTCACGCTTCGTTGGACGATCGTCCCTAGGCCAAGGTAAATGAGCCCCAAGAATACCGTAGCTGCCCCTATCCCGACTTCAATTACGCGGGAATGTAGGAAGGCGAGCTCACCGAGTCGGCCGAATAGCGTCCCTTCAGAGATAAATAGCGCCGAAAACCCTGCCACAAAGAGGACGGCGCCGATGACCGCATGCACTCGACTCTTGCGCTCAGTGCTGGCGCCCGCAACGTAAGCGAGATATCCCGGTACGAGGGGCAACACGCATGGAGAGGCAAAGCCAACAAACCCGACGACGAGCGAAACGACCAAGGCCACCGGAAGAGGTCCCGTCTGCACGGTACTCACCAACCCGGGCGCCGCAACCCACCCAATCAAAGCGTTCCAATCGTCACTGAGTTCGAACAAACTCCTTGACGCTATGGGCGGACGTCGCGGTCAGCGAGAGTCCGCGGACCCATTCACCCGGATGGCCCGCCGGCGCCAGGTGTCTGGCCGCCCTGCGGCGCCGCGGTCGGTGGCGGAGGCGGTGTCGTGGCGGGCGACGTCGGAGGTGCAGCAGGCGTACTAACAGCCGATGTCGTGGGAGTCGCCGTAGGGGTCGGGGTCGGGGTCGGCGTCGGAGTCGGGGTGGGAGTCGGGGTCGGCGTGGGAGTGGGCGTCGGCGTAGGAGTCGGGGTCGCCGTGGTCTGGGACGCGGTGGGCGAAGGCGTCGGCGTGAATGTCGGCTGAACGTTGGAACCTTGCAAGATCATCTGCTGGGTCGGCATCGTCGCCACGGGTTTGTTCTGCAGGTAGCCGTCCATGAACAGCTTCCAAGCGTTACCGGCCAGATCCCGGCCGTACTCCGAGCCGCCGTATCGGTCATAGATCGGTTCCACCTTGTTCGAACCCACCCAGGACGAGGCACTGACCTGCGGGGTGAACCCAACCGTCCAGCCGTCCGAGGAATTGCCGGTGTTCTGGATGCCGACCGTGCCGGTCTTCGCCGCGGTCGTGCGCCCATCGGACAGTGCTAACCCGGACGTCGGCGCAACCTGCTCCATCGACAAGGTGGTGTCGTTGGCGACCTTCGCGTCCAACACCCGCGTGCCGGCGTCGGCGTGTTGATAAACGAGCTTTCCCTTGGCGTCGACCACCTTCTGGACGAAGTACGCCGGGTGTGCCGTGCCGCCGTTGGCCAGGGTCGCGTATCCCACCGCCTGATCCAGGATTCGCACCGGGTAATTGCCGATACCGAGGTAGTTGTCAGGCTCCCCACTCGCCGACACCAAGGTCGGCCGATCCGGATTCGGCCCGGTGTCGGTCTCGGTCTCGGGAATGCCCATTGCGTGTGCGGTATCAGCCACGTTGTTCGCGCCCACCAGTGAGGTGAGCTTGCCGAATACAGTATTCAGCGACAGCGTGGTGGCGTGGGTCAGCGTGTACATCCCGCTCGACGGATCGGTCGGGTCGTTCTCGAATGTCTGGCCAGCGATCTGTTGCGGGGACGCGCCGTTGAATACCGACTGAATTGTATAGGCCGGCTTCTTCCCGGCGACGTTTTCTTTCAGCGCCGTCGCGGTGACGTAGGGCTTGAACGACGAGCCCGGTGGGCGCCAGGACTGGGCGTAGTCCAGCCCCGTCCCCGACTTGTTTCCGTAATAGGCAATCACTGCGCCGTTGGCCGGATTCACCGCCGTCAATGCCCATTGCAAGTTCTTTTGCTGCGCGGTGAGGTCAACGTAGGTCTGTTTGATTGCCGACACCGCCGCGGCCTGGGCCTTCGGGTCGATCGTGGTCTGGATCTTCAGCCCGCGCGCACTTATCTCGGCTGACGTGATTCCATCTGCGGTCAGTTCCTGCTTGACCTGGCTCCACACCAAACCCATCGGGCCGTCCAGCGCGGAATCCTGGCTCTTGGGCACGATCGTGGCCGGGAATTTCAAGGCGTCTCGCTCGGCCTGGGTGAGCTTGCCGGTGCTCACCATACCGTCGACGACGTACCCCCAGCGGACTTTGGCCGCGGTCGGCGTCACGCGCGGGTCGTAATACTCGGGCGATTTGATGACGGCGGCAAGCAATGCCCCCTGCGCGACATTCAGCTTGCTGACGTCCACCCCGAAATACGCAAGCGACGCCGCTTGAATGCCATAAGCCCCGCGGCCGAAATATATTGTATTCAGGTAATTAGCGAGAATCTCGTCCTTCGGATAGTCTCGGCTAAGTTTCAGCGAAATGGCCGCTTCTTTGAGCTTGCGACCCAGGGTCTGATCCGAATTCAGGTATGCATTCTTGACGTATTGCTGGGTGATCGTCGAACCGCCCTGCTGCGAACCGCCCCGGATATCGTTGACGGCGGCGCGGACGGTGCCTCGCACTGACACGCCGGGCTCGGAATAGAAGCCCCGGTCCTCAGCCGCAATAACCGCGTCCCGGGTCGAAACCGGCACCGACGACAGCGGCACGATGACCCGGTTGGCGCCCACCCGTGCCACCGTGCTGCCATCGGCGTAGAGGATCGACGCCTGCTGATTGACGGTCAACTCGGCCGGGCTCGGCACGTCGGCGAACTTGTAGATCGAAAAGGCGATCACCGCCACACCGAGGGCGAACAGACCCAGCAGCCAGACGAACAGTATCCCGAGGCGA
Organism: Frankiales bacterium; assembly: GCA_025966315.1. GTDB lineage: Bacteria > Actinomycetota > Actinomycetes > Mycobacteriales > Jatrophihabitantaceae > Jatrophihabitans_A. The sequence goes on along the minus strand of JAOPUZ010000071.1, from coordinate 159,282 downwards.
CGGGCCACGCGCTTACCCCGGCTCATCTTGGCCAGGCGCCGTTTCTTGGCCGCGCGACGGCGTCGCCACCAGCCGCCCGACGGTTGATTACGCGGCGTACGCGCTGACGACCGGGACTGCTCTGGCACTGCGGCTCCTCCATAAATCCGACGCGATGTCGCAACATCTGCGATCAGCAGCTCGTGCGGCAGGTGGCTCACACGGGTCACACCGGTCGCACTCCGCGCCAGGGTACGTGCGCGCAGATGTGAGATCGCCCAGGACGCGCGCATCCGATATGTCGCCGCGATGTGTCATCCTGATGTATCGTCGTGATACATCGAGCCGTAAGGAGGACCGCACCGCATGCTAGAAATCGCGATCCTCGGTCTCCTCAATGAGGCTCCGATGCACGGGTACGAACTACGCAAAAGGTTATCAAGCCTGCTCGGTGCATTCCGTGCCTTTTCTTATGGCAGCCTGTACCCAACGCTACGGCGCTTACAGGAAGCGGGCTGGATAGACGAAGAAGCTCCATTGGACGAGGCCCCGCCGGCCGCTGGCTTTGCGGCTCGTTCCAAACGTGGCAAGCGCGTTTATCGATTGACCGCAGACGGCAAAGAGCACTTTGCTACTTTGCTGGCCGAGGTAGGCCCGGAAGCGTACGACGACGAAGGGTTCGGCACCCGGTTGGCGTTTTTCGCCCACACGCGGTCCGACATTCGGCTGCAGATTCTCGAGGGTCGGCGGCAACGAATGACCGAACAGGCGGATGGAATGCGGACGTCTATCGCCCGCACCCGGACGCGAATGGACCGTTACACCCTGCAATTGCAGGAGCACGGCCTCGAGTCTGCCGATCGCGAAGTGCGATGGCTGACCGAACTAATTGAGGACGAACGCACCACCCGCACGGATTAGTTACACCGCATAGAGCGCCCGGCCTGCCGGGACCACGAAATAGCTGTCACGACAGCACAACAGAAGGAGGAGCCCGATGGGTTCGCAACACGCAACGAGCGACGCAGGTCGCATCCGCGTTGCCATCGTCGGTGTCGGTAACTGCGCATCATCGCTGGTGCAGGGCGTGCAGTTCTACCAGGACGCCGACCCCGCGGGCACCGTCCCCGGTCTGATGCACGTCAAGTTCGGCCCGTACCACGTCAGCGACATCGACTTCGTACTCGCCTTCGATGTTGACGCCAAGAAGGTCGGGCGGGATCTTTCCGAAGCCATCGTGGCCAGCGAGAACAACACCATCAAGCTTTGCGACGTGCCGCCGCTCGACGTGCCGGTACAGCGCGGTCACACCCTGGACGGCCTCGGCAAGTACTACCGCGAGACCATCGAGGAGTCGGACGAAGAGCCGATCGACGTGGTCAAGGCGCTGAAAGACAACCAGGTCGACGTCATGATCTGCTACTTGCCCGTCGGCTCGGAAGACGCGGCAAAGTTCTACGCCCAGTGCGCCATCGACGCCAAGGTCGGCTTCGTCAACGCCCTGCCGGTCTTCATTGCCGGCACGCCGGAATGGGCGGCCAAGTTCGAGGCGGCCGGCGTCCCGATCGTCGGCGATGACATCAAGTCTCAGGTCGGCGCCACCATCACGCACCGCGTGCTGGCCAAGCTGTTCGAAGACCGGGGCGTAGTGCTGGACCGCACCTACCAGCTGAACGTCGGTGGCAACATGGACTTCAAGAACATGCTGGAGCGCGACCGCCTCGAATCGAAGAAGATCTCCAAGACGCAGGCCGTCACCTCGAACATCAGCCACGATCTAGGCGCCAAGAACGTGCACATCGGTCCTTCGGACTACGTCCAGTGGCTCGATGACCGCAAGTGGGCCTACGTCCGGCTCGAGGGTCGGGCCTTCGGCGAAGTGCCGCTGAACCTCGAGTACAAGCTCGAGGTATGGGACTCGCCGAACTCTGCCGGCATCATCATCGACGCCCTGCGCGCGGCGAAGATCGCCATGGACCGCGGCATCGGCGGCCCGATCCTGTCGGCGTCGTCCTACTTCATGAAGTCCCCGCCCGAGCAGTACGCGGACGACATCGCCAAGCTCAAGGTCGAGCAGTTCATCGCCGGCGAAATCGACCGCTAACTAACCCAACATAGCGCGGCCCGACTTCCCGGTTTGATCGAAACGATCCGGGAAGTCGGGCCGCGCTATGCGTTCGGTGGTGTGGGCATTACCACCACTGGGCACGGGGATTTGGCAAGGATTTCGGGCACGACCGGTGATTTGCCGGCGGTGCCGAGAAGGCCGGCCCGCGGCGAATCCAGGACCAGCAGCTGAGCTCCCTCGGCGGCGTCCAGCAGCACGCCGGCCGGAGCGCCGTAACGCAGGCTGAACTCCACCCGCAGCGCATCCAGGTCGCCGCCCACCGCCTGCGCGACCAGCGCCGCCAGCCGTTCCTGCTCGAGGGCGAAGTCGTCATCCCCGGCGAGCGACCCGACGGCCGGTGGGCGGCCACCGGTGGCACTGGCTGCTCCGGGTGGACTCCACGCGGTTATCGCCACCACGTGCGTATCCCGCAACCGGGACTCGGCCACCGCCCAGCGGACCGCTTCCGGTGATCCGGTCCGGCGGCTGACACCCACCACGATCGGGCTCGTCAGCCGACTGCCCTCCTGCTGCTGCGCGGTCAGCTCCTGCGCGGAGGGCTCGATTGGCCCATCGTTGCGGGCGACCACCTCGCCGAGGTCCTCCATCAACTCCGTTGGCGCGGACGGCTCGATCACCGATTCACCCGTCTCGGTCACGCGCGACTCCTCTCGCCGACAGCGCCGGCTCCTGCGGATCGTCCGACGTTTTGCTTAGTGTGGGCCCCGCCGATTGAGGTGACGTTACGCGAGGCGGTGCACTCCACCCAGGCAAGCCGGTCCGCCCGAGCGGGGACGCGCAGGGGCCCGAACCGCTAGTTGAGCCCCACATCCACCGGGTACGTGGACAGCAGCGACAGCGGCGTCGGCTGGCGTCGCAGGACCGTCTTCCACAACCCGCCCGGGCGTTCGGAGAAGACGTCGTCCAGCCCACCCTCGACGACGTACCAACCGCCCTCGACGATCTCGTCCTCGAGCTGCCCGACCGACCAGCCCGCGTGGCCGGCGAAGACGCGCAGGTGCTGGGCGTCGACGGACACCTGGGTGGGGTCGGCATCCAGATCGACCAGGGCCAACCCCCCGCTGACCGCCCGCAGGCCGGTGCCCGCATCCGACGACCCGCTCAGCCGACCCAAACCGAGGGCGCCATCGCGCTGAACCGGGCCTCCGTTGAACACCACGGACGGTTCGCTCATCACGTCCTGCCAGTCGGGCAGTATCTGACCCACCGGTGTGCGGGACGGGCGGTTGATGATCACGCCAACCGTGCCGGTGTCGTCGTGTTCGATCAAGAAGACGACGGTACGGAAAAAATCAGGGTCACCCAGCGAAGGGGCTGCCACCAGCAATCGGTGCGCAGCCGGCGGCAAGGTGTGCCAATGCTGTCGTGGTTCGCCGCTCACCTCACCCATACTGCACCGTGGGGACTACCGTCGCAGAGTGGCCTCCGCCGACACGCCCGCCGAGTGGGCTGCCGCCAATCCGCTCAATTCCGACGAGATTTGCGCCGAACCCGGGGCTGGCTGCCAAACTTCGGTGGAGCTCTGCCCGGATCCGGCCATTCGGGCCGATCCGGCCCAATCCGCCGACTTGTCGGGCGCGCTGCCTGCGCGCGGGCATCTGCTCGCCCGTGGGGACCTGCGCCGGCTGCTCGGCGTCCGACTGTTCGGCCAGTTCGCGGACGGTGTCTTCCAGGCTTCCTTGGCCGGAGCGGTCCTGTTCAATCCCGAACGACAGGCGCACGCCTCGGACATCGCGGCCGGCTTCGCGGTGCTGCTATTGCCGTACTCGGTCCTCGGACCCTTCGCCGGCGTGCTGCTCGACCGCTGGTGGCGGCAGCGAGTGCTGGTCGGAGCCAACCTCTTGCGCGCGCTGCTCGTTTGCGGCGTCGTCGTCGAGATCGCCGGCGGACTCGGCGGCAAGGCGTTCTATTTCAGTGCCCTGGTCGTCATCTCGATCAACCGGTTCGTGCTGTCCGCGCTGTCGGCCTCATTGCCGCACGTGGTGGAGACGGACCGGCTGATCACGGCGAACGCGCTTTCGACAACGGCCGGGGCGGTGGTGAGTGCCGCGGGCGGCGGCGCGGCCATCGGACTTCGATCATTGAGCGGCAGCGGCAACAGCGGCACGGCCACTATCGCGGCCGGCGCCGCCGTCTGTTACCTGATCGCGGGGTTGTTCGCGGTCGGGTTCAGCACGGCTCAGCTGGGCCCGGACGATGACACGCGCCAGAACCGGGAGTCGGTCCGCAACGTCGTGGCCGGATTGGTCGCCGGGGCCCGTCATGTGCACTCCCATCCCGCGGTGATGCGCGCCTTCGGGGTGATCTCGGTGCACCGGTTCGCCTACGGCATCACCGCGATCACGACCTTGCTGCTGTACCGCAACTACTTCACCGACGACGGCTTCTTCCGCGCCGGCCTGCCCGGGCTCGCCCAGCTCGTGGCCGGTATCGCTATCGGGGGCGGCCTCGCGGCCGTGGTCACCCCGGCCGCGGTTCGCTGGCTGGGTTTCACCAAGTGGCCGGCGGTCATGCTGATCGGTGCCGGCGTGGTCGAGTGGGTCCTGGGATTGCCGTTCGAGATGGCCACCTTCCTGCCGGCGGCCGCGTTGCTCGGCTTCGTGGCCCAGGGCGTGAAGATCTGTGTGGACACCCTGGTGGCGCAGCAGGTCGCCGATGACTTCCGGGGCCGGGTGTTCTCGTTGTACGACACCCTGTTCAACGTCCTGTTCGTGGGCGCCGGCGTGCTCACCGCGCTACTGCTGCCTGAGAACGGGCACTCCAGCGTCGCGGTCATCGTGATCGGGGCGGCCTACCTGATCGCCGGCGTGATCTACTTCCGGATCCGCGACCTGCCGACGCCGACCACCCGGTCCTGAGTCGCCGTCACTGGGCCGCGTACCACTCCCGTAGGGCGACGACCGCCTCGTCCCGGCTCAACGGCCCGCGCTGCATCCTGAGCTCCAGCAGATGCCGGTATGCCTTGCCAACCAGTGGACCGGGGGACAGGCCGAGGATGGCCATGATCTCAGTACCGTCCAGGTCCGGCCGGATCGAATCCAGTTCCTCCTGCTCCCGCAGCTGCGCAATACGTTCTTCGAGCTCGTCGTAGGTCCGCGACAACATCGCGGCCTTGCGTTTGTTACGCGTCGTGGTGTCCGAGCGGACCAGTTTGTGTAGCCGTTCGAGCAGCGGCCCGGCGTCGGTGACGTAACGCCGGACGGCGGAGTCGGTCCATTCGCCGCGGCCGTAGCCGTAGAAGCGCAGGTGCAGGAAGACCAGCCGCGAGATGGCCTCGATGTCGTCCTTGCTGAACCGGAGCGCCTTCAGCCGGGCCGTGGCCAGCCGGGCGCCCTTCACCTCGTGGTGATGGAACGTCACCTGCGCCGCACCCCCGGCCGACTCGACGAAGCGGCGGGTGGCCGGCTTGCCGATGTCGTGCAAGAGGGCGGCCCAGCGCAACACCAGATCCGGGCCGGCGTCCTCCAGGTCGATGGCCTGATCCAGGACCTGCAGCGTGTGGGCGTACACATCCTTGTGCTGACCGTGTTCGTCGGCAGCCATCCGCAGTGCCGGCAATTCCGGGAGCACGACCTCGGCCAAGCCGGTGTCGACAAGTAGTTCCAAGCCCCGGCGCGGGTACCGGCCGAGCATCAGCTTGTTCAGCTCGGCCTGGACGCGCTCGGCGGTGATCCGGCCGAGCTGGCCGGCCAGCTCGGTCATGGCCTGACGGACGTCATCGGTCGGCTGCACCCCGAGCTGGGAGACGAACCGGGCCGCGCGCAGCATCCGCAGCGGATCGTCGGAGAACGACTCGGTCGCGGTCGCCGGCGTGCGCAGCACACCGTTGGCCAGATCCACCACGCCGCCGTACGGATCGACGAATTCGTCGTCCGTGACCGAGACCGCCATGGCGTTCATGGTGAAATCGCGGCGCCGGAGGTCGGTGACGATGTCGTCGCCGAACTCGACCGCCGGATTCCGCGTCACCCGGTCGTAGCGATCGGCCCGGAAGGTCGTGATCTCGCAGGATTCGCCGGCGACCCGGACCCCGACCGTGCCGTATTCGATGCCGGTCGTCCAGGTGGCCTGCGCGAGCGGAGCCACGGTGGCCAGGATCTGGTCCGGGGTGGCGTCGGTCGTGAAGTCGAGATCGTTGACCGGACGGCCCATCAGGGCATCCCGAACCGGGCCGCCGACCAGGTACAGCGCATGGCCAGCCTGCCGGAAGGTCTCGCCGAGGCGAGCGGCGACCGGCGGAATCGACACGGGGGAGGCAGTCACGTCCGGGAAGCCTAACGGGCCGGCAAGTAGCATCGGATCATGTCCCGTGCGTCGAGCAACCGACGCCCACGGCTTCCACGCGTCGATGAGACCAGTGCCGGCGGGCTGGTGCTCGACCTGGCCGGCCCCGTCCCGCACGGTGCCCTGATCGGTCGCCTGAACCGCCGCGGGCGGCTGCTGTGGTCGCTGCCCAAGGGTCATCTGGAGAACGGCGAGACCAGCGAGCAGGCTGCGGTCCGCGAGGTCGCCGAAGAAACCGGCATAACGGGCGAGATTCTCGGCGAGCTGGGAACGATCGACTTCTGGTTTGTGGCTGACGGCCGCCGGATCCACAAGACGGTGCATCACTATTTACTCCGTGCGGTGGGTGGCGAACTGTCGGACACCGACATCGAAGTAACCGAGGTGGCCTGGTTCCCGCTGCCCGAGATCGGCGGCAAGCTGGCCTACTCCGACGAGCGAGATCTGCTGATCGTGGCCGACCGGCTGCTCAGGCATACCGCATGAGAACGCCCCCGCACACCCGATCCGCACACCACGCACCAACCACCGCGCGACTGCGGTCGGCTCAGCAGCTGAGGGACGCGTGCTGAACGGACGCAGGCTACGAACCGCCGCGGGCGTGCTCGCGGTAGTGCTGATGTGGCTCGGCCTTCCGCTGCTGCCCTCCTCGCAGCTGCCGGCGACCGCGGCCGGCGCCGCCACCCCCACGCCCGGCCCGCCCGTGACGGTGACACTCACCTCGATAACTCCGCGCAGCCCCGATCCGACCAACTACAAGCAGGTGGTGACGATCCGCGCGACCATCACCAACAACACCGACGTCAACTACAGCGATTACGAGGTCGGACTGGAACGCGGCGTGCCGATAACGCAGCAGAACCTGCTCGACGCCGCCATCGCAAAATCGCCGGACACCGACAACCTCAGGCCGAACGACGTGGACCAGAAGCATCCGCTACCGGCGCACGCGTCCGCGACGGTGACCTACCGCAGCAACCCGTCCAATGAGATCGGCGGCATGTGTCTGTGCTTCACCGGAGTGTTCCCGTACGCGCTGGTGATCCACGCGCTCAGTGACCCGTCCGTGGGATTTGAAGAGGTCGGCCGTACCCAGATGTTCGTCCCGTCCTTCCAGGAAAAGCCCCAGCCGGTGACGGTCGCCTGGCTGTGGCCACTACTCGAACCGCCGCACCGCACGCTCAGCAGTACGGTGTTCACCGACGACGAGCTGGCCGTCTCGGTGAGCCCCGGCGGCCGGTTGTACCGGGCCCTGCAGGTGCCCGAACTGCTTCGCGGTCAGGTGCGCCTCACCCTGGTCGTCGACCCCGACCTGTTGGACAGCCTCGCCGTCATGGCCTCGCCACAGGGCTACCAGTACCGCCGGGGGAAGGCGACGGTCAGCGGTACCGGGGGAGCGGCCGCCCAGGCCTGGCTGAATCGGCTGGCCGCGCTGCGCGGTGCTGATGACATCACCTTGACCGCGTACGGCGACCCCGACATCGATGCGGTCACCCGCGCCGGCCTGGCCTGGTCGACTGCGTTGGACCCGCAGGTTCAGGCCCGGATCGGTCCGACGGTGGGCAGCATCGACAACAGCCTGATGTGGCCGGCCGGCGGCGTGCTCACCGACAAGGCCCTCGATACGGCGGTGGCGGGCGGAACGTCGGCCGTCGTGCTCAGCGACGCGGCCTTACCCGGGCAGAACAAGACCGAACCGCGGCCGAACGCGATCTCGCCGTTGCCCACGGCGTCCGGACAGGCCCGGGCGCTGGTCACCGACAGCGCCATCGAACGGACCGTGGGGCAGATCTTCAAGCTTGGTGCCATCCCGGCGCAGGCCCAGCAGACGCTGCTGGCCCAGTTGGCGATCCGGGCCGTGCAGGACCCGCAATCCGTCCACTTCGTGGTCATCGCCCCGGACCGTTACGTAAACACCGACGCCGCGGTTGCCGTCGACACTATCCGGGCTAGCGTGACCAACAGCTGGAGCAAGTCCACCTCCATCGGCGCCGCATTGGCCACCGTCACCCCGGTCGACCGCGGCGCCCTGCACTCCGCCGCGGCGTCCCCGGCAACCGAGGTGTCGAGCACGATCATCGACACGGTGAGCCGGGTGCAGCGCCAGGTCGCATCGCTGCGGGCCGCGCTGAACAGCGAGTCGGCGGCGGCCCTGCTCGGCGGCTACAACGCCGCCCTGCAACGCGCGGAATCCAACGCCTGGCGAGTGAATCCGGCCGCCGGTCGGGCCACCGTCAACGAGCTGAGCACCGACATCGAGCGGCAACTGAACTCGGTGTCGTTGATACAGCCGGACAATCAGGCCTTCCGGCAGACCCTGTCGTCCACCGATTCGCCGGTGGTCGTCACGGTGCAGAACAAGCTCGACCGGGACGTGTCGGTGCGGGTGACGGTCACCCCGGACGTCGGGGTCATCGGCTTTCAGGCCGAGCGGTTGCCGGTGCTGGTCATCGCCGCCAACAGCGTCAAGACGATATCGGTCCCGACCAAGGTGGACCGGGTGGGCCAATTCAAAGTGGTCGCCGCTTTGAGCACGCCGGACGGGCAGGCGCTGGGAGCATCGGTACGGGTCAACCTGCGGGCCACCGCCCTGGGCGGGATCACCAAGACCATCACCATCGTGGCCGCGTCCGTGCTGATCCTGGCCCTGCTTCGGCGGCTGATTCTGCGCATCCGGGGCAAGCGCCCGGCGGGCGGCCGTGGCGGTGGGCGACCTGCCGGCCCCGCGGTGGGAGCAACGCCGTGAGCAACCGCGAACCGTCCGACCGCGGCGCCGACGGCTGGAGCGAGCCGCGCATCTTCGGCAGTCCGATGCCGATGCCCGGCGACGGCTCCGCCTTGGCTGTGGCGACGGCGCAACCGGCGGGTTCAGCCGGCGACGGGACGGGCCACCGGCCGTCGGAAGACGCGTGGAGTCCGGCCGTCTACCACGGCCCGCGCCGGCGCCGTCCCCAACCGGCCGCGGCCGAAGCAGCCGGCGCCGGAAGCAACTCGACCATGGCTGGCGTCGATGAGGACGTCGACCCGTCAGCGATCGACTGCGTAGCGATCGACTCGAAGGAACCGGGCGCAGCGAATGCGCCCAGCCTGTTAAGCAGCAGCCGGACGATGGCGGTAGCCAGCCTGGTCAGCCGCGCCACCGGTTTCGTCCGCAACGCGGCCATCGCGGCGGCGGTCGGATCCGGGCTGCACAGCGTCGGCGACGCGTACGGGCTGGCCAACACGCTGCCGAACATGGTGTACGAATTGCTGCTCGGCGGGGTGCTGACCAGCGTCATCATCCCGATCCTGGTCAAAGCCCAGCAAGAGGACGCCGACGGCGGCGAGGCGTACACCCAGCGACTGCTGTCGATCGCCATCGCCGGGCTGGGCACGGCCACCTTGGTCGCCGTACTGGCCGCCCCGTGGCTGATCGCGGGCTTCGGTGGGCCGGCTCAGTTCCAGTCCGTGGCGGCCCTGTGGGCCACGCTGCTGCTGCCCGAGATCTTCTTCTACGGACTGGGGGCGATGTTCGCCGCCATCTTGAACACCAAACATGTGTACGGCTGGCCAGCCTGGGCGCCGGTCATGAACAACATCATCACGATCGCCGCGGCTGCCCTCTTCGCCTTCGTTCCCGGGCCGCACGCCCTGAGCACGGGCAACATCAGCAACGCCCAGATCCTGGTGCTCGGCATCGGCACCACGCTCGGCATCGTCGCCCAGGCCCTGGTCCTGATCGTGCCGTTGCGCCGCAGCGGCTTCCATTGGAAATGGCGTTTCCGGGCCAGCTCGAACGAGGCGGGCCGGATGGCAGAGTTCCGTGCCTTGGCCCTGTGGGTGCTGGGCTACGTCGTCATCAGCCAGGTCGGCGTCGTGGTCATCAACCGGGTCGCCAACCAGCAGGGCGGCGTGGCCATCTTCGCCAACGCCGACCTGCTCTTCCAGGTCCCGTACGGCATCCTCGGTGTCTCGCTGCTCACGGCCCTGATGCCCCGGATGAGCCGGGCCGCCGCTCGTGGCGACAGCGACGAGGTGCTGTCCGACCTGCGTCTGGGGGCGCGGTTGTCGGCGGTCGCACTGGTGCCGATCTCGGCCGGACTGATCGTCTTCGGACCGGCCTTCACCGGCGCAATCCTGCTCGGCCGCTTCTCCGAATCCAACGCTCGGCTGACCGGTGTCGCCCTGGCGGCCGGGGCCTTCGGGCTGCTGCCTTTCGCGTTCGTGATGCTGCAGCAGCGTGTGTTCTACGCGATGCGGGACGCCCGGACGCCGACCTACATCAACCTCGTCATGGTGGGGACGAAGGTGGTACTGGTGCTGGTGGCCAGCCACCTGCTGGACAGCCGCCACGATGTGGTGATCGCGTTGACGGTGTCGACGTCGGTGTCCTATCTCGCGGGGGCGGTGTGCGGGCACTTCCTGCTGCAACGCCGGTTCGGACGGCTGGGCTTCCGGCCCGTCCTCACCACCGTCGGCTGGATCGCGATCGCGTCCGCCGCCGGCGCCCTGGTCGGCTTGGTCGTAGTGCTGCTCGGCAATTCCCTGTTCGGCTCCGGGCGGCTGGTCGGCCTGGCCGAGCTGGTCCTCGGCGGCAGCCTCGGCCTGGCCGTGACGGGCTGGCTCGCGCTCCGAATGCCGCTGCCCGAGGTTGCCGAGATCAGGGCCGCCGCCGGTCGGCGACCGGGGAATAGCGGGGCGACCTAAACTCGTTCCAAGCCGTGCAGTTCGAGCCGTACCGGCAACTGCGAGCAGAGACAGAGGTTGTTTCGTGAGTACTGAGGCGTCCGTGCCAGGCACGCATCGCAAAGTCATCATCATCGGATCCGGTCCGGCCGGTTACACCGCTGCGCTTTACACGGCTCGGGCCGACCTGCAGCCCCTGGTCTTCGAAGGCAGCCAGTACGGCGGCGCCTTGATGAACACCACCGACGTCGAGAACTTCCCGGGCTTTCCTGGCGGCATCATGGGCCCGGAGCTCATGACTCAGATCCGCACTCAGGCCGAGAAGTTCGGGGCCGAGTTGGTCAGTGACGACGTCACCGAGGTCGACCTGCGCGGGTCGGTCAAGCGCGTACGCACGCACACCGGCGAGTACACCGCGGACTCGGTCATCCTGGCCATGGGCTCGGCGTACAAGAAACTGGGCCTGGCCCGCGAGGACGAGCTGTCCGGCCACGGCGTGTCCTGGTGTGCCACCTGTGACGGGTTCTTCTTCCGGGGCCACAACATCGTGGTCGTGGGCGGCGGCGACACCGCCATGGAAGAAGCGACCTTCCTGACCCGCTTCGCCGAGTCCGTGACGATCGTGCACCGTCGGGACGCCCTGCGAGCCAGCCGGATCATGGTGGACCGTGCCGAGCAGAATCCCAAGATCCGCTGGGCCTTGAACTCCGAGGTGGCCGAAATCCATGGCGACGTCAAGGTCACCGGCGTGACCCTGCGCGACACGGCCACCGGCGAACTTCGCGAGGTCGAGGCGACGGGCCTGTTCATCGCGATCGGTCACGATCCGCGATCGGAGCTGGTACGTGGCCAGATCGAGCTGGACGACGAGGGCTACCTCCTCACCGAGGGGCGGTCGACCCGGACCAATCTGGCCGGCGTGTTCGCCGCCGGTGACGTGGTGGACCACACCTATCGTCAGGCCATCACTGCCGCCGGCACCGGCTGTCAGGCCGCGCTGGACGCGGAGAAGTTCCTCGCCGCACTGGAGGCCGTCGGTGATCCCGAGCTAGCCGCTCTGGAGAGCTGACCCCGTCCGCGGGAAGGGTTTGCACGGTTTCTGCGTTACCTAGACAGCACCACAACACCAAATCTTCAAGCTACGAATAGCCCCCAATCGGTAGGAGTCGACATCATGGGCCAGAACACCACCCCCGTTACCGACGCCAGCTTCAACGTTGACGTCTTGCAGGCTGACACCCCGGTGTTGGTCGATTTCTGGGCGGAATGGTGCGGTCCGTGCCGCCTCGTTGCTCCGGTCCTGGAAGAGATTGCGGCCGAGCACGGCGGCAAGCTCAAGGTCGTCAAGCTGAACATCGACGAGAACCCGAACGTGGCCCGCGACTACCAGATCATGTCCATCCCGACGATGGCTGTGTTCAAGGGTGGCGAGATCGTCAAGTCGATCGTCGGCGCCAAGCCCAAGGCTGTGTTGCTCAACGATCTGTCCGACTACATCTGAGCCGGCCGGGCCGTCCCTCATTCACTGAGGAACGCCTGAACGACGGAATAGCTGATCGCACGCCCAGCGGCGGTCATCTCGCATACGGTGCGAGTTGACCGTCGCTGTTGTGCATTCTGAGCCCGGCTCGCTTACCGAACTTGAGACCGCCGTAGCGTGCGATACCGGTTGCGACCGGCAGCGGTTTCGGTGGGGCAGAATGAGGGTCGCGCACGACGCGGCGCATGATGGCAACCACGAGCACCAGCGACGAGAGAGCTAAGGAGGGACGGCACGGATGCAGCTCCTCCGCACCGGTGACCGTAATCCTCGGGTGGCCGAAATTCGGCGTGTGCTGGCAACCCTCGGGCTGCTGTCGAACACTGATCCTGGCCTGGCAGACCTCTACGACGCACCCACCGAGATCGCGGTGCGTGCCTTCCAGCAGCGTCGCGGTCTGACCGTTGACGGCCTCGTCGGTGACGAGACGTGGGAATCCCTGCAGTCTGCCCGCTGGCGGTTGGGCGACCGGATGCTCGCGCACAACGCGACCCACCAGATGGTGGGCGACGACGTCGTCGAGTTGCAACGCCAGTTGCTCGAGATCGGCTACAACGCCGGTCGTCAGGACGGCCGGTTCGGGCTGCTCACGGCCAGTGCGTTGCGTTCCCTGCAGCGCGACATGGGCTTGCAGTCCGACGCTGTGTGCGGCCCCAGGACACTGCGGGCGCTGCGCCAGATCGAGGCCCGCCGAGTCGTCGGCGGGCGCCCGCAAATGCTGCGGGACCTGATGGCGGTGGCGGACGCCGGCCCGAACCTGCTCGGCAAACGCATCGTGATCGACCCTGGGCACGGCGGTGATGACCGCGGCGTGGCCACGGACGACGTGTGCGAAGCCGACATCGTGTACGACCTCGCGACCCGGCTGGAAGGCCGACTCACCGCGCTGGGCGTGACCACTTGGCTCACTCGTGGCCCGGGGGTCGGCTCGGATGACCTCGAACGCGCCCACTTCGCCAACCTGCAGGGCGCCGACCTCGTCCTGTCGCTGCACATCGACGCCTCGCCCTGTGCCAACGCCAACGGCGTAGCCACCTATTACTACGGGGCCGGCGAGGTCTCGTCGTCCATCGGTGAACGGCTCGCTGATCTGGTCCAGCGCGAGGTGGTGGCTCGCACGGGCATGCTCGACGGCCGCATCCACGGCAAGTCCTGGACTTTGTTGCTGCGGACCGTGATGCCCACGATCCGGTTGGAGCTCGGCTACCTGTCATCCCCGCTGGATCAGCCGCGCCTGGTCGATCCAGATTTTCGAGATCGGGTCGCCGAGGGCCTACTGGCCGCCATCCAACGGCTCTATTTGCCCCGCGAACAGGACCCGCCGACCGGAGTGCTGCGGCTGCCCGCGTTCGCCCGCTGAGCTTCTGCCAGCCGGCTACTGCGGCTGCGCGTCGGCTGCCCGCTGAACGCCGCTCAGCGGGTTGGCGCTCAGCGGGTTGGGGTGAGCGCCGGAGTCATGGAGCCGGTCCCGAAGATCCGCTCCAGCGCGTACTCGACGTCGTAGCGCCACGAGACCGTCGACTTCAGCTCCATCCGCAACCGCGGGAACAGCGGATGCGGGCGCACCGTCTTGAAACCGACCGATACCAGGTAATCCGACGGCAACAGGCAGCCAGCCGTTTCGAGGTCGTACGACTCCGATGCGCCCGATGCGCCTGAAGCGCCTGAAGCGCGGGGTGGTCGGGTGGACCCGAACGCCTCGATTGCCTTGACGCCCCTTGGCACCAGCTCGGCGGCGACGGCCTGGGCCAGCATCCGGCCGATCCCGGCGGACGTCCATTCGGGCAGTACCTTGGCCACCATCAGCAGGACCGCGTCACCGGTGACCGGTGACGTCGGGAATGACATCGCTCGAGGAACGAAACCTGGTGGCGCGAACAGCGCATAACCGACCGGAACCCCTGAAACGTAGGCGATCTTGCCGCACGATCCCCAATCCAGCAGGGTGGCGGACAGCCAGGCCTCCTTGGCCAGCATGGCTTCGTCGCGGGGTGCCCCCTCGGTTCCCGCGATCGGCCCAGCCTCCCAGAACAGGCAGCGGCGACAGGTGCCGGGCAAGTCGTCGAGGTTGTCCAGCGTGAGCGGGACGATGCGACGAGAAACCGACATGGGCCTAGCTAAGCCGAAACGGGGCGGACCTGTCCAGGTTCGGCGTACGTTTCCAGGAACTGGCCCAGCCGGCCGATGGCCTCGGTGAGGTCCGGGGCGTGCGGCAGCGTCACGATCCGCAGGTGGTCCGGCTTCGGCCAGCTGAATCCGGTGCCTTGAACCAGCAGCACTCGTTGGGCGCGCAGGAACTCCAGCACGAACTGCTGATCGTCCGAGATCGCGTAGCGCTCCGGGTCCAGCCGCGGGAAGACGTACAGCGAACCCTTCGGCTCGACGCAGGAGACGCCCGGTATCGCCCGCAATGCGGTGACCGCGGCATCACGTTGTTCGAGTAGACGTCCGCCCGGCAGGACCAGGTCCTGGATGCTCTGCCGGCCGCCGAGCGCGGTCTGGATCGCGTGCTGCGCCGGGACGTTCGCGCACAGTCGCAGGTTTGCCATCACCGAGAATCCCTCGAGATAACCGGCGGCGTGTTCTTTCGGACCGGTTACCAGCATCCAGCCGGCGCGGAAACCGGCCAGCCGGTAAGCCTTGGACAAGCCGTTGAAGGTGAGGACGAACAGGTCGGGGGCGATCGTGGCGAACGAGGTGTGCACCGCGTCGTCGTAGAGGATCTTGTCGTAGATCTCGTCCGCGAGCACGACCAGACTGTGCTGGCGGGCAAGTTCGGCAATGCCGGCCAGGACCTCTGGGGGATAGACGGCACCGGTCGGGTTGTTCGGGTTGATGACGACAATGGCCTTCGTCCGCGGAGTGATCTTCGCGGCCATGTCCTCGAGGTCCGGCAGCCATCCTTCTGTCTCATCGCAGAGATAGTGGACTGCCGTCCCGCCGGACAATGAGGTCGCGGCCGTCCACAGCGGAAAGTCCGGGGCCGGGATCAACACCTCGTCGCCGTCGTTCAGCATGGCCTGCAACGCCATCATGATGAGCTCGCTCACTCCGTTGCCCAGCCACACGTCGTCGACGTCGTCCAGGTCGGGCAGGCCGCGCTCCTGATAGTGCTGGACCACCGCGGTGCGGGCGGACAGCAAGCCTTGCGAGTCGGAATACCCTTCCGCGCTAGGCATATTCCGGATTACGTCGACCAGGATCTCATCCGGGGCGGCGAAGCCGAAAGTAGCCGGATTGCCGATGTGCAGCTTCAGAATCCGGTGGCCGGCTTCCTCAAGGCGCTTGGCCTCGGTGAGCACCGGGCCTCGGATGTCGTAGGAAACGCCGTTGAGCTTCTTTGACTGGTCAAGGTCCACGTCGTTCAGCGTTCCACACCCGGACAGGCCCGCGCACCGTGATTTCTCAACTGATGGTTGGCTGGCGGCCATGGAGTTTCGTGAGGTCGTCCGGAAACGACGCATGGTTCGCCGGTACCAACCGGACCGCGCGGTATCTCGGGCTGACGTACTCGCGCTGCTGGATCTAGCGATCCGGGCGCCGTCGGCCGGATTCAGCCAAGGCTGGCACTTCCTGGTCCTCGAGTCGGCGGTCGATCGGGCCCGGTTCTGGGATGCTACGACCAGCGCTTCCGACCAACCCGATCAGTGGCTGACAAGCATGCAGACAGCAGCCGTCCTGGTTGTCGCCCTGTCGGACCGCGAGGCGTATCTGGACCGGTATGCCGAAGCGGACAAGGGCTGGACCGATCGCGATACCGCGCACTGGCCGGTCCCGTACTGGGACGTCGACACCGGCATGGCGAGTTTGTTGATGCTGCTGGGCGCGGTGGATCTCGATCTCGGCGGGTGCTTCTTCGGAGTGCCACCGGAACGGCACGACACAGTGCGATCCACGTTCGGCGTGCCGGACCGACTGGGTCTAGTCGGCGTGTTGAGCATCGGTTACCCGGCGCCGGACCGGCGTTCGCCCTCACTGCGGCGCGGCCGGCGACCGGTCGAAGAAGTGGCCTCGTTCGGCCAGTTCGGTCAACTGGGCTAGCTGGTCCGAGCCGTGCTGCGGTCGCTCCGCGGGAAGCAGGGCGACCCAGATTCGCCTTATCCGATAGGGGGGAACTTATCCGTTCGGATCGCTGCGAGGCTTCGTGGCCAGCTCGGGAGCGATGACGGCAACGATCCGCTCCAGGTCATCGACGGAGCCGAACTCGATGGTGATCTTGCCCTTACGCCGCCCGATCTCGACGCGTACGTGCGTATCCAGGACGTCGGAAAGTTTGCCGGCAAGCCCTTCTACCGCAGGCGCGGTGAAGCGTGGAGCGGCCTTCCTGCGGCTCACCCCTCGCTGCGCCGATGTCGCGCCGTCGGTCACCGCCACCAGCTCCTCGGTGGCGCGAACGGATAACCCCTCGGCCACGATCCGGCCAGCCAGATCGTCCTGCTGCTCCCGGCTCCCGAGCCCGAGCAGCGCCCGGGCGTGGCCAGCAGAAAGCACACCCGCGGCGACCCGACGTTGCACCGCGACGGGCAAGTTCATCAGACGGATGGTGTTGGTCACCTGCGAGCGGCTGCGCCCGATCCGAGCGGCCAGCTCATCGTGCGTTGCCCCGAATTCTTCCAGCAGCTGCTGGTACGCCGCCGCCTCTTCGAGGGGATTCAGTTGCGCGCGATGGATGTTCTCCAGCAACGCGTCGCGCAGCATCGCGTCGTCACCAGTCTCGCGAACGATCGCCGGGATCGTGGCCAGCCCGGCCGCGATTGCCGCGCGGAGCCGACGCTCACCCATGACGAGTTCAAACCCGTCCGCCTTGGGTCTGACGACGATCGGCTGCAACACACCAAACTCCGCGATCGAGTGCTTGAGCTCCTCGAGCGCTTCTTCGTCGAAAACCGTCCGCGGCTGCTTCGGATTCATCGTGATTTCGCTCGGCAACAGCTCCCGCAGGGTCGCTCCCGGCACTGGGGCCGGCTCGAAGTAGAAATCTGTCGCCGACGAAGCGGATATCGCGGCCAGCGACGGCACCCGATTGGTGACTTTGATGCTGGGCCCTGACTTTCCGGCTGTTCCGTCGGACACCGGCTGCGCCCCAGTGCCCTTCGCATCAGCGATACCCGTTGACATAACATCGGCGTCTTCCGCTGCGGCGCTGTCGGATGGGGTGGAGACCGTCTCGGACGGGACCGAAGAGCTGCTGGGAATCAATGCGCCGAGGCCTCGACCCAGTCCACCTCGCCTTGGCCTACTCACGACTGACCCTCCTGCGTACCGTCCGGACCGAATTGATCGCTCGTTGCGTGGTCGGGAGCGGCGGGCGCGGCGGCGTGCTCGGCAGGTGCCGCGTCGGCCGGCCGCCCCCGCTCAGCGAGTTCACGAGCTGCCTCGAGATAGCCGATCGCGCCTCGCGAGCCCGCGTCGTAGGTCATCACCGTCTGCCCGAAACCCGGCGCCTCCGACACTCGGACGTTTCGGGGGATTACCGACTTCAACACCTTAGGTCCGAAGTGCCGCCGCACCTCATCAGCCACCTGGTCGGCCAACTTTGTTCGGCTGTCATACATGGTGAGCAAGACGCTGGAGACTTCAAGTTCGGCGTTCAACTGCGATTTCACGAGCTCGACCGTATTCAACAACTGGGCCAAGCCCTCGAGCGCGTAATACTCGCACTGGATGGGAATGAGGATCTCTTCGCCAGCCACCAGAGCGTTCAGCGTCAGTAAGCCGAGCGCCGGGGGGCAATCGATGAGGATGTAATCGACGTCGAAGTCATAGCTGGCGATCGCCCGTTTCAGCCGGTATTCGCGAGCAACCTGCGATGCCAGTTCGATGTCGGCCCCGGCCAGATCGATGGTGGCAGGCACGCAATATAGGGACGGTGCCGCCTCGACTGGCACCTGCACGTCCCGTAATGCATCACTGCCGAGCAGGACGTCGTAGGTTCCCGGGGTGCCGACCGCATGCGCCACACCAAGTGCGGTGCTGGCGTTACCCTGCGGGTCGAGGTCAATAACAAGGACGTTCAGCCCGTGCTGGGCCAGAGCCATAGCGACATTGACCGTGGTGGTCGTCTTGCCGACACCACCTTTTTGATTGGCGATCGTCAGTACCCGCCTGGTCAGCGGCTTCGGCCACACTTCCCGGCGAACGTTCATCACTCGCACGGCTTGCATTGCTTCTCGCTCGATCGACGTGGTGGGCCGTGTTTCACGTGAAACACCGGCGTCCGGGATGGGCACACTCACCTGATCTCCACTCTCAGTCATCGCTTGCCCGGAATGTTTCACGTGAAACTTTCGACCGCGACGTCGATGGATCCGGGCGCATCGACCACACTGCCACAAGCCGCGTAGCGCAGCAGTTCGCTGTGAGCGCCTCATGTTTCACGTGAAACATGCCGCACTCGCGCCCGGGGTGTGTCACCGCTTCCGAAGCCGGATGACGCGTACGGGGGGATCGGTGATCCCGTGTCCACACTCGACAACGTTACGACTGGTGAAGCCCAGCCGAGCTAGCGTGGCAGCGTGCTCGGTCAGCTCCCGCGCAGCGTTATCCCCTTTGATAGCGAGTAGCTCGCCACCACTGGCTAGAAGGGCATAGGTCCACTGAGCCAGCCGATCCAGCGGCGCCACCGCTCGCGCGGTCACGAACGCCGTCCCACCCACGACTCGCCGCGTGGCTATCTCTTCGGCCCGGCCACGAACCACCTGAACCCGGTCCGCTAGGCCGAGATCCGCAACGACCTCGTCAAGGAACGTCACTCGACGTTGCAGGGACTCGACAAGATCCACCCGCAGATCCGGCCGGACACACGCCAAGGCCAGTCCTGGCAGACCGGCACCTGTGCCGACGTCGACCAGTCGGCTCCCCATCGGGAGCAATTCCTCGATAGCCACGGAGTTGAGCAGATGCCGATCCCATAGTCGTGGCGCCTCGCGCGGACCGATCAAACCGCGCTCTACCCCTGGCCCGACAAGCCATCTGCCATAGCGCTCGACTAGATGCGCCTGAGCCGGCCAGCGGTCGGTAACCACGGCCGGCGTAGGTGGCAATTCAGCGGCGACGAATCCCCCTTCGACAGCCACTGGGCCCTCGACGGGCGCGGGACCCTCGACGGGCGCGGGACCTTCGACGGACACTTGACCGGTCAGGACGCGGGGATGACCACGACGCGTCGTGACGGCTCTTCGCCTTCAGACTCACTCACCACACCATCGGTAGCGGCAATGGCGTCGTGGATGACCTTTCGCTCGAACGGATTCATCGGCGCCAGGCGTTCCGATTCGCCGGACTCCAGCACCCGGGCCGCCGTTTGCTGCGCCAGCTCGGTGAGCTCTTCGCGGCGTTCGCGCCGGTGTCCGGACACATCCAGCATCAGTCGGCTACGAATACCGGTCTGTTGCTGCACCGCCAACCGCGTCAGTTCCTGCAGCGCATCCAGGGTCGCCCCACGAACCCCGATCAACGGCTGCAGGTCCGACCCGACGATGGCCACCATCGCGCGACCGTTCTCGACGTCGAGATCGATGTCACCGTCGTAGTCGACGATATCCAGCAACCGCTCGAGGTAGTCGGCTGCGATGTCGCCCTCGCGGACGAGCAGTTCCGCGCCGGACGTGGCCGGTGTGGCGCTGGAATCCGCCTGCTCTTCTTCCGAGGCTTCCGAGGAGGGTGCGTCGGACGAAACGGTATCGGTCATGAGGATCCTCTTCTGGTTCGGCAGTTCTCTAGGACTGCACGTTGCTTGGTCAAAGTCGATGGACGCAGCGGAGCCGGCTTCGGGCGACGAGGCCCGGACCAACGGCTAGCGGAAGGCGAAGTGCCGCTGCCGGGGCGCGGCCTGCCCGGCTGCGCTAGCGGCGTTTCTTGCCTGGCGCTCTCTTGGCCGCCGGGCGATTCACGTTCCCGGCCCCCGTGCCGGCCGGCTTAGCTCGATTAGCGGATTTCTTAGCGGCGCCGCCGGCACTCGATGCACCGTTCTTCGTAGCGGAGCCGGCCGTGGTTGCTGAGCCCGTCAAGTCACCGGTGGTCGGCGTCGTTGGCTGCTTGCTCGAAGCGACGGTTTTCGCGGTGGCATCCGGCTTGCCGTTGGCGCGGTTAGCGGTCACCGGATCGGGTGCGGTGTTGGACTGCACCACCGCACCCGTACGGGTGCCCTTACCGGTGATCGGTTTGGCCCCGACTTTCGGGGCCAGACTACGTCCGACCTCGTTCGTCGACGCAGGCGTATCGCCGCTGCCAGCGGGGGTGTGCGGGTGGAATCGGAAGATGTAGAACTGCTGACCCATGGTCCACAAGTTGCTGGTGAACCAGTACAGCAATACGCCCAGCGGGAAGATGACGCCCGAGAACACCACGGATAGCGGGATGCCGACCAGCATCAGCTTCTGAATCATCGCGGCCTGGCCCTCGGCCGGCGTGGTCTGGTTGGCGATGACGGCCCGCTGGGTGATCAACGTGGCCAATGCGCTGACGATAACCAGCACCAGGGTCACCGACCGCGTGGTGGTGACGTGACCGCCGAGCTGGGTGATCTTGTCCGCGGACTCGCGCAGTGTCGCTGCCAACGGCGCACCGAACAGCTTGGCGTGGGCCGCGTCGATCGTCTGGGTCTCAGTGAACCCGTAGAGCGAGAGCCCGCGATCGCCGGGTTTCAGGCCGATCGAGTTCGACATGTGCTTCAACACGTGGAACAGCGAGATGAAGACCGGGATCTGCAGGAACATCGGCAAGCAGCCGGAGATCGGGTTGAAGCCCTCCTCCTGCTGCAGCTTCATCATCTCGCGCTGCAGGGCCGCTTTATCGCCCTTGTGCTTTTCTTTCAGTTTCGCCATAAGCGGCTGCATTTCCTGCATTTTGCGCTGGTAATGCACCTGCTTCACAAAGAAGCGGAAAAGCAGCAGCCGAGCGGTGACTACCAGCATGACGATGGACAACGCCCACGTCAGGCCACTTTCTTTGGCCATCCCGAGTGTGGTGAACAGCTGATACCAGCGCAGCAGTACCCACGAGACCGCGGTATATAGGGGATCGAGCATCAACCGACCTGTTCTATGAGATCCACCGAGCGCGTCGAGCCATGCGGTTGGTGGGCGTGACCTTCGCTGGTCGCGAGTTCAGGCACCGGGTCGTAGCCACCCCGATGAAATGGTTGGCAGCGCAAAATTCGGGCCGCTCCGAGCCGAAGGCCGCGTCGAAAGCCGTACTGCTCGAGGGCCTGTGCGGTGTAGACGCTGCAACTTGGGGTATACCGGCACGCTGGAGGACGGCGAGAACTCCAGCCGGCTTGATACGCCTGGATCAGCACCGTGGCGACGCTGACGCCGAGGCTGCGGCCCGGCGCACCCATCGCATCCGCTGCGACGCCATTCACGCCGGTGTCAGTTTCCACCGCGTTGGCAGTCCGCACGGTCATCGCTGGCCCAGCCCGAGCCGCCGGAACCCACGGTCCAGGTCGACGGCCAACGACAATGAGTTTGCGGTAGCCGATTCGGGCAATGCGCGAACGACGAGCCTGCCGCCGTCTGGGAGCCGATCGACACGAGCCGCCAACTGAGCCCGCAGCCGTCGCGATACCCGATGACGAACCACGCTTCCTCCGACCGACTTTCCGACCACAAGCCCAATCCGTGCAACGGATCCAGACGAAGCAGGGTTCGCCGCGTCCATCGTCGGATCGAGCAGGTACATCATCACCGAGCCCGAACGAGCCCGCCGCCCTCGCCGCGTCACCGCCGTGAAATCGGCGGCGTCACGGAGTCGATACGGGGCAGGCAACACTGGAGCTAGGCGCAGAACTCAGGCCGACAGTTCGGTACGGCTCTTGCGACGCCGCGCCGACAGGATCGCGCGACCCGCGCGCGTGCGCATGCGAAGCCGGAAACCGTGGGTCTTGGCCCGGCGTCGATTGTTCGGCTGAAAGGTCCGCTTGCTCACGGTGTCGCTCCATCATTTCGGGTCATGGTCGGTGCGTTCGCACGAATCGAGCGACTCACCGGTGGCGTGGTACGCCGGGGTCTCACAGCACAGGCAATGCGCGTCCCGTTGAGCCGGGCGGCAACTACAGAGCCCGACCGAATTCGATGGCACACAAGGACACAACGGTACGGATGAACCTGCCTCGAGGTCAAACCAGCGGGAGCGCCAGCTGACCGAATCTGCGAACGTAGCGCGGGTGGAATGTCTCACCGGCGCGACACGCCGACGACCTCCTGCCCCGGCAAGAAACTGTCCGTTTTGGGATTGTGACTTTTGGCGCTGCGCTGTTAGGTTGTCGCCTCGAAGGAACAACAGTTAAGGATGTTGAGAACACACCTCCCCGGTAGCGCAGCCACTCCAGCTGTGCGGTTTACTCGGCTCTCCACATGTTGTGGATAAAGGTGTGGATCAATCCGTAACTGGCCGGCTGACGACACCGCGGTACGAACGGTTTACGGCGGCGATGACGGCGGATCCGGCGCACGTCCGGTCTCCTCGCCAGGCCGAGAAGTTGGACATCTAGCGAGGGAGTGGGGCACCAGTGCCGGACGAACTCGCCGATCTCGCCGAGGTATGGAACCGCGCAATCACGCAACTCGATGATCCGTCGGTACGTCCGCACCAACGAGCCTGGCTGAGCTTGACTCGCCCGGTCGGCCTGCTGGAAGACACCGCGCTGCTGGCCGCGCCGAATACGTACGCCAAGGACTACCTCGAGAACAACCTGCGCGGCCTCATCACGGCTGCTTTGACTGAGGCGCTGGGACGCGAGATAAGCGTGGCCGTGACCATCCAGACCAGTGACTCCGCAACCGAACGAACGGCCACGACCGAATTGCCGCCCGACCCATTCGATGACGCCCTCGACGACAGCGACCTCGACGCCTACGACCGGTTCACCGACGACACCGCCTCGAACCGGCCGTTGTTCGGCGGCACGCTGCATGATGCCGAGCCGCCCTCCGGACGTTTCGACCACGAGGCGCGCCTCAATCCGAAGTACAGCTTCGAAACCTTCGTCCCCGGATCGTCCAACCGCTTTGCCCACGCCGCCGCAGTGGCCGTGGCTGAAGCGCCCGCCCGTGCCTACAACCCCCTGTTCATCTACGGCGATTCCGGACTCGGCAAGACCCATCTGCTGCACGCCATCGGCAACTATGGTCGCCGCCTCGAGCCGACCATGCGCGTTCGCTACGTATCCAGCGAGGAATTCACCAACGACTTCATCAACTCCGTCCGGGTCAACGACGTCCAGTCCTTCCAACGCCGTTACCGCGACGTCGACCTGCTGCTGATCGACGACATCCAGTTCCTGGAACGAGCCGAGCAAACGCAAGAAGCCTTCTTCCACACGTTCAACACCCTGCAACTGGCCAACAAGCAGATCGTCATCTCTTGCGACCGAAAGCCGGAGCAGCTGTCGGGGTTGCAGAACCGGCTGGTCACTCGCTTCAAATCCGGGTTGATCACCGACGTGCAGGCGCCCGACCTCGAACTGCGCATCGCGATTCTGCGAAAGAAGGCGGCCAAGGACGGCATGACCCTGCAGCCCGGCGTCATGGAGTTCATTGCGTCCAAGATTCAGAGCAATATCCGGGAGCTCGAGGGCGCGCTCATCCGCGTTGTCGCCTTCGGCAGCCTGAACAGGCAGGACATCGACCTCAAGCTGGCCGAGATCGTGCTCAAGGACCTCATCTCCGAGTCCGACCGGCCAGAGATCACCGCGGCCACGATCATGGCTGTGACCGCGGAGTACTTCGGAGTGTCCATTGACGATCTGACTGGTGGCTCGCGTACTCGGGTGCTCGTCACGGCCCGTCAGATCGCCATGTACCTCTGTCGCGAGCTGACCGAGCTGTCGCTACCCAAAATCGGCCAGACCTTCGGTGGCCGCGACCACACCACGGTCATGCACGCCGAGCGCAAGATCAGATCCTTGATGACCGAGCGCCGAAACGTCTATAACCAGATCACCGAGCTGACCAGCCGGATCCGAACCCGTGCCCGCTCCTGACCGCCGAGCTATCCCCAGAATGTGGGCGAGCATGTGGATAACTGGCTCGATTCCTGTGGACGAGCATGCAGCGTTACCCGTCGTCCACCGGCCGGCCACGTTCGGACGCGATCATCGACAGCACCGTCCACAGGCAAGCAGCCGGTATAGCCAGGCTTTGAACGGGTTATCCACAGAATCCACAGCCCTTATTACGACGATGACAGTTAGCTATGAATGAATGACAAGAACTCAAAACAGGAGCCGTGGAAAATGTGGACGGGCCACAACGGCATGATGGTCTTCCCGCGAACCGCACACCAGGAGGCCCAATGAAGTTCCGGATCGAGCGCGACGCGCTGGCCGACGCCGTCGCCTGGTCTGCGCGCAGCCTGCCGGCACGCCCTGCGGCCCCGGTTCTCGCCGGGCTACTGCTCGATGTGAACGACGACAGCCTCACCGTCTCAGGCTTCGATTACGAGGTTTCCACGCAGGCAGCGCTGGAGGTCACGGCCGGAGTTACCGGCCGCGCCCTGGTCTCCGGTCGGTTGCTCGCCGAGATCACCAAAGCGCTGCCCGCCCATCCGATCGAGTTCGCGGCCGACGGAACGCGGGTGACCATCAGCTGCGGTAGTTCGCGCTTCACGTTGCCGACGATGCCAGACGAGGACTACCCCCGGCTGCCGGACATGCCGACCACGGCCGGCACCGTGTCGAGCTCGGTGTTCGCCCGAGCGGTATCCCAGGTCGCGGTGGCCGCTGGCAAGGACGACACCTTGCCGATGCTCACCGGCGTCCGGCTGGAAATCGACGGCGACCGGGTCACCTTGGCCGCGACGGATCGTTATCGGCTCGCCGTCCGGGAGCTGACCTGGAATCCGGCCAACGCGACGTCGGCCGATGCTCAGGTTCTGGTGCCGGCGCGGACCTTGTCCGACGCGGCGCGCAGTCTCACCGGTGATTCCGAGCTGACGATTTCGTTGTCGACCTCTGGCAGCGGCGAGGGCATCATCGGATTCTCGGGGACCGGCCGTCGAACCACCACCCGGTTGCTCGACGCGCAGTTCCCGCCCTATCGGACGTTGCTTCCGACTGACTTCGCCGTCACGGCCGAGGTTAACGTCGCTACGCTCAGCGAGGCCGTCAAGCGGGTGGCCTTAGTCGCCGATCGGGGCAATCCGGTTCGACTGGACTTTTCCGACGGGACCCTCACGCTGACGGCCGGTGGCGACGACGAGGGCCGCGCCGAAGAGAGCCTGGAAGTCCAGTTCGAGGGTGATGACATCACTACCGCGTTCAACCCGGCGTTCCTGCTCGAGGGGCTGAATGCGATCGAGGATCCAATTGCGCGCCTGATGTTCACCACCCCGACCAAGCCCGCCGTTATCCGTCCGGCCGTTGCGGCGGCCAAAGAAACCGACTACACCTACCTGATTATGCCGGTCCGGCTGCCTGGCTGAGCGATCACACCAACGGCACGAGGCGACGAGCAGGGACGCGGCGGGATGCCATGTACGTCGAGCATCTGAGTGTCGCCGACTTCCGAAGTTGGACGCGGGCGGACCTGGCGTTCGAACCGGGGGCGAGCGTGCTGATCGGTGCGAACGGGCAGGGTAAGACGAATCTGCTGGAAGCCATCGGCTATCTCGCGACGCTGAGCAGTCATCGGGTCGCCACGGACGCCCCGCTCATCCGGTCAGGAGCCGAACAGGCCATCGTGCAGGCCGCGGTGGTGGCGGACGGCCGGCAGCTGGTCCTCGAAGTTGCCATCACGGCCGGTAAGGCCAACCGGGCCAAGCTCAACCGCTCGCCGGTGCCTCGGGCCCGCGACATCCTCGGGGGCCTGCGTTCGGTGCTGTTCGCACCGGAGGACCTGGCCATCGTGCGGGGCGATCCGTCCGAGCGACGCCGATTCCTCGACGACGTGCTCGTGCAGCGGTCACCGCGGATGGCCGGCGTCCGGTCGGACTACGAACGGGTGCTCAAGCAACGGGCCGCGCTCCTCAAGACGGCCGGCGTCGCGCGGCGGGCCGGTGGCAACGGGGACCTGCGCACCCTCGACGTGTGGGATGGCCACCTGGCCGAGCACGGCGCCCAGCTGTTGCGGGCTCGGTTGGAACTGGTGCGCGATCTGCGCCCGTACGCCCAAGTCGCCTACGCCGGTCTGGCCCCGTCCAGCGGAGCACTCGGGTTGCACTACGCCAGTTCCGTCGTCGAGGCATCGTCGGTCGAAGCCGGTGACCTCCCGTCGATTCCGGCCCTGTCCGAGGCGCTGCTGGCGGAGTTGGCGAGGGTGCGGACCCAGGAGATCGAGCGCGGGGTGACGTTGGTCGGCCCGCATCGTGACGACCTGGAGCTGCAGCTCAACGACCTGCCGATCCGCGGCTACGCCAGTCACGGAGAGGGCTGGTCGGCGGCGTTGTCACTGCGGCTGGCCACCTTCGAGCTGTTCACGGCCGAGTTCAGCCAGCCGGTGCTGATCCTGGATGATGTCTTCGCCGAACTGGACGTTCGCCGGCGCGAGCAGCTCGCGTTATTCGCCGCCAAGGCCGAACAGGTGCTGATCAGCGCCGCGGTACTGGATGATGTCCCCGTGGGCCTAGCTGGTGCGCGCTACGAAGTGGCGGGGGGCAAGGTCAATCGTGTCGGATGATATCCACAGCAGAGATGCCCGCTATGGGATGAATAGCGAGCTGATATCCCCAGTTACTGATGACTTGTCCACAGACGACGAGACCCCGGACGAGCTGACTGACGAGGACGACCGCCCCGAACTGGATGGCTTGATCGATCCGGCCGACCGCGACGCACGGGCCGCAGCGCCGTCCTCGGATATCGCGGCCGGGGCCCTGCACTCGGCGCGGGGAATTGCCGCTGGCGGAGGCGGCGCCACCAGCCGGAATGCTGCCGCTCGAGTGCGGCGAGCTCGGCGACGGTCGAACGGCACGGTCAGTTACAGCGGCGCCCGACCGGACGATCGCGACCCACAGCCGATCGGCCGGATCGTCCGGGGGGCGCTGCCCGATCTTGGTTGGGTCGGACCGCTTGCCGAGGCCCGGCTGATGTCGCAGTGGGAGTCGGTCGTCGGTGGCCACATAGCCGCCCGGTGCCGCCCGATCCAGCTGACCGAGGGTGATCTGAAGATTTCGGCCGAATCGACGGCGTGGGCAACCCAGTTGCGGTTGATGGCGCCACAGATTCTGGCTCGCATCTCGGCTGAGCTGCCTGCGGGCCTGGTACGGCGGTTGACGATCACCGGGCCGACCGCTCCGAATTGGAAGCATGGGCCCTGGTCATCGCGAGGTCGAGGCGTCCGGGATACCTACGGCTGAGCGGTGTCGCCGCAGCCGGTCTGAGTAGTCGCTGACGCGATTCGTCAAGTCAGGCCACGTATCCCGAGTCGAGCCGCGTCAGAAAGTCGCTCTCTGCGCCTTTCAGCGGTGTTGAAAGCGGCACTCAGGCCCGCTGACCCCGTAAGATGAATAGGTTGACCCGCTCAGGTGTGGGTCAGGATCGGCGCAGCGAGCCCGGCTGGGCGCGCACAGGATGCCCTGGCGCCGATCGAGTGCTGCAGACAGAAGGAGCAACCGAGTGGCGGCAACGGCTGCGTCGAGCTACGGAGCGGATTCGATCACCGTGCTCGAGGGACTCGAGGCGGTTCGAAAACGTCCAGGTATGTACATCGGATCCACCGGCGAGCGTGGCTTGCACCATCTGGTGTGGGAGGTCGTGGACAACTCGGTCGATGAGGCGCTCGCCGGGTACTGCGATCGGATCGACGTCACCCTGCTGCCCGACGGCGCCGTGCGGGTCACTGACAACGGCCGTGGCATGCCCGTCGGAATGAACACCGCTCAGAAGAAGCCGGCGGTCGAGGTCATCCTCACCGTGCTGCTCGCCGGCGGAAAGTTCGACAGCGACTCCTACGCGGTATCCGGCGGATTGCACGGCGTCGGCATCTCGGTGGTGAACGCGCTGTCCAAGCGCCTCGAGGTGGACATCCAGCGCGATGGGTACAACTGGACCCAGCCCTACGTCGACCAGAAGCCGGCCGAACCGTTGCGACGAGGTGAACCGACTGACGCCACCGGAACCACCGTGACGTTCTGGCCGGACGATTCGATCTTCGAGACGGTCGAGTTCTCGTTCGAAACGATCATCCGCCGACTGCAAGAGATGGCCTTCCTCAACAAGGGGCTGACCATTGCCATTCGTGACGAGCGCGGCATTCAGAAGGTCAGCGAGGACGGCACCGAAGTGTCGTCGGCGCCGAAGGAAGTCGTCTACCACTACGCCGGTGGCATCGCCGACTTCGTCAAGCACCTCAACGCCACCAAGTCACCCATCCACAAATCGGTGATTTATTTCGAAGCCGAAGACACCGCCTTGCGGATGTCCGCCGAGATCGCGATGCAGTGGAACGAGTCCTACTCGGAGTCGGTCTACACCTTCGCCAACACCATCAATACCCACGAGGGTGGCACCCACGAAGAAGGTTTCCGGTCGGCGCTGACCACGGTCGTGAACAAGTGGGCCATCGATAAGAAGGTGTTGCGCGAGAAGGACGACAAGCTCACCGGCGACGACATCCGGGAGGGTCTGGCCGCCATCATCTCGATCAAGATGGCCGAGCCGCAGTTCGAGGGTCAGACGAAGACCAAACTCGGCAACTCCGAGGCCAAGTCGTTCGTGCAGAAGGTGTGCAACGAGTGGATTGCCGACTGGCTGGAGCGCAATCCCAGCGAAGGCCGGCTGATCATCACCAAGGCCAGCCAGGCGGCTCGAGCTCGCAAGGCGGCTCAACAGGCTCGCAAGCTGGCGCGCAAGAATGCGCTCGACACGATGGGCCTGCCGGGCAAGCTCGCCGATTGCCGCTCGACCGATCCGAGTCGTAGCGAGCTGTACATCGTCGAAGGTGACTCGGCCGGCGGCTCAGCGAAATCAGGGCGCGACTCGATGTATCAGGCGATCCTGCCGATCCGAGGAAAGATCATCAACGTCGAGAAGGCTCGTATCGACCGGGTGCTCAAGAACACCGAGGTCCAGTCGCTGATCACGGCACTGGGGACGGGCATCCACGACGATTTCGACATCACAAAGCTGCGGTACCACAAACTGGTGCTGATGGCCGATGCCGACGTCGATGGCCAGCACATCACCACGCTGTTGCTCACCCTGCTATTCCGCTTCATGCGGCCGCTGGTCGAGCACGGTCACGTGTATCTGTCTCAGCCCCCGCTGTACAAGATCAAGTGGTCCAAGGGCGACCCCGACTTTGCGTACTCCGACCGTGAGCGCGATGGCCTCATCGTGCAGGGTGAGTCGACCGGGCGTCGCCGCTCGGCCGGCGATTCGATCCAGCGCTACAAGGGTCTCGGCGAGATGAATGCCACCGAGCTGTGGGAAACGACCATGGATCCCGCGACTCGCGTGCTCCGGTTAGTGACCTTGGATGACGCCGCCACCGCCGACGAACTGTTCTCTGTGCTGATGGGCGACGACGTGGAAGCACGCCGCTCGTTCATCATCCGCAACGCCAAAGACGTTCGTTTCCTCGACATCTAACTGCCGCGTCCGGTCACGCCGCCCAGTGCGGCGTGCGTGACCGTGCGTTGCTGCTGGCTGTCCGTGATCAGATTTTGAGTTTTGAGCGACAGAAAGGCCATCATGACCGAAACCCCACCGCCACCACCGCAGACCGACCGCATCGAACCGGTCGACATCCAGCTCGAGATGCAGCGCAGCTTCCTCGACTACGCGATGAGTGTCATCGTGGCCCGCGCGCTACCGGATGTGCGGGATGGACTCAAGCCGGTGCACCGCCGGGTGCTGTACGCGATGTACGACAGCGGTTATCGGCCTGACCGCGGGCACGTGAAGTGTTCGCGCGTGGTCGGGGACGTGATGGGCAACTATCACCCGCACGGCGACATGTCGATCTATGACACCTTGGTGCGACTGTCTCAACCATGGTCGATGCGGGCGCCGCTGATCGACGGGCAGGGCAACTTCGGCTCACCTGGCAATGACCCCGCTGCCGCCATGCGTTATTGCGTCACCGGCGACACGCTGGTGGATACCCCGCACGGCGCGGTACCGATCGCGGACCTGGTGCCCGACGCCCAACCCAACAGCACCACCGACGTAGACCTCAAGGTGATCGGCCGCGACGGTGTACCGGTCCGAGTCTCGGCCTTCCATCACTCGGGCGAGCATCCCGTCATCACGGTCACCGCGGGCGAGGCCAGTGTCACCGCGACCACGAACCACCCGCTGCTGATCATCGGCCGGGTGCACGACGTCCCGACCTTGATGTGGAAACTTGCCGGCGAGCTGACTTCGCGGGACGTGCTGGTGCTGCGGCGGGCCAGCGCGCACCGCGAAAGTTGGGCCAATGTGCTGCCGCGGATTCCGGACATCACCGCGGATTACCAGGCTGATTCGGCCCGTCACCTGCCTGATGACGGCGGCGACCCGCGGCAATTCTCGCTGGCGGCCGTCACGTCGGTGAGCGAAGCCGGTACCCAGCCCGTGTTCTCGCTGCGGGTCGAGGCCGGCGACCACGCCTTCATTACCAACGGCTTCGTGTCCCACAACACCGAGGCCCGGCTCTCGCCGCTGGCCATGGAGATGTTGCGCGACATCGATGAAGAGACCGTCGACTTCATTCCGAACTACGACGGCCGCTCCCAGGAGCCGGTGGTCCTGCCGTCCCGGATCCCGAACCTGCTCGTCAACGGTGGCGGCGGGATCGCGGTCGGGATGGCCACGAACCTGCCCCCGCACAACCTGCGTGAGATCGCGGCCGGGGTGACCTGGTCACTGGATCACCCGGAGGCAACCCCGGAAGAACTCCTGGAAGAGCTGATGCGGGTCATTCCGGGCCCGGATTTCCCGACCAAGGCATTGATCGTCGGACGTGACGGCATCGCCGACGCCTACCGGACCGGCCGCGGCTCCATCCGGATGCGGGCCGTGGTAACCGTCGAGGAGGACGGCCGGGGTCGCACCATCCTGGTCGTCACCGAGTTGCCGTACCAAGTCAACCCGGACAACCTGGTCGAGAACATCGCTCAACTCGCCAAGGACGGCAAGGTCGCGGGCATCTCCGACATCAACGACGAGTCCTCGGACCGGATCGGTATGCGGATCGTGGTGACGCTGCGCCGCGACGCGGTGGCCAAGGTCGTTCTCAACAACTTGTACAAACACACCCAGCTGCAGACGACCTTCGGCGTGACGATGCTGTCGATCGTCGACGGAGTTCCGCGCACGCTGCGGCTGGACCAGATGGTGTCCTACTACGTGGCGCACCAGGTCGAGGTCATCGTCCGGCGTACCAAGTACCGGCTGCGCAAGGCAGAGGAGCGGGCGCACATCCTGCGCGCGTACCTCAAGGCGCTAGACGCCCTGGATGCTGTCATCGCCCTGATCCGGAACTCAGAATCAGCGGAAGCGGCCCGTTCCGGCCTGATGGCGCTGCTCGACATCGATGAGATCCAGGCCGTGGCGATCCTCGACCTGCAATTGCGCCGGCTCGCCGCGTTGGAGCGGTTACGGATCCAGGAAGAAGCCAACGAGATCGAGGCCCGGATCGCCGACCTCAACGACATCTTGGCCAACCCGACCCGGCAACGGACGATCATCCGCGACGAACTCACCGAGATCGTGGACAAGTACGGCAACGAGCGCCGAACCCGGCTGATCCCGTACGACGGCGACATGTCCATGGAGGACCTGATCGCGGCCGAGGACGTGGTGGTGACGATCACCCGTACCGGCTACGCCAAGCGGACGAAGACTGATCTGTACCGCGCGCAGCGTCGCGGCGGCCGAGGGGTCCAGGGCGCGGCGTTGCGCACCGAGGACCTGGTCGCGCACTTCTTCGTGTGTTCCACCCATGACTGGATCCTGTTCTTCACCAACAAGGGTCGGGTGTACCGGGCCAAGACGTACGAATTGCCCGAGGCCAACCGAAACGCTCGCGGCCAGCATGTGGCCAACCTGCTGGCCTTCCAGCCGGACGAGGTGATCGCCGAGGTCATCACGATCAAGAACTACGAGGTGGCGCCCTACCTGGTGCTGGCCACCAAGTCCGGCCTGGTGAAGAAGACCAAGCTCACCGACTTCGACTCCAACCGTTCCGGCGGAATTGTCGCAATCAATCTGCGTGAGGACGACGAACTCATCGACGCGGCCTTGATCTCGGCCGACGACGATCTGCTGCTGGTGAGCAAGCACGCGCAGTCCATTCGCTTCAAGGCCGACGACGAGACGCTGCGTCCGATGGGGCGGGCGACCTCGGGTGTCATCGGCATGAGATTCTCCGGCGAGGACGAGTTGCTGGCCATGGAGGTCCTGCAGGACGACATGCAAATACTCATCGCCACGGACGGTGGGTTCGCCAAGCGCACGGCCGTGGACGAGTACCCGGTACAGGGTCGAGGCGGCAAGGGTGTGTTGACGGCGCGTATTGTCACCACGAGAGGTGGATTGGTCGGCGCGATGAGCGTGCGCCCGGAGGACGAGATTTATGCGATCACGTCCGACGGCGTAGTCATCCGGACGTCGGTTGCTGAGGTGCGTAAGGCCCAGCGCCAGACGATGGGTGTCCGGCTGATGAACCTGCCCGAGGGTGTCACGTTGGTATCGATCGCCCGCAACGCAGATGAGCCGGAAGCGCCCGAGGAGCAGGAGTAGCTAAGCATGACCGAGAGCTACCCGGCCACGACAACAGGGAGAAGCGTGCCTCAGGATCAGGACACGAGCACTCTCCCACCGGTGAAGGCCAGCAAGCCTCCGGTGTGGACGCCCGACCAGCCGATCACTTCGCACGATCCCGACGCCGGCCGCAACAGCTACGGCGCGGGTGGCTCGGCCGGTGCGGTCACAACCGCCGGGCCGGACACCAGCTCCCCAACCGGGCCGGACGGCACGCAGACCTCGTCCGGTGGAGGCACTTCGGGACGGTCGGCGGCCAAGCAGAATCGCGCCAGCCGGCAGCCCCGCAAGGCCCGCCTGACGCTGAGTCACATCAATGTGTATTCAGTGTTCAAGTTCTCTTGCGTGCTGGCTATAGCGTTGTTTTTCGTATGGCTCATCCTGGTCGGCGTGCTTTACGGGATCCTTGACGTTTCCGGGGCGCTGGATCAGGTCAACAAAGCCGTCCAGACGATTACCGGCGATGACAACACCAAGCAGGTGGTCACCGGCTCACTGGTCTTCGGAGCCGCCATCATCATCGGAGCGGTGAACATCATCCTGTTCATCGCGTTGTCCACCATCGGCTCGATGATCTACAACTTGTGCGCCGACCTGGTCGGCGGCGTCGAACTGACCCTGAGCGAACGCGAGTAGCCCGGCTTCCACTCCCCGAATGTCCTACTCTCCCGACGCTATGACGACGGCAGAGTAGGACATTCGGCGTTAGAGGCGCGGAAACAGTCGATCCGGCCGCTCGCCCCGTTCGAACACCTGGCTGGCTGGCCCGACAATGGCGGGATCCGGAATTCCGACCAGCTCGTCGTTGCGTCCCTCGTAGTCCATCGAGCTGAGCACATGGCGGAGCGCGGCGATGCGGGCCCGCCGCTTGTCGTTGCTCTTCAGGACCGTCCAGAGAGCATCCGCGGTGTCGGTGTAGAAGAACATCGACTCCTTGGCCTCGGTGTAGGCGTCCCACTTGTCGAGCGAGGCGAGATCCATCGGCGACAGCTTCCACTGCCGGACGGGGTCGAGCTGGCGGATCGCGAACCGGGTGCGCTGTTCGGCTCGGGAAACTGAGAACCAGAGTTGATCAGATGGATGTCACTGCGGACCAGCATCCGTTCGAATTCCGGCGCCTGGCGCATGAACTCCCTGTACTGGGACGGCGTGCAGAACTCCATGACTCGTTCGACGCCGGCGCGGTTGTACCAGGACCGGTCGAACAACACGATCTCGCCGTCCGCGGGCAGATGGGAGACATAACGCTGGAAGTACCACTGCGTCTGTTCACGCTCGGATGGCTTTTCCAGAGCGACCACGCGGGCTCCGCGGGGATTCAGATGCTCGGTGAAGCGTTTGATGGTGCCGCCCTTGCCGGCGGCATCCCGGCCTTCGAAGATCAGGACGACTTTCTGGCCGCTGGCTTTAACCCAGTTCTGCAGCTTCAACAGTTCGATCTGAAGTGCCCGCTTGCTCTGCTCGTACTCGCGGCGGGACATTCGCTCGTTGTACGGGTAGTCCTCGCGCCAGGTTTGCACCGGCTGCCCGGCCGCATCGAGCAATACCGGGTCGTCATCCAGATCGTCCTCGAAGTCCAGCTGGTCGAGATCGTCGACCCGCAGCTCAACCGTGGCGTGGGGATGGATTTGAGCATGGTCCAGCGTCATGCTGATATTCAAGGACACGGCGAGGCGCCTACCGTCCCAAATGGGCGTATCGGCGATGATCTTCACGCGCCGTCCTCCGGAGGTTCAACTGGGCCGGTGGCGGTGATCGGCGCCCGCACCCCAGATCCGGTTTGGGATGGGGCTTAGGCAGCCGGTAATGTGACTCCTCGCGCGTACTGCGTGATGGGCCTATAGCTCAGATGGTTAGAGCGCATCCCTGATAAGGATGAGGCCGGAGGTTCAAGTCCTCCTAGGCCCACTGCCGTGATCGACCGCCAGCCGAGGCGGTCGGTGCTTCGGCACCGCACCCTGGAGTGTGTCGCATGAAGAAACTGCTCGCGATCGCGGCGGCCGCCGTCGGAGTGGCAGCGGTCATCAAGCGCAAGAAGGGTCAGGAGAGTACGGACGTGTGGCGGCAGGCCACGCGTTCCTGATCGGTTGCTGTGCGGGTTCGAGCCGAACTGGCTCGAACACCGGCATTTCCCGGTATCCGGGGACGTAGCTCAATTGGCAGAGCACTGCCTTTGCAAGGCAGGGGTTGAGAGTTCGATTCTCTTCGTCTCCACACACTCGAAGGTCCCGACTTTCGGGGCCTCCGTTCTTTTCTGAGCTGGCCATTAGCCGGCCTCCTCGTTGCTCGTGCCCGCCACGTGCCCCTGGTCTTTGTTGCTTGCCCTCGGTTGGGGCCGTGACCGCATCAGGTTCGAATTGATCTGCGAGGCGATCTCTCGGTCTCGGTCCCGGCTTGCGTGCTGGTAGATCAACGCGGCACGCATCGACGCGTGACCCATGCGAGCCATCAGTTCACGAGTCGATGCTCCGGTCTTGGCGGCCAGGTCGTTGCCCGTGTGACGCAGGTCGTGAAAGTGCACGTCGGTACGAGCGACGTGGGCCTCGACGAGCGCGTCCAGCCAGATCTTCCGAAAGTTGTGTCGCCGCAAGGAGCCACCCTTCGGGCCACTGAACACAAGGGCTTCGTCTCCGGGCTCGATGAACTTGACCAGGTGGTCCCACAACTCAGCGAGGATCTCGGCGGGCACGGCTACATCGCGGATTCCGGCGCCGCTCTTCGGGTCTTTGATCAGTCGACGTCCGCCTCGGAGTTCGGCCTGAGACCGTCGTACCGAAATCTCCTGCGCACCGAGGTCGACGTGGCGTCGCTGGAGCGCGGCCAGCTCGCCGAACCGAAGGCTGGTGAACGCAGCAAGCAGGATCAGCGCCCGGTAACGCGGCGGAACCGCCCCGGCGATGCGGAAGACCTCCTCGATGCTCAAGACCGAGCGCTCAGCCGATCTGTCCGACGATGCGCCTTTGATGCGGCACGGGTTCCGCCGGACGAGAAGATCATCGACGGCGGTCGAAAAGATCGCATGCAGTAGCCGATACGCCTTAGAGATGCTGGCCGTTCCAACTTCGGAGTCATGCAGTCGCGCGTACCAACTCCGGATGGTCTGATCGCGGATCTTGCCAAGGGGTAACTCGCCGATGTGCGGGATCACATGCTTCTCGAAGGCGAATTCGTAACGCTCCCGAGTTGTCTCCGCGATCCTGCGCTCCCGAATCCACCGACTGCCGAATTCCCTCAGAGTGACCGCCGCGAAGTCCGGGTTGATCCAGTCATCGCGGCTGATCTCGGTGCGCTTGTTCGCTAGCCAGTCCGTGGCCTCAGCCTTGCGCACGAAAGTGTCGGGTGCGGGTCGAAGGAGGCCGTCCGGCCCCGGATACCGAGCTTGCCAGCGACCAGAGGGCAGCCGGCGAACTCTGCCCCAATCACGGCGCGCAGCGGCCATCAGGCGATCCAGCGCGATGGCGGCAGCTCGACCCGGCTCGCCGCAACGAAAGCTTCCAGGTCAGCCCGCGAAATGCGAACGTGGCGCCCGAAGCGGTGAAAGGGCACGCGCCGTTCCTCGACCATCCGCCGAACGAAGC
Source organism: Frankiales bacterium (assembly GCA_025966315.1). Lineage (GTDB taxonomy): Bacteria > Actinomycetota > Actinomycetes > Mycobacteriales > Jatrophihabitantaceae > Jatrophihabitans_A. The sequence goes on along the minus strand of JAOPUZ010000071.1, from coordinate 122,425 downwards.
GCTCGGTCGTGTTCAAGAACTCCGCTGCCTCTGGGACGGACAAGAACGTGCTCACTGATATCGATCTCCTTGGTCTGGGATTGGATTTGCCGAGCTGGGTACCTTGAGGGCGGCTCTGGGGAGATAGGGCTTGCGAGCCCCCGACGGGAAGTTGCGATAGGGCGGGACGTGACCGGGAGGTGTGGTCGCGGAGGTGGCAGGCGTGCCGCTGGTTTCGCGGGGACAACCGGCCCCAGAGCCCCTTACGGCTTGGTGCTCGGCGGGGCGTTGGCTCGTTGTTTGGCGGCTTGGTATTGCTGGCGCCATTGGCGGGCTTCGTTGATGGCGTGGGCGAGGGCGGTTTGGTAGGTGGTGTGGTTGTGGGTGAGGGGTTCCCAGCGCCAGCGGGGTCGCCCGTCAGCGGTGGTCTGGTCGGCGGTGGTCCGCTGGGTGTCGTGCATGTCGATGCCGGCTTCGGCGAGGACGGCGCGGACGATGGCGGCGCGGTCGGCCTTGTGGTCGGTGAGGGTTTTGCCGGTCCATTTGCGGGAGACGAGGACGCGGCGTCCGCCCAGGCCGAGGTGGTGGCGGTCGTGGGCTTTGGACGGGCAGTGGCCGGGTTGGAGGCCGGGTCGGGGTTGGTCGGGTTGGATGCCGTGGCGGAGCCAGTTGGCGCAGCGGGGTGAGCAGGGTATGTAGCGGACTTCGTGGTGTAGCCGGCGGAGGTGTTGTGCCCGGGCGGGGGTGGGTTCGTCGGTGGTGTCGTAGGTGTCGGCGACTGATTTGGCGAGGTATTTGGTGAGGTAGCGGATGGTGCGGTCGGCGTCGGGTGAGGGGGCGATGATGCCTTGGATGTCGGTTTGTTGGCCGAAGCGCAGGACGTGCATTGGCTTAGCGGTGTGGTCGTGGTCGAGCTGGTCCAGGGCGTCAGCCCAGGTGGTGAGCACTTCGCCGGTGGTCGGGTCGAGGTAGTTGCTGGTGTCGGCGTCCCAGACGGGGAGGGTGTCGGGGTCGGTGTAGATGGGGTGGTCGAGGGATGGCCACCAGATCTGGTGGTAGGTGGCGGCGGTGACTTGTTTGAGTAGCGCGCGGGGGATCGCGCCACGCAGGGCGGTGTGTAGGTGGGGTGCGAGGCGTCGTTGGGCTTCGACGGCGGCGAAGTATTGGACGTTGTAGCCGACCGCGCGGCGGAGGTTCTGCACCCACCGGTCGACCAGCTTGGAGAAGTGCAGCGCGTCCAGGGCGGCGCGGCGGTAGTCGTAGGCGCTGGGGTTGGGGGGTGTCCCGTGGCCGGGGGTGATGCGGCCGTAGGAGGGCAGGGTCAGGGTGACGAACATTGAGGGCCGGTAGGTTTTGCCGTCCGGGCTGGTGAATGTGTGGCCGACGGTCCGGTCCTCCACCGGTAGCCGGGGCAGGTTGGGGGCGTCTTGCCGGCGGCGGGTGGACCGGACCCGACGCTCCGACCCGTCCTCGTCGTCTTGGTCTGCTTCGAGCTGGTCCCGCTCGTCGTCATCGGTGTCGGGCGTGGGTGGTTCGTCGGTGCGGTGCCAGCCTTCGGCGCATTGCTGCATCCGAAGCCGGCGGGCTTTGTCGGCGCAGGACGGACATTGCGCGGTCCGGGTCGACCCGCACGGCAGGACAACAATCGAGGCGTTGCCGGTGCTCTGGTCGGTCAGGCGTCGCAACAGGGGCCGAACGCAGGCCCCCTCAGCGGCGGCCAGGTCGCGGGCCAGATCGTCAGTGATCCGAAGCGTGCTCATGCGGCGGATCGTTTCGGGCGGATGTTGGCGCGCAACGCGACCCCGACCGGGTCACCCAAGGCGAGGTTGACCTTGATCCGGTCCCGATCCGTCGGGCTCGCCCCACCCCACACGCCGTGGGTCTCGTTGGTGACGAGCGCGGCGGCGAGGCAGGAGATCCGGACCGGGCAGTCCAGGCACACGGCTTTGGCGACCTCGTTAACGCTATTGGCTATGCGGTTCGTCCCGGTGATGGGTTCGGGGTAAAACGGGTCGGCCGCGCCGGTGAGGATCCCCGCGCAGGCGGCGTCAGCCTGCCAGTCAAACCGCATCAGACCTAGCAGCTCCTGCCGCGCTTGCGGTGCCAGTGGCGGGACGGTGAGCGGGAACGCGAGCTGACCGCTGGTGGGGCGGCTCATGCGTTCTTCTCCCACGGCCACCGGAACTCGGGCCGGTTTTTCAGTTGTGGTTGCTGGCCCGTCTGGTGCTCGGTCGCCCCCGTGGCGGTGAGCATCGACGGCGCGACCTGGACTCTGTCCGGGTCAGCGGCGTGCGGCGAATAGGTGCGCGCCAGTTCGGTGATGTCGGGGTCGGTGTGGTGGGCGAAGCGGACCCGGACCGGTTCGGCGACTCCGTCCAGGGTGACGTAACCAACCCCGGGCGTGGACTCGGCGATGAGGTCGCAGCGAGCGCCCCGGTCGCGTGCGCCGTGCCCGAGGACGAGGGTGACCTGTTCGGCTTCGGACAGCCGCAGCGCGATCCGGGTCGGGAACAGGTCCCGGAACGGCAGCACCTCTTTGCGGGGGTCTTGCAACGCCCCGATCACGCTCACGCCGACCGCGCGGCCTTGGGACAGCAGCAGCGACAGTGCGGCCGCGATGCGACGTTTCGCGTCCCGGTCGGTCACGTACGCCGTGAGCGAGGCGAGTTCGTCGACAACCAGCAGGGTCAACGGCTCGTCGGTCGTCGGCTCGTGCCGTCTGGTCACGCCCCGGAGCGCGGTCTGTCGGCGGCGCATCACCGCGACGGCGTCCTCGAGGATCGCGGCGTAGTCGTGTTCGAACGCGTCCCCGTCGCCGTAGGAGAAGCGGGTGAACAGGCCCGCGCCGGGGGCGAGTTCCATGCCGCCTTTCGGGTCGATCGCCCACACCTCCACTAGCCGGTCCCGGATGGCGGGTCCGAGCGCGGCCAGCACCGACCACAGCACCGACCCTTTTCCTGAGCCGGTCGCGCCGACGATCAGGACGTGCGTACCGAGCAGCCGCAGCCGATACGTGAGCCCGTCCTCCCGTTTGGCGACCGGTAGCGCGGCCAGGTCCACCGGCTGCGACGGTTGGAAAGGCGGAACGGTGCTGGTGAGGGGGTCGTGGGTGAGTAGCCACAGCACGACCCGGCGCGGGTCACGCGGCACCGACCGCACGCGGGCGTCGAGCACCCCGAACGTCTGCGCCAACCGGGGTGCGGCGGCGGCCCAGTCCGCCAGACATTGACCGGGCAGCATCCGGACCGACACCTGATCGACCGATTCAGACGAGCGGATGGAGCGGATCGAGGGCAGGAACTCCTTCCCGTCGAGGGTGACGGCGAGGCCGGTGGTGACCATCGCGGGTTGCCACACGAACCGATACATCCGCCGTGCCCGCCACACGCCCCGGGCCCGCCAGGTGACGTGGCGGCGGAACGAGTCGGGCCAGCGGAACCGCCACACCGCCAGCAGCTGCACCGTGCACAGGACGGTGAGCAGGATCGGCCACGGGCCGTAGCGAAGATCCAGATCCCACAGCACGCCGAGGACGATCACCAGCCCGATCCGAGCCGGGTGCTTCACGATGCCGACGATCCCGGCGGCGAGTTTGCGGGCCAGCCACGCCCCGACCACCGCGGACAGCGGGACGTGCACTTTCGCGAGCTGGACCCGGACCGGGCCGTCGTCGTGGCGGGTGGCGCCGAGCCGGTTCACAGGCCCTGCACCCACGCCCACGCCGTGCCGCCCGCCTGCGTCAGCGGGTGGTTGACCTGCGGGCCGGCCGGCGTCGCTCCCAGGACCAGCCCGAAGATGACCGCGACCAGGGCGGCGCCGAGCTTTGTCTGCTTGACCTTGACCAGAAACGCCACCAGCACCCCGAGCAGCAGCGCCACCGCGACCACACTCATCAGCGGTTCACCCGCCCTAGGCGGCGGCCGGCGACGACGCCGACTTCGAGCTGCGGGGTGCGTGCAGGTCGGTCGCGCGGAACGACCACGCCAGCCGGGGCCGGGAGTCGCCCTGCTGCGCCACGTAGGCGGTCGCGGTCAGGCCCTCGAACTCGACCGGCTTGAACGGTGCTTCCGGCATTGACGCCGGCAATACCGGGCTGACCTTGGCCGCGATCCGGACCGAGAACTGACGCTCAGCCTTCCGCGCCTCCGGATCAGGGTCGATCACATCCACCGACCACAACAGAAGGCCGGTGTCCGGGTCGACCATCTGGACCGGCTTGTCCTTCGTCGACCGATCAAAGTCCCGCAGCGGCGTCACCTCCGACACCACGAACGCCCCGTACGGGAACACCTCACCAAACTCGATATTGATCCTGCGCGGCATCGCCACGATCTGTCTCCTCACTGTTGGCCACGCGCGGTCGCGCGGCGGCGAAGAGAATCAAAACGGCGATCGGCACGATCGGGTCGTCTGCGAGTACTACCCGCACAAAAGTGCGGCTCTGCAGTCAACAAATACGGGCAGTGGCTACAGAATCATCCGATTGATGTCTGCGAAGAAGCCGGGATCAGCCGCCGGTGGCAGGATCGAACGCATGCGAAGACCACGGTGGAGCATGTACTCGGCCAGCGAGTGGGTCGTCGCGTCCGTCGTGATCGTCCTCGTCATCGGCGGTGTGGTCCTGACCTTCACTGGTCCGAAGACGACAGGCCAGCTTGTGCTCGGTGCAGGCATCTTGCTGAACTGCTGGAACCTGTTCCGTCAGCACCGGCGAACTCATCCACGGCAGGAAGCCAAAACGATCGATCCTGACCACTAGCCGGCCGCTCGAAGGCTTGCAACGATCCAGTTCGGATCGAAGGCGGTGACGACCTCGCGGCCGTGGCCTGAGGTCACCGGCCTTAGTTCCGTGCGGCCCGTATGCACGTCGATAAAATGGGAGCCGGCGAATTTCAATCGGGCGATGCTGTCGGCTAAGGCGGGGTGACGCCAGAGCCGGTCGTTGATCATCGGAACGACGACCGTCGGAAGGCGGGCTGCGATGCACTCGCAGAAGAAGCTGTGCGCGTGGGTATCCCCGATGCCCGCTGCGGTCTTGTTGATGGTGTTGAACGTGGCCGGACAGATGACCAGACAGTCCGGCAACGGCAACCGAACCGAAGACTCAGATCGACGAGCGTTGCGCAGCTCCGCACCCGTCGCCGCGGTGACGGCTGCGAGGTCGACCCACTCCGCCGAGGCCGGCGTGGCGATGAGGTCCACCTCGTAGCCGGCGCCCTGGACAGCGAGGACAAGATCGGTCGTTCGTGCGGACAGCGGTGCACCGGTCACGGCGACGCTGCATCGAGGCACCGTCGGAGCCTAGTCGAGCAGGCCGGCCCGACCGGCGATCGCGGCCAAGCTCCGGGTCTTGGCCTTGGTGCCCCTGCTCAACATTTCTCGCACCAACTCCTGGGCGATCACGTTGTGCCGGATGGACTCCGGAGCGATGGTCTCCGCCTCGATCAGATGCAATGTCGCTTCCGCGTCGCGCTTGCGCTGGGTGTGCGCCCAGGCAAGGTCCAGGTGCACTTGTGCCCGACGTCCGACCAAGGCAGCTGGTAACCGGTCCTCGTTTACCTGGGTGGAGGCGCGTATTGCCTCACCCGCGTCGCCCAGCTCGGCGGCGACGGACACGCGATGGATCGCCACGTTAGTCGGACCGAAGCCGGTCCACCCGTGGTTACCGTCCTCGCCGAGCATCGTCGCCAGCCGATCCGCTCGCGCTAGACGCTCCCACGCGTCATCGCGGTTGGTCTGACGAGCCGCGATCACCGAAGAGATCAGCCACAACGCGCCGGCAACCGACACCAGCGCCGGTGAATCTGCACTGGCGTCTCGCTCGACCTTCTCCGCCATGCCAACGGCCAGGTGCTCCGCGTCCTGGGGCTGATCGGAACGCAGCAACGCGCACGCGACTTGGTAAGCAGACATCCCAACCGCCGCAAGCGAATCCGTGGTGTGAGCAACCCCGGCAGCGCGATCCGCAGCGACCATTGCCAGATCGGTGACGCCCAGTTTGGTCACCAGCTTCGCAGCCAGCACGTAGCCGCACACGTACACCAGTGAGCCCTCGTCGCCAGGCCTTGACCCTTCGGCTCGATGCCACTCCGCCTCGACGAGCAACGGGGGCAGATCGCGAATGACTTCGGCGTAGCGTGCGCCCTGGTAGCTCGTGTGCAAATCCTTCAGATGCGCTTTGAGCTCAGGCAATGGGAGTGTCGGCGCGTTAGCCTCGCCGAGCAGGTGGTCGTACCGAGTGAACACACGCCGCACTTCGCTGATGCCGTCGGCGGTGGAGGATCCGTTCGGCGCGAACTGCCACGGCTTACCCGTCAGCGCCTCGACGTCAACGTGCAGGACGCGCGCCATATCGAGGAGAACTGACAGTCGGTCAACCGACCGGATGCCCCGCTCGACCTGAGAGAGCCACGATTCCGAGCGTCCCACGAGACCAGCGAGTGCCGCCTGGCTTAGGCCCCGCCGACGACGGTAGACAGCGATTCGAGTGCCAATTGAGCCCCCGGAGGGTCGAGCTAATGTCGCAGACATCGCGCTAGCCGACGTGGATAGCTCGTGGACGAGCTACCGGAAGTCATGCGAGCTGAACCAGCTTCCAGGTAACTGCCTTACCACCGTAGGGCGGGAAGGTGTTTCCCTCTGCGATGGGCGCCGTCGTGGACGGAGTGCCTACTACCTCCCACACACCGCTCTCGGGACAGGTCTGGCCGGTGGTCCCGGTTGTGCCGATTCCTGACACTTTGCCTCCTAAGTCGACAGACCTCTGCAACATATCTGCTGCTACTAGTCGCCGCTAGGAAGATAGGACCGTAGGCCTCAGTGGAGTTTGAAGGACCGCCGCGCTACATGTTGTTGCAGCGACCAGGACTTTTCGGTTGCCGCATTCGGCTCTTGGAGGTCAAGGCGCCTTCGGCGCGCGGCTGCGGGCGGCGCAAGCGCCGTCCTCGCCGCCTTAGCTCGGGTGCAGAATCTGCGCCGGTTACTGCTCAGGCGCGCGAAGCACGACCCAGCCCAGCCGGTCACATTCGGCCAGTGGCTTTCTTTGGCGCTTAGCCCCCGGGTTACCGCGTAATAAACCTACAAGCAACGCGTGCGCGGGAGAACATGGGTGGGCTGGCGTGTCCGCAGGGTCGGGATCACGGCGGACGGCAAAAGGCGGGTTTAGCAGGGACTTGTCGCGGGCAACTGAAGCAGTGAAGGCAACAAGTGAATGCCTTGGGTACTGCTCAAGTACGTCCTGCTCGCATCGGTCGATTCGATCGAGAACTGAGCGTAGATAGACCGAGATTCCATCAGTGGCGTCGGCAAATGCTGCGCTGCTTGGCCGGTACACACCGCGGTTTTGATCGAGGACTACGTGTTCTGGGTGCACGCGGCGCAGAAGGCGGTCATCGTCTTGCACTGAAGTGTCGTCGTCTGCTTCCGCTTCTTGGGCCGTCACGCGTCTTACGTTATTTCCTTAAGCACGATACCTAGGTCGTACTCGCGCTCCGACAGTCGTCCATCCCAGCTCGAACTCCCGTCTACGCGGGAGCAGTCCACCCACACCACGCCGAGGGGCGTTAACTCGACCTCGACATCCCAACCACCCTGATGCCATTCGAGCTGCAGTCCGCCATCGACCAGCGGCACGATGTGTGGAGCGGCATCGGTATTGGCAGGCAATATGCGAGGCAAGACATCTACGATCAACGTCTCCGCTAGCCGAGGTTCGATTGGCCGAGAATTGGGGCCGGCCCAATCCTGCGGTAGGCGGAGCAAGTGGGAGACGCGGGTGGCAACCGCATCAAGCCAAGCAGGCAGCTCCTGGCCAGAGCGAAGTGAAAGTGTGAATGTGGGTGCACCACCCGGCGGCTGCGCGTATATACGTTCCTCCTCCGCGTGAGCGGACTCCTCCAGAGCGAAAGCCGCCGTCATCTACTTCCTCCGCTTCCAGATCTGGTGCATTTTGTCCGTCGTTGCCGCTGCGAAAGTATTGACAATTAAAGCGTGCCCCTCGTCCAAGGTCGCGAGCGCCGCCTCGGGCGTGTCGTTGCGCAACAGTCCTCTTACGGTCAACGAGAAGTCAACCGTCTTCGTTGATTCGTGCGTTCGAGCGGAGTCAATCCGCACGTAGAGCCGCCCCCACGGCTCCTGATCCGCAGACTTGAGCGTCTGACGCTGATAAAGGTGCACATCTTCAAGATCGTCACCGGCAGCTGTTGGAAGAGTGCGCGCACGAAAAACTTCACCGAGGTCAGCTACAGAATTCCATCCGACCTTCTGCGGCAGCTGGTTCTCATACGAGATCTCTGCTTGCCTAAGTTGCGGAGACCCTAAACCAGATTGAGCCAGGTACTGATACCAGTTAGCTAGCGTGGCTTCGAACGGCAGCCGGACGGCCTCGTATCGGGGGTACGTCCGGCTTTCGGGCAGACGAGACCAGGTAACGAAGAGAGAGTCATCCTGGACTTCGACACTTACGTCACGACTACGAAACGCGACTTTGGTGGGCATTGGCCGGTCAAACCGAGCCAAGTCAAAGGCAGGTCGCTCTGCGGAGGCTGGGAACGTCTCGAGCTTCGCCCGATCGCGGTACAAGTCTTCCGTGTCTGGGTACACGTCTGGACCACCGAGTTTCGCCCAAAAGAGCCCCAGATGACCGGATCGGAGCTTCGGGAGACGGTCGAAGTAAACACCTAGTCGTACTTGCGACACTGGGGGCTCGTCGAATGAGGGCAGCGCACCTGCGCTGTTAGTAGCGGACGACCAGTCGCGGGTATCCGAACCAACCACCAGTACCTCCTCGCGCCGTCGCCTTCCGGTTCCAAGGCTACAGCGAGCATCGATCGGTGGCATTAACGAGCCGTACGACCTGTACCTCACGGGAGCCCACGGTGTCACTGTCCTGGACCGCCTCAAGGGCGCTTCGCGTCCCTTCGGGATCGGTGACCCTTGACCCGTCCCAGGACAGCGACCAGCGGCACCTATGAGGAACATGCCGGAGAACTGAGGTTCGCTGAGATGGTCAGGCTGTCACCAGATCCACGAGTCTGACGATCTGACGGGCGAGTAGGAGCGCTTCGCCGAGCGGCAAGCTGAATCGGGACCGAAGGCCGTCGTCCACGTCCTCAAAGAAGTCGAACACGAGCCGAGCCGGCCCTCTTGGGCTGTCAGCCCGTGGGGCGCCGAAGCGGTAGCTCGTCGCTGCGTATAGCTCAAGCCCAACCGCCGGGCCGTGTAGCTCGGCTGCGGCGCCATCCAAAAACGCGCTAGGCGTTCGGCATTCGTCGGTCGGAATGTGGCGGTTGGAGTCGGGGTGGCCGTCGGCACCCGAGTCGGGGTGGCCGCCAGCATTCACGCACCACGGCATCCCGTGGTCGTAAAGGCGAGTCAGGTTGGTGACCTGGGGCCACGGGCCTAGGACTTCCGAGCTGGGCGCTGAATCAGTACGGTCTGGCACGGGTTGCTCCTCTGTGTATGCAGCGGTGTGATCAAGGTCCGGCCGGGTGTTGACGCACTCGGTCGGACCGCCTTAGTGGTTGGCTGAGGACGGCGGACGCTGGTTACATGAACAGATGTGCGGGCTTCCTTATTTTTGCCGTCCTCGACGCCGCGAGAGCGATGGTCCTCCTCGGTTGTCCTTCGTCCCTTCCGTGATCCAGGCGGCCAGCACGGATGCGCTGGGTCGGGTTAATGGCGAAGGGCGGAGGCTGTAGCGGTCGAGACCGGCGAGCGTGCCCGCCGCGTGCCCGTCGCCGCGGAGGATGGCGGTTTGAAGGGCACACGGCGAAGCGATCCAGGTGGCCACAAGGTCCAAAGGTGGGCGGATTCGGACTCCCACCCGCCGTCACATGCACATTTGCAAGGCAGGGGTTGAGAGTTCGATTCTCTTCGTCTCCACCAGCGAGGATCGTGGAATGATTTGCCTGGGACGGCAGATTCTTGCGCGATCGGGTGCATTCGGACGCGCAGAAGGCCGGCACGTCCGGATCGCGGACCTGCCGGCCAACTAGTGCGTGCGGCCAGTTATGACCAGTTGCCCGAGCCGCCGCCGATGCCCAGCACGGTCGAGATTCCACCGGACTGCAGGTGGCCCAGGAAGTTGCTGTGGCCGTCGAAGAAGTTGATGTTGAGGTACACCGGCGTCGCGTTGAACTGGAAGCTCGCGGTTGAGCTGTACAGCCGGTCGATGTCGTCGGTGTAGACATCGCCGAACAGCGCGCCGCCGCCCGGCGTAGAGATGCCGCCGGCCTTGCCGTTGAACGACTTGCCTGCCTTGACGTTCACTTGGAACTGAAGGTAGAAGAGCAGGCTGGCAACACTGCCGGTGGCGGCGTACGCCGTGGTCGATTCCGCGAGGATCGATTCGACGGCGGCGTCGATCTTGTCCTGGTCGAGAGTGCCGTACACGGCGTTCGCGAAGTCATGCGCAAGCACCTCGGGTGAAACGGTCAATGCGGTCACAAAGTCCTCCTGTTAAGAAGCTGCCGGTCAGCTGAAAGCGATCCGTGCGTGACTGGTGTAAGGGGTTTCGTGACCAGATGTCAATAAATGACCGCTTTTGGTAACCGAGTTCAGGCCCTGAGGCCCATCGACCGGGCGAGTGCCATTGCCGATGGGCCGGAGGGCCGTTACTGATGGGGCGCGGGGCCGTTACTGATGCGGCGCGGGCCGTTACTGATGGGGCGGGTATCGCCACCGACAGGCGAACGCCCTTGCCCGCCACGGTAACCTGGCTCCGCGATGGACGTACTGGCGATCTGGCTCGGAAAGCTGACCAGCTTGGCTCTTCGAGCCTCCGGTCGGCGTGCCACCGCGCTCCCCGGGCTAGTGGTCGAAAAGGTGTTTCCGGGGTTCCTTCCCCGGCGATTGGGCCGCCTTCGGTACGGCGTCGTCGTCGTCACCGGTACGAACGGCAAGACCACCACCACCAAAATGCTGGCCACAATCCTGCGAGCCCGCCATACGGTGCTGACCAATGACACCGGCGGCAACTTCGTCCGCGGCACGATCACGTCGGTGATCCAGCAGAGCGGCTGGACGGGCCGGCAGACCGCCGATGTCGCGGTATTTGAACTGGACGAAGCGCACGCCGTCCGTTTCTGTCGGCTGCATCCGCCGGAGCGGCTGTTACTGCTCAATGTGCACCGCGACCAACTCGATCGCTTCGGCGAGATCGACACCACGGCGCAACTCTTGGGCCGGGTAGCTCGTACGACCACGAGGCACGTGGTGCTGAACCGCGATGATCCGCGGTTGACCGCGCTCGCCGACGAACTGCCCGCCGCCGTCAGCTACTTCGGCGTCTCGGCGGGGCTCCGGGCGCAGTTTCCAACCGATGATGAGCTGTACGGCGACGTCGGGCCAACGTCGGAAACACCCGCCAGCGCCGAGTTAATTTCGCTCGAACTCGGCGTCACGACCACGCTCGAGCTGCGCATCGGCGACGTCGTGGAGCACATCGAGCTGCGGGCCGAGGGCGCGCACAATGCCCAGAATGCCGCCGCCGCCGCGGCACTGGCGCTCACCTTCGACCTCACCCCGGCCCAGATCGCGGACGGTCTACGGGCCGTGGAACCCGCGTTCGGTCGTGGCCAGTCCTTCACGATCGAGGGACGCCGGGTCGTCCTGCAGTTGGTCAAGAATCCGGCCGGATTCCGCCAATCGCTGAAGACGGTGGCCGCATTGCAACCGGGCGTCACGCTCATCGCGATCAATGACGATTATGCCGACGGACGCGACATGTCGTGGTTGTGGGATGTGCAGTTCGACTCGGTGCTACAAGGTAAATCTGGCGCGATCGTGACCGCCGGGACGCGGGCCGCCGACATGGCCGTGCGGCTGCGGTACGACGAGCTGGACGTCGCGGTCGTCGAAGCTGATCTGGCCCGGGCGGTCGAACGGGCCATCGAGTTGTCAGCGGCCGACGACACGATCGTCATTTTCTCGACCTACACGGCCATGTGGGAGCTGCATCGACAACTCGATCGCCACGCCGCCGATGCCAGTAGGAGCCGATCGTGAAAGGCTTGACGCTGGCCCACCTCTACCCCCACGAGATGAACATATACGGCGACACCGGCAACGTCTTGGTGCTGCGGAAACGCCTGGAATGGCGAGGGATTCCCGTTCGCGTCGTCCCCGTCGCGGTCGGCGATGAGCTGCCCCGCGACACCGACATCCTGCTCGGCGGCGGCGGACAGGACGCCGCCCAGGGCGACATCGGGGCCGACTTCGTCACCCGAGGCAGCGCGTTGCGCGCGATGGCCGACGACGGGGTGGTGATGCTGGCCATTTGCGGCAGTTACCAGCTACTCGGGCATGAGTTCATCACCAAGGACGGCGAGCACATTGCGGGCGTGTCGGTGCTGGATGTTGTCACGAAGGGCTCCGATCACCGACTGATCGGTAACAACCACGTTGAGACGGAGTGGGGCACGTTGGTCGGTTTCGAAAACCACAGCGGACTGACCGAACTGGGGGCCGGCACTACCGCGCTCGGTCGGGCGGCCACCGGACGCGGCAACAACGGCAGTGACCTGACTGAAGGTGCGGTCCGCGGAAACGTCTTCGGGACTTACCTGCATGGCCCGGTCCTGGCCAAGAGCCCCGGATTCGCCGACGAGTTGTTGCGCCGGGCTCTCAGTCGGCAAGGAGCGTCGCAAGCCCTGGAACCACTGGACGACTCGCTGGCCCTGGCGGCGGCGAAGGTCGCGGTGGGGAGGCCGCGATGAGGATAGGCCATACGCCGCAAGGGTTTTCTGTGCTGACTGCGCTCGTGCTGGCGGCAGGCATCCTGCTGACCGGGTGCACGGGTACCAGTCACCGTCTGGCGAGTACGGCGACGCCGACGACTGGGCTGAGTAGCTCGGCGACGAGCGCGGGCGGTCTCGGCGGTGGTGATGGGGAGCAGTCCAGCCCGGCACCGCGGAGCACCGTCGTCACCACCCCGACACCGAAGCTCAGCAACATCGCCGGCACGGAAGTGGCCGGCGACTGTCCGTACGTCACGACCGCCGACTTCAGTCTGGCCGAAGGTGACCGGATCGGGCGGGTCGTACAGCTGAAGGGCAAGCCGGTCGGCTGCCGTTTCTACTTTGCCTACGACGAGTCCGCGATTGTCGGCGAAGTGCTGATATCAGTGTTCAAGACCCCAACCGCTGCCTTCAATGCTGCCGTGCTGTCCTCGCATGGGCATCCCGAGGTCCAGTCGGACAAGACCATCGGCGACGGTGGCGCCGTGGCGTATCGGACCATGTTGCAAGGAACGGCCACCTGGCAAGCGGTGTTCTCCAAAGGCACTTGGGTCGTGACCGTCCGGACTCGCCAGCCGGACCCAGCGCTGAACGCGTTCAATCTCGCCCGGGTCATCGCACCGAAGATTCCCTGACGCCACCGGCCGGCGCGTGCGTGTAAGGATGGACGAGATCAGCCCACCGCGATTGGAGCATTTGTACCGTGACTTCGGCGAATACGACTCAGACGGCCACCCTGCACACCTCGGCCGGTGACATCAACATCAATCTCTTCGGCAATCACGCCCCGAAGACGGTGAAGAACTTCGTGGACCTAGCGACCGGCGCCAAGGAGTGGACGCATCCGGCGACTGGTGACAAGACCACCGACAACTTGTACGACGGGACGATCTTCCACCGCGTGATCGAGAACTTCATGATCCAGGGCGGGGATCCGCTGGGCCGGGGTACCGGCGGCCCGGGTTACGAGTTTGCCGATGAGTTCCACCCGGAGCTCAGCTTCGACCGTCCGTACCTGCTGGCTATGGCCAACGCGGGCCCGAACACCAACGGCAGCCAGTTCTTCATCACCACGATCGCCACCAACTGGCTGAACTTCAAACACACGATCTTCGGCGAGGTGGCCGACGCCGAGAGCCGCGCGGTAGTGGACGCCGTCGGCACGACCCGGACCGGCGCCGCTGACCGGCCGGTCACGGACATCACGATCAACTCGGTAACCATTTCCGAGGCCTGACCGTTCTCTCGGTATGCAGCCGACGCAACCGCCCGCGGGCGACTATTTTCCGGCGCCGGACTTCCCTGGATGCTATCGGCACCCGGACCGTCCGACCGGCGTGCGGTGCGTCCGCTGCAACCGTCCGATCTGCCCCGAGTGCCAGTACGCGGCCTCGGTCGGCTTCCAGTGCCCGGACGACGTTCGGGCCGGTGCCGCGACGGTTCGGCGCGCCCGGACCGTCGTAGGTGCCCGGGTCAGCAACGCGCGGCCCTTCGTCTCGTACGGCTTGATCGCGCTCAACGTGCTGGCCTACATCGCCACCGCGCTGTCACCGGGCGGCACGTTGGCCGACAACACTGGGTCGAAGCTGTATTCGGACTGGCTTCTCACGCCGTACCTCGTCGGTCACAATCACGACTACGAACGGCTGATCACGGCTGCGTTCTTACACATCGGTCCGTTCCACCTGATCGTCAACATGATCGCGCTGTACATGGTCGGTCCGGCGCTCGAGCGGATCCTCGGATGGTGGCGTTTCGCCGCTGTGTACCTGCTGGCCGCGCTCGGCGGTTCGGTGGGGGTGCTCGTGTTCGGCGGCGTGCTGGGGTCGGTGGCCGGCGCATCCGGCGCGATCTATGGCATGTTCGCCTGCGCGCTGGTGCTGTCGCGCATCGTGGGCTTTGATCGCCGCTCGCTACTGATCACGATCGGCGTCAACTTCCTCATCACGTTCTCGGTGCCGGGCATCTCGAAGCTGGGACACATCGGCGGTTTCGTCATCGGCGGCCTCGCCACACTGGCCCTGCTGGGTTGGAGCATGAACGCCAAACCATTCACCCAGCGAACGACGGCCATCCAAGTTGCCGGATTGGGCGGTCTGCTGGTTGCCCTGTTGGTCATTGCCGGGGTTCGCATCGGTTCGCTGAGCAATTACGAGATCCCGCAGCCCAACGGTGCGCGCGCCGCGCCGACGGCGGGTGCCGTGCCGGGCGTCGTGGCCGCTGCCGCGCCGGCGGCGGGCAATGTTCTGAAAGTTGTCCACACTGTGGATGAGCCTGGGGAGAACTACAACCGTGTAATCACAACGGTGGAAGAAGCTGTGGACAACTCGGCGCCTTAGCGCCAGCGCACCGCCATGCCGAGACCGATCACCAAGAAGCCGAAGCCGACGCCGAAATTCCAGTTACCCAGGTCCCGCATCAACGGAACGCTCTGGCTGGCCACGTAGTAGACGACGATGTACGCGAGTCCGACGATGAGCAGGGCGACCATCGTGATCGGGTACCACGTCGGGCTGGGCTTCGCTTGGCGCTGGCCGCTCGTGCCGCTCGAGGACGGCAACGGCGCCGCATAGCTCGGCTTCTTGCGGACCTTGGACTTCGGCACGGTGATCTCTCCTCGGGACAGCGGTGCAGCTAGCGTAGTCGCAGAGCCAGAGCGACGCCTCGAATACCGGCAACTACGGCAGCAGCGCAACCACCGCGGCTGGCAAGACTTCGACGGCACAGCGCTGGCACATCGAAGGCATAGTGACGACACATCGACGGCACATCGACGACAGTGACAACACCGACGGCGGGCAGGAGGGCAACCATGCGACTCACGCTGCCCGGCCCGTTACGCCGTCGACGTCGCCCGCGTCGCCCGACCGGCTGGCAGGTGTTGGTGCCGGTCGTCGCCCTCGCGGCCGGTTTGCTCGTCGCCACCACCGCCCACACCGCACGCGGGACAGATCTTCGCTCGGCCGGTCGCACCGATGTCGCGGATCTGATTCGCAAAGCAGAGGCGCAGGGGGCCGAACAGGACAACCAGGTCAAGCAGCTACAACAGCAGGTCGAAGCGGCCACCAACCAGCTGGGCCGGTCCGATGCCGGGATCGCCGCCATCAAGGCCAAATCCGCACCACTTCAGTTGCCCGGCGGTTTGGTCGCCGTCCGCGGGCCCGGGCTGCACGTGGTGTTGGACGACTCCCACGAGAACATCACGGACCCGAACGTGGACCCCAATACGCTCCTAGTCCACCAGTCCGACATGCAGGCCGCGGTGAACGCGCTCTGGGCCGGTGGCGCAGAGGCAATGCAGATCATGGGCCAGCGGGTGATTGCCACCAGCGCAGTCCGCTGTGTCGGCAACACGCTGCTGCTCAACGGCAAGGTGTACTCGCCGCCCTTCGACATCGAGGCCATCGGGCCGCAACCAGACATGCGGGACGCCCTGAACGCCTCGATCAATCTTGGCCAGTATCGCAAGGACGCGCGTTCCTACGGCCTCAAATATGAAGTAGACGATCAGAAATCCATCACTGTTCCGGCGTATAGCGCGCCGATCGGGCTGAACTTTGCGACCCTGGGTGGGTAACCGAAATGGGGCCGAGCGACCGTTATGAACGGCTGGTGCGACATGCGTTCATTACATGAGGACGGCCACAGCCGATAGTGAGAGCATCGGCGGCAACAGCGGCAGGCAGAGCGGGCATGAGAATCGATGACTGAGAACTCCGGCGACGACCAAGCGACCATTCCGTCGACGACCGGTGGGGTCGGCACGGTTCCGCCGCCGCCGCCAGCCGCGGTCGACCCGGGCGGTGGATCGAGTGGAGGCCGGCGCCGCGGATTCGGCGACGTGGTACGTACCTTCGTCCGCGGTATCGGTCAGACCCTGATCACCGCCGGTCTGGTGCTGCTGTTGTTCGTGGTCTACGAGGTGTGGGTGTCGAACCTGTTCGCCCACCAGAAGCAGAGTCAGGTGCACCAGCAGTTGGCCCAGAGCTGGCAGCAGGGTCAGGACCCGCTGCATGGCGAGGACCGGCTCAACCTGCCGTCCGGCAAGCAGGTGGTGATCCCGGCGGGTGAGGGCTTCGCCAACCTCTACATACCCCGATTCGGAAAGGACTTCGCTTGGACGATCGTGCAAGGCACCGACGATGCCGCGCTCGAGCGGGGACCGGGCCACTACACGGATACCGCGGTGCCCGGCCAGCTCGGAAACTTCGCGGTGGCCGGTCACCGCGTCGGTAAGGGCGAGCCCTTCCTGAACCTCGACCAGCTCGTCCCGGGCGACGCCGTGGTCGTGCAAACCGCCGGCAACTGGTACGTCTATCGGGTACTGGGCGATCAGGCCGCCTACGCGGCAGCGCTCAAGCAGCCCGACAAGGACAAGCGGAACAAGGCTATCGAGGCCGCGCTGGCCGCGCCGGACAAGCAGGGCGTGGTCGGTCGCGAGATCGTCGACCCGAGCGACATCGGCGTCATCGATCCGGTACCCAATCATCCGAACACGGCGGCCTCGCGCGCGCTGCTGACACTCACAACCTGTCACCCGAAGTACACCGCGAACCAGCGGATGATCATTCACGCTTCATTGGCCCGTGCGGTTGCGGTGCGAGGTTCGGCGATACCGAAGGAACTGCCAGGAGGGACGCTCTAATCATGTACGTCTGGATCTGGCGTCATCTGCCCGGCGTGACGGCGCTGCGAGTGCTGCAGGCGTTCCTGCTGGTCGCCGCAATCGCCGCACTGTTGCTGTTCGTGATCTTCCCCTGGGTCGAGCCGAAGCTGCCGGCCAACCCGATCACCGGCCCGGGCACCGTCACTCAATAAGGAGTCTGTTGCTGATGGCACCATGGACGGCGTGACCCGCATCCTCGTCGTCGACAACTACGACAGCTTCGTCTACAACCTCGTGCAGTACCTGGCCCAACTCGGCGCTGAGGTCGAGGTTCGCCGCAACGACGAGGTGACGGCCGCCGAAGTTGCCGGGTTCGGGGTGGACGGGGTGCTGATCTCGCCTGGGCCCGGGACGCCAGAAGAAGCCGGCGCCAGCATGGACATCGTCCTGGAATGCGCTCGCCTCGAACTGCCGCTGTTCGGGGTCTGCCTGGGACATCAGGCCATCGGGGCCGCGTTCGGTGGAGTCGTCGACCGTGCGCCCGAACTGCTGCATGGCAAAACCTCCGAGGTGCTGCATCAGGGCGCCGGCGTGCTGGCCGGCCTCCCGTCGCCGTTCACGGCAACCCGCTATCACTCGCTTGCGGTTCGGGCTGAGACCCTGCCGCCTGAGATCGAGATCACCGGCAGCACCGCTTCCGAGGTCGTGATGGCCATCAGGCATCGAACGCTGCCGATCGACGGCGTTCAGTTCCACCCGGAATCCGTGCTGACCGAAGGCGGCCACCGGATGCTGGCCAACTGGCTCGTTCGGTGCGGCGCCGTCATCGACTGGGACGCCGTCGAACGGCTGGGAGACGAGCTCGACGCCTTGCGGGCGCTGGCGTTCTCAACCGCGGTCTGATCCCAACCGCGGCCGGCCGTCCGGGTAGGTTTGGCGGTCATGAGTGAGCGCAACGAGCCGGTGACCGTTATGAGTGAGCGCGAAGAACCGGTGACTTCATGAAAGCCGCAGTCGCTTCCGGTCCTGGTGGTCCCGAAGTGCTGGTCCTGGCCGAAGTGCCCCGACCATCGCCCGGAGCGGGCGAGGTTCTGATCGAGGTGACCGCGACGGCCGTCAACCGCGCCGACCTGATGCAACGCGAGGGTAATTACCCGCCACCGCGTGGGGTGTCGACGATTCTGGGTCTGGAGTGCAGCGGGCGGATCGCTGAACTGGGTCCGGGCGTCACCGGCTGGCAGGTCGGCGAGGAGGTCTGCGCGTTGCTGGCCGGTGGTGGGTACGCCGAGTTCGCGACCGCACCGGCCGGGCAGTTGATGCGGGTCCCCGCGGGCATTGATCTGGTCACGGCCGGGTCGATTCCAGAGGTTGCCTGCACGGTGTGGTCGATGGTTTTCGACAACTCGAAGCTCGCTCCCGGGGAATCGTTCTTGGTGCACGGCGGCTCGTCCGGCATCGGCACGATCGCGATCCAACTGGCCAAGGCCCAGGGTGCGCGCGTGTTCGCGACGGCCGGGACCGACGTCAAGGTGGCGGCCTGCCGCGATCTCGGCGCGGATGTCGCGATCAACTACCGCGAGCAGGACTTCGTGGAGGTGGTCAAGGCGCAGACGGACGGCGCGGGCGTGGACGTCATCCTCGACACCGTCGGGGCAAAGTACATCGGCGGCAATGTGGCCTCGCTGGCGATGGCTGGCCGCATTGCGGTTATCGGGATGGTCGGCGGGATTGCCGGCGAGCTGAACCTCGGTGCGCTGATGGCGTGTCGCGGGACGATCTATGCCGCCGGCCTGCGAGCACGGCCGCTGGACCAGAAAGCCGCCATCGTGGCCGGTACCGAAGCGCACGTCTGGCCGCTCATCGAAGCGGGCAAAATACGCCCAGTGGTCGATCGAGTCCTGCCACTGGCCGAAGCCGCTGAGGCCCACCGAATCCTGGCCGCCAGCACTCATGTCGGAAAGGTCGTTCTTGACGTTCGGCGGCCGTAAGGAGCCAATCCGAATTACGCGGCAATATCGGCGATAATGCTAAGAGAGGCCTGTGCGTTTCTCAATTCATGTGATTAATATCCCTCAATCCCGAGTTCAGCAGCGCAGCCACGGGAATCAAGGGGGGTCCACGTGATACGGCTCAGAACAGGTTCGACCATCGCACTGAGCGGAGTACTGGCGGTTGGCGTCAGCCTCGCGCTCGCCGCGCCCGCAGCGGCGCACACCACATCGGCCGGCAGCGATCATTCGCTGCAATGGCACGGCAAACGCGGCCATTCACACTCGTCCAAGCCGGCCATCAACGTGGTCGCATCCGGGTTCAATGGCGCATCGTCGATTGCCTTCGGAGCGAACGGAAAACTGTTCGTCGCCGAGGCCGCCATCGGCCAGATCACGAAAGTTGATCTGAAGACTGGCGCGCACACCGCCTTTGCCACCAATATTCAAGGCTTGAGCGGTCTCGACGTCGGTCGCGGCGGCGTGTACGCAACGCAGGGCTACATTCCCGAGACGCAGTCCGCGCCCGCCACCGCGCCACTCATCAAAGTCAGGTCCAATGGCAGCACCAAAGTGGTTGCGGACTTGCTCAAGTACGAGCTGAAGCACAATCCCGACGGGCAGTTTCAAGGTGCCGATCCGCTGCACCCGGCCGAGACGGATGACTCCCTGAGCAACCCGTTCGCCGTTCTGGATCAAGGCTTCCGGGTGCTGGTGGCCGACGCCGGAGCCAACGACGTGCTGGCGGTATCGCCGCACGGCAAGGTCACGACGTTCTTCGCGCCGCGCAACATCACCACCGGTGCCTGCGCCGGTGCACCGAACAACGATGCGCAGCATCCCGGTTGCGATCCGGTGCCGACCGGTCTGGCCGTCGGTCCCAATGGCGACATCTACGTTTCGGGGCTTGGTGCCGAGGCACCGAATGCCGCTCGGGTCTGGCAACTCGACAAGTGGACGGGTCACGTCAAGCGGGTCTGGGGCGACCTGACCGACGCGACCGGTGTGGCCGTGGGCAATGACGGTTCGGTCTATGTGAGCGAGCTGTTCTACGGACAGGACCCGGAGGACCCGAACGCGGATCCGAGTAAAGCCGGCCGGATAGTGAAGATCGCACCGAACGGCAAGCGGACGTACGCACCGGTTCACCTGCCCGCCGGCCTGACGATCAACTGCGGCACGCTGTACGCCACGCAGTTCTCGGTGCTCGACCTGTTCGGCCCGCCGTCAGCGCAGGCGCAGGTCGTGACCGTGTCGAAGAAGGCGTTCGCTGCGGGTCCACGGGGCTGATTCAAGCTCAAGCACGCGCATTCAGGCCACACAACAGTACGGAGCAGCGGGGCCGGTCACCACGGGGTGACCGGCCCCGCCTGTGTTCTTCGGCCGTGGATGGGCAGACTGGGGTCATGACCCATCCAGATCAGCAGGGCCCGGCAGCCGGCGAACCTACTACGGACGAGGACGGCGCGGACGGACAAGTCGTCCCCGTCAACGACGCTTCCCCGCTATCCGGCCAGGTGGAGCAGCCGGCGAAGGTGATGCGTATCGGCACCATGATCAAACAGCTGCTCGAAGAGGTTCGTGCCGCGCCGCTGGACGAAGCCGGCCGGTCGCGCTTGAAAGAGATCCACGAGTCCTCGATCAGGGAACTGGAAGAAGGCCTCTCGCAGGATCTGCGGGACGAACTGGACCGGTTGACGTTGCCGTTCGACGAGGACCGGGTGCCCAGTGAGGCCGAACTTCGGATTGCCCAGGCTCAGCTGGTGGGCTGGTTGGAAGGTCTCTTCCACGGCATCCAAGCCGCCCTGTTTGCACAACAGATGGCCGCCCGATCGCAACTGGAGCAGATGCGCGGTCGAGCGCTGCCGGGCCAGATTGTGCTCGGGCCGGACGGTTCACCGATCGGGCTCGATCCTCGGCCGGGCGACCCAGACCGGACCGGGCACGGCACGGGCCAGTACCTCTGAGCCCTATGAGCGGACGTCCGCAGCGGCGAGCCACGAGCGGACTTCCGCGGCGGCGAGCCGTCGCCGGCGGCGTCCCGGTTCGGCTGGCTCAGCGGGCGAGGATGTCCTCGATCAGGTGGGCCACGGCGTCCTCGTCGTTGCTGCGCTCGAGGATGGTCCGAGCGGCCGCCTTGGCCGAGGGATGCGCGTTGGCCACGGCATAGGACTCGCCCGCCCATTCCAGCATCGGGACGTCGTTGGGCATGTCACCCACGGCCGCGATCTCTTCGCGTGAGATGCCTTTTTCATCGGCCAGTGCGGCCAGCCCCGAGGCCTTCGTAATGCCCGTCGCCGAAATCTCGACGAGCGGCGAGTGCCCCGAGCGAGTGACAGTGACCCGCTCGCCGACCAACCGCTCCACCGCGTCCATGAACTCGTCCGGTTCGAGGCCGCGTCCCTTCGCGAGCAGCTTCACCGCGGGCTTGGACAACAGCTCAGCCAGTTCGGCGCGAGTGGACACGGCCATCTCACGGCCCGTCCGGTCCGCGCTGGGGATGATCTCCCAGTCGTGGCGGTATTCGGGTTCGAACGCGAAGTCGAGGCCGTATTCCATGGCAAAGCGGATCTCGGGGATCTTCGCGCGGAGCACCTCGGTCACCTCGGCCAGCGTGTCCGCATCCAGCGCGTGCGCGTTGAGCACCGTCTCGGTGTGCAGGTCATAGGTCAGCGCACCGTTGGCGCCGACCGCGATGCCGGTGTGCCCAGTTGCGGCGGCCACTTCATGCAACCAGCGGGGCGGGCGGCCCGTCACGAAGGCGATCACCAGTCCCGCTTCCTCAGCGCGCGCCAGCACTTCGCGGGTGCGGTCGCTGGCCGTTCCGTCAGTGCGCAGCAAGGTGCCATCCAGGTCGGTGGCCAGCATCCGGACGCTCATGAAAGGTCCGCGTTCATCGGGGGGTCAACACTTCTCGGCCACCCAGCCAGGGACGCAACGCCGGCGGGACGTACACCGAACCGTCCGGCTGCTGGTGGTGGTCGAACAGGCAGGCGATCGTCCTGGCCACAGCGCAGAGCGTCCCGTTCAAGGTCGCGACAGGCTGGTTTCCGGTTGCGCCGCGCGCACGGATGTTCAGGCGCCGGGACTGGAATGTCGTGCAGTTCGAGGTACTGGTCAGTTCCCGGTACGCCTGCTGGGACGGGAACCACGCCTCGATGTCGAACTTGCGGGCGGCGCTGGACCCGAGATCACCGGCGGCCACGTCGATCACCCGGTAGCTCAGTTCCAAGGCATCCATGAAGTCCCGCTCCCAGGCCAGCAGGCGCTGGTGCTCGTCCTCGGCATCCTCGGGCCTGACGTAGGAGAACATCTCGACCTTGTCGAACCAGTGCACCCGGATGATGCCCTTTGTGTCCTTGCCGTACGAGCCGGCTTCACGGCGGAAGCAGGACGAGAATCCCGCATATCGCAACGGCAGTTCGTCCGAATCGAGGATCTCGTCGGCATGAAAGCCGGCCAGCGCGACCTCGGACGTCCCCACCAGGTAAAGGTCGTCGTCGGCCAGCTTGTAGACCTCGCTGGCGTGCGCCCCGAGAAAGCCGGTCCCCTCCATGGTTTCGGGCTTGACCAGCGCCGGCGCGATCACCGGGGTAAACCCCCATTCGTCCGCCCTGGCCATGGCCAGGTTCACCAGCGCCAGCTCGAGCTGCGCGCCGACTCCGGTGAGGAAGTAGAAGCGGGAGCCGGACACCTTGGCGCCTCGATCGGTGTCGATGGCCCGCAGGGCGTTGCCGATTTCGAGGTGATCGCGCGGGTTCGGGACCGTGGGCGGCGTGCCGACCACCTCGAGGGTCACGAAATCGTCCTCGCCCCCCGGCGGGGCGGCAGGGGAGGCGATATTGGCCACGGCCAGGTGTGCGGTTCGCAGCTCGGCGTCGGCGGCCGCCTGCTCGGCTTCGATCGCCTTGACCTCGGCCGCCAGTTCTCTCGCTCGCGCGAGCACGACCGGGCGTTCTTCCGGGGTCGCGGTCTTGACGGCGTTGCTCGCGGCCTTCTGGTCGCTGCGCAACTGGTCCCCGCGGGCCACGGCAGCCCGGCGGCGGTCATCGGCGGCGATCAGCGCGTCGACGGGTGCCAGCTCGGCTCCGCGCGCGCGTTGGGAATCTCGCACCAGGTCAGGGTTTTCGCGCAGAACGCGCAGGTCAATCACCCTCTCAGGCTATCTGGCTTGCTCAACCTCGAGCGCCGACCGCTCTGCGCGAACGCGCCCGGAGAAATGGAGCTGCCCGCCAACCTGCGTTCATCGCGCGTTCACCCGTCGCTCCTAGCGTCAGGTCTAGGCGCTCCGGGGTCGGTTCGACGACTGATCAGTGGTGCCTCGTCCGCCGAACGGTGAGGAGCTGTTGATGGACGTCTCACTCCTGCTGGTCGTGGTGATCATCACCGCGCTGGCCTTCGACTTCACGAATGGGTTCCACGACACGGCCAACGCGATGGCCACCTCGATCGCCACCGGCGCACTCAAGCCCCGGGTGGCGGTGCTGATCTCGGGCACGCTGAACCTGGTGGGCGCGTTCATCTCGACCGCGGTGGCCAAGACTATTTCGGGCGGCATCGTCGATGACGCAAAGCTGTCCGACCATGCGGTGAACGGCACCGCGATCATCTTCGCGGGCCTGATCGGCGCGGTGCTCTGGAATCTGGTCACCTGGCTGATCGGCCTGCCGTCCTCGTCCTCACACGCGCTGTTCGGCGGCTTGATCGGCGCGGTCTGGGTCGTGGTGGGCACTTCGGGGGTGCATTTCGACAAGGTGTTTTCGAAGATCTTGCTACCTGCGGTGTTGTCGCCGTTCATCGCCGGTCTGATCGCATTGCTGGGAACCTTCGCCGCGTACACGATCACTCGCCGAGCCGGTCGCAAGTCGGCAGCGGACGGATTCCGGCATGGTCAGACCATCTCGGCGTCGCTGGTTTCGCTGGCGCACGGCACCGGTGACGCGCAGAAGACGATGGGCGTGATCACCCTGGTACTGATCATCAACGGCCACCAGCCGGTTGGGTCCGGGCCCAAGACCTGGGTCATCCTGGCCGCGGGCCTGGCCATCGGACTGGGCACTTCGATCGGCGGCTGGCGCATCATCCGCACCATGGGCAAGGGCCTGACCGAGATCGAATCGCCGCAGGGCTTCGCCGCCGAGACCGCGTCCACCGCGGTGCTGCTCGCGTCGGCCCACCTGGGCTTTGCACTGTCGACCACGCAGGTGTGCTCGGGCAGCATCCTCGGCGCCGGGCTGGGGCGCCGGTTGGCTGAGGTTCGTTGGAACATCGCCGGACGGATGGCGCTGGCTTGGCTGTTCACGCTGCCGGTCGCGGCCCTGGTCGGCGCGCTGGCGGGCAAGTTGGCCAGCACCGGTAACGCGGGCGTCGTCGTGGTCGGCGCGGTCGCGGCCCTACTGGTCGGCTACATCGTGGTGCGATCGAGGCGGGCGCCGGTTACCTCGGGCAACGTCAATGACGCCCACGAGGTCAGCGTGCGGGCCCCCGAATCGTCCACGCTCGCTGCGGCTTGATCGCCGGCGTAGAAGGGGAAGCTCATGAGTCACCAGATCGTGTTGGCAGCGGCGGCGAAGACGCCGTTCATCGATTGGAGCGCGCTGGGCCAGGTCGCCTTGGTCAGCTTCGTATTCGGCGTCGCCATCGTGGTGCTGTATTCGGTGGGGATACTCGGGATGTCCTGGGCCCGCGGACACGATGAGGGCGGCGAAGGACCCGCTTCACTGGCCGCGCTCGACGCCGGCGCGCAGTCCGGCTCCGTCGCGGCGAACCGGCCGCTCGGTGCGACCTTGGCCGGTATCTGCTTCTTGATTTGTGCCGGCGCGGTGGTCTACGGGCTATACCTGATCATTCCGCAGTTCCACTGATCGCTAATCGCCCTATTTAGGCGTGTGTGAGGTAATCGGGTGATGTCAAAAGCCGGTTAGCGCTTGCGTAGCACCGCGCGTTCGTGAATCGTTCGCCTCGTGCACGACACCACCCTGTTGGTCATCGTGGTGATGGCTGCGCTTACCTTCGATTTCACCAACGGTTTCCACGACACCGCGAACGCGATGGCCACCTCGATCGCCACCGGCGCGCTCAAGCCGAAAGCCGCGGTTGCCCTGTCGGCCGTGCTGAATCTCGTCGGCGCTTTCCTGTCGGTGAAGGTTGCGGCCACGATTGCCAGCGGCATTGTGTCGTCCTCGGCGATCTCGTTGCCGATCGTTTTCGCCGGCTTGCTCGGTGCGATCGCCTGGAATATCGCCACCTGGTCGCTCGGCTTGCCGTCGTCGTCGTCGCACGCCCTGATCGGTGGCGTCATCGGCGCCACGCTCGTCTCGGCCGGACACTCCGCCGTGCACGGCCACTCGATCGTGGCCAAGGTGGTCATTCCGGCCGTGCTGTCGCCGATCGTGGCCGGCCTGGTGGCGGCGCTGGCCACCCGGATTGCCTACCGGATTGCCGACCCGGTCGGCGTGCCCGGAACGAACCGCTGGTTTCGCTACGGTCAGCTCGCCTCGGCGGCGTTGGTCTCGCTGGCGCACGGCACCAACGACGCCCAGAAGACGATGGGCGTGATCACGCTAGCGCTGATCGCCGACCGACGGCTCGGCGCGAATGCCGATCCGCCGTGGTGGGTGATCATCGCGTGCGCGGTGGCCATCTCGGCCGGCACGTATCTCGGTGGGTGGCGCGTGGTGCGCACGATGGGTCATCGACTCACCCATATCGAACCGCCGCAGGGCTTTGCGGCGCAGACCTCGGCCGCGGCCGTGCTGCTGACCGCGACCCAGGGCGGCCTGCCGCTGTCCACCACGCACATCACCTCCGGTGCGGTTCTGGGCAGTGGCCTCGGCAAGAAGTCGGCCGTGATCCGCTGGGGGGTGGCCCGCTCGATGGTCATTGCCTGGGTGCTCACCCTGCCCGCCGCCGGGCTCGTCGCTGCCGGCCTCGGATTCATCGTCGATGACGGCGGCACCGTCCAGATCGGTGTCGTCACCGGGTGCTCGGTCGTCGCGCTGCTGGCGGTCTGGTTGTGGTCGCGGCGCAGCCCGGTCACCGCGAAGAACGTCAACGACTATGTAGATCCAGCCGACCGGGCCATCGACGACGCCGAACGGCCGTTGGTCGAGCCCGGGCACCTGACCGGCCCAGTCGCCGGCGCGACCGGAGCGTCGACGTGACCTGCGTGGCAGGACGTAGCCGAGATGACCGGAGCGCCACGCTGGTCTGTCCCCGGTGCGCGCGATGAGTTCGTACGTCGACTTCGCGGTCCTGCGCAACGTAGTGATCGTTGCGCTGGTGGCCGGGGTCGGCATCACCGCGGTCTTCTCGGTCGCTGCCCGGGCTTTGAGCGCGGCCCAGGAAGGAACGCGCCCGGCAACCGGACAACGGGTGTTGGCCGGTGCCTGCCTAGCCGTGGCTGCAGCTGTGGTGGCCGTTGGCCTGTGGGCGGTCCTGGCCAAGTAAGGGTGCGGTCCTAGGCTGACCGGGTGACCTCGAGCGACCGACTTCCGATCAAGATGTTGAACGACCGCGTACTGGTCAAGCTGTCCGACGAGGAGGGCGAGCGGCGCTCCTCCGGCGGCATCCTCATTCCGGCCACCGCGCAGGTCGCGAAGCGGCTGGTGTGGGGCGAGGTACTGGCCGTCGGCAACCACGTCCGCTCGGTCGAGCTGAACGACCGGGTGCTGTTCTCACCTGACGATCGGCACGAGGTAGAGATCTCCGGCGAGGACTATCTGCTGTTACGCGAGCGCGACATCCACGCGGTTGCGGCCCAACGCATCGAGTCCAACACCGGCCTGTATCTGTGAGCTGACCCGCTGGTGAGCTAGCTGGTCCCGTCCGACCGGATCGCGGCCAGCCAATGCGCGGCGTCCACGAAAGCCTCATCCGAACGACCTTCCAGCACCGGGCCCTGTTCGCCGTCCGTGCGTGGATACGAGCCGAGGTAGCGGACGTCGGCGCAGACCCGGTGCAGCGCGGCCAGTGCATCGCCGACCCGCTGGTCGGCGATGTGGCCTTCGCAGTCGATGAAGAAGCAGTACTCGCCGAGACTGGCTTTGGTCGGGCGCGACTCCAGGCGGGTCAGGTTGACCCCCCGGGTACTGAGTTCGGACAGCAGCTCGATCAAGGCTCCCGACCGGTTCTCGCTGAGGAAGGTAACCAGGCTGGTGCGGTCGTTGCCGGTGGCCGGCGGGGGCGAGCTGGGCGGCGTGAGCAGGACGAACCGGGTGACCGCTCCGGGTCGGTCGGCAATGTCATGCGCGGCAGCCTCCAGGCCGTACAACTCACCGGCAATCGGCGGAGCGACGGCGGCGTCGAACTCGCCGTCCGCCACCAACTTGGCCCCGCCCGCCGTCGAACTGACCATCGTCACCGCCGCCGTAGGAAGCTCGGTCATCAGGTAGCGCCGGACCTGGGCCTCGGCGTGCGGGTGGGTGGCCAGTGTTTTCACGTTGATCAACTCCGCGCCCGGACGTACCAGCAGATCGAACACAACCGGCAGGAAGACCTCCGCGGTGATGATCAGCGGCGGGTCCGCCACCAGCTCGTCGAGGGTGGCCGGCACGCCGCCCTCGACGGAGTTCTCCAGGGGCACGAGGGCGCCGTCGACCGCACCGGCCCGCACCGCGTCGATGGCTTGGGTAACTCCCGGGAGCGGGACGAGGACGACGTCGCCCGACTCGACGCCGGCCAGCCTGCGGGCCGCGGCGTGTGCGAAGGTCCCTTCCGGGCCGAGGAATCCGTAGCGAAGCGTCACCCGCGCAGCCTATCCGGCACGGCGAGGCGGATCAGCGGGCCAGCGCCGCCTTGACCGCCTGCTCTTCCTCCGGGGACAACGTGTGCTCGCCGACCCCGCGGCTCAGCGACTTGGCGTAGACCCGGGTGTCCGATGAGCTGGCGATCGCGGTGAGGGTGACGCCGTTGCCCTGATCGTCCAGCAGCGCCAGCGAGAACGACAATCGTCCGGCCAGGTCGTCGAAGGCGTCGTAACGCACCAGCGCTACTCGCCGGAGAACGGTTGCGACGGTCTGGGAAATGTCCGCGACGGTGTGGCTGATCTCGGCCCGCTCCGCCGCGATCCGGGCGTCGGCGTCGCGCTGGGAGTCGGCCAGATCTCGCTGCAGTTCGAGGATGTCTTTGCGGACGGCCTCACTGGCGGCCATGTGCTTCTCGGCGACGTCCAGGATCGTCTCGCGGCCGGACGAACCGCGGGAGAGCAGGGCGACCGACTGCCGCAACCGGCCGAGGGTACGCAGCGCAAGACCACCGGCGATAAGGCCGCCCAGACCGAAAATCAAGCCGACGACGGCGATGGCGATCGAGGCGGTATTCATCGCTAGTGAGGATATCGTTCGGAGCCCGCAGCGCTCGGCTCTAGAGTCTGACGCATGAGTGAGCATCGCAGCGAGGTACAAGCGAGAAGCGGAGCGAATGCCAGCGATGAGCGCTCGCGCGAAGAGCCGGTGAATGCATGAGTGTCCGCCTTCGCCCGGTCCTGGCCAGCCTGCCCGCCTACGTCCCGGGCCGGTCCGTTCCCGACGCGGTGAAGTTGGCCAGCAACGAGACCGCGTACGGCCCGCTCCCGCATGTCCTGCAGCGGATCGGTGACGCCGCCGTGCAGGCCAACCGGTACCCGGACACCAACTCGGTCGAGCTCACCGAAGCGCTGGCCGAGAAGTACCGGATCGGCGCCGGCAACGTCGTGGTCGGCTGTGGCTCGGTGTCGCTGTGCCAGCAGCTGGTGCTGGCGACCGCGGACGCCGGCGACGAGGTGCTGTTCGGGTGGCGGTCCTTCGAGGCGTACCCGATTGTGTCCGCGGTCGGCGGCGCCGTCGGGGTACGGGTGCCGTTGGTGGACGAGCGGTACGACCTGGACGCCATGGCGGCGGCCGTCACGGACCGTACCCGGCTGATCTTCGTCTGCAGCCCCAACAATCCGACCTCGACCGTGGTTGCCGGGGCCGACTTGGTCGCCTTCCTGGACCGGGTGCCGTCCGACATCGTGGTTGTACTGGACGAGGCCTACGCCGAATTCGTGCGGGATCCGGCCGTGCTGCACGGCGCGACGCTGCTTGATCGCTACTCGAACATCATCGTTTTGCGGACGTTCTCCAAGGCGTACGGCCTGGCCGGGCTGCGGGTCGGTTACGGCCTAGCTGCGGACCCCGCCCTGGCCACCGCGGTACGCCAGACCCAGAACGCGTTCGCCGTGACGCAGGTCGGGCAGGTCGCCGCGCTGGCCAGCCTCGAGCCGGAGGCCGAACGGCAGCTCATGGAACGAGTGGACGAGGTCGTCCTTGAGCGCGGGCGGATTCTCGACGAGCTGCGATCGATGGGGTTCCGGCTGCCCGACTCGCAGGCCAACTTCGTTTGGCTGGCTGAGGGCGAAGCCGCGGACGGCCTGATCGACACCGCCGCGTTTGCCGCCGGCTGTGAGGAGCGCGGCGTCATCATCCGGCCCTTCGTCGGCGACGGCGCGCGGGTGACCATCGGCACCGCGGCAGAAAACGACAAGTTCCTGTCCGCGGCCGCCGAGCAGACGTCCGTCCGGACGGCGAGCTAGCTGCGGGTGGCTGTTACTCCATGCCCCGGTCGCCCATGATCCTGCCTCCCGGCAGGGTGGCCAGCCGAACTGCTTCGGCGACCGCGACCGGCACGTTCGGGTCGAAGACCGAGGGCACGATGTAGGCGGCGTTCAACTGCTCGTCCGACACGCAGTGCGCGAGCGCGGAGGCCGCCCGAAGCAGCATGGTGGTGGTGACCTCGGTGGCGTGGGCATCGAGCAGACCACGGAAGATTCCCGGGAAGGCCAGCACGTTGTTGATCTGGTTCGGGTAGTCGGATCGTCCCGTGGCCAGGATCGCGGCGTAGTGGCGGGCTTCCTCGACGTTCGTCTCCGGATCGGGATTGGCCAGTGCGAACACCACCGGGTCCTCGGCCATGTCCTTGATCCACTCGGCCGGCAGCACGCCCGGCGCGGATACGCCGATGAAGACGTCCGCTCCGCGCAGCGCGTCATGCAGGTCACCGGTCTTGGCCTTCGGGTTGGTTCGTCGCGCCAGCTCCAGCTTCGCCCCGGTCAGCCGGCTGTCCGTGGGCGACAGGATGCCTTCGCGATCCCAGACCAGCACGTGGCGGACGCCGGCGGCCAGCATCAGGTCGACGATCGCCGTGCCCGCCGCACCGCCGCCGGAGACGACCACCCGGATGCTGGCCAGTCCCTTGTGCACGCAGCGCAAAGCGTTGGTCAGCGCGGCGAGGACAACGATGGCGGTGCCGTGCTGGTCGTCGTGGAAGACCGGGATGTCCAGCTCGGCCCGAAGTCGCGCCTCGATTTCGAAGCAGCGCGGGGCCGAGATGTCCTCGAGGTTGATGCCGCCGAAGCCGGGGGCGATCATCTTCACGGTCTGCACGATCATGTCGACGTCCTGGGTGTCCAGGCAGATCGGCCAGGCGTCGATGTTGCCGAACCGTTTGAACAGCGCGGCCTTGCCCTCCATCACCGGTAGCGCGGCGCCCGGACCGAGATTGCCCAGCCCCAGTACGGCCGAACCGTCGGTGACGACGGCGACCGAGTTGCCCTTGATGGTCAGCTTCGAGACGTCCTCCGGATGCGCGGCCAACGCCAGTGACACCCGTCCCACGCCCGGGGTATAGGCCATGGACAGGTCGTCCCGGGTCTTCAACGGCACTCGCGACTCGACCGAGATCTTGCCGCCCAGATGCAGCAGAAAGGTGCGGTCCGAGACCCGGTGGACCTCGACCCCGTCGAGCTCGCGCAGCGCTTGCACGATCTGCTCGGCATGTTCGCCGTTGGCGGCTGAACAGGTGAGGTCGATGGTGATCCGGTCGTGGCGCGACTCGGATACGTCGACGGCGGTGACCAGACCGCCGGCCTCGGATACCGCGGTGGCCAGCCGGCCCACCACGGAGTAATCGGGCGAGGCGTAGATGCGGATCGTGATCGAGTAGGACGCAGACGTAGGGGTCGGACGAGGGCGGGCGGAATCGGGCAGGGCCATGTGCGAATGATCCCAAAACCGGCCCGGTAACAACTCGGCGGGTCAGTAACCAGTGGGCAGCAGCTCACCCACCGGCACCGCGCCGGCCAGCCGGTTGCCGGCCGGAGCGAGCGGGCAGGCCCACTCCGGGTTGTAGACGCAGGACGGGTTGAAGGCGAAGTTGAGATCCACGACCCACGCCCCGGACGCATCCCGGCCGAGGTCGGCCCCCTTGACCGTGTCGAGCAGGTAGCGGCCCGCGCCGTACGTGGTGGAGCCGGCCGTCGCATCGCGCAGCGGCAGGAACAGCCCGTTCCCGTAGGAACCGAGCCACCAGACGTCCAGGGAACCTAGCCCAGGCAGCGCGAACACCCCGATCCGAGCGAACGGCACTATCCCGTCCGTCCCGGTGCTGAACTCGAACGAGTCGGGTGGGGCGCTTTCGATGGGAAGTACGAATCGATAGGCCGGGTCGTACAGCGCGTGCCGCAGTGATTGGCCGGGCATCCTGGCCGATGCAGGGTGGTGATCGAACAGGTCGGAGCGGCCGGCCACCCACAACGCATGCGCGGCCGATGGATCCGGTTCGGCCCGCACCGCCGCGTATAAGTCGTGCACCTGCCTTCGCCAGTCGGCAACCGAAAGTGCGTAGCCCGCAGCAGAGGTCATCTGCTCATCCTGCTCCGCGATCACTGTGGTTCGATTGGGCCGGTAGATCCGTCATAAATATGCCCGTCACAACGAGGTGACATCGCAATGACCGACGTCTCGGAATCAGGCGTGACCGACGCGGCGAGCCTCGACACCGAGGTGTTCCTGCGCCGCTATCTCGCGCATTCGCCCAGCCAGCTGCCCGGACGTCCGGTCAGCACGCTGCATGAACTCGCCGCCCGGCACCGGGCCGCGGCCGTGGTGCGTGCGGCGGACGAGACGATCGTGTCGACGTACGACCTCGACGGCGGTACGACCAGTATCGACATCGTCACGACCGACGCGCCCTACCTGGTCGACTCCGTGATTGCCGAACTCAACCGGACCGGGCACCCGATCGAGCACTTGCTGCACCCGCAGCTGGTCGTTCGCCGTGATGCCGAGCATCGCCTCCGCCAGATCCTCGACCTCGACGATCGCGCGGAAGTTCCGGACGGGGCGGCAACCGAATCCTGGATGCATATCGAGACCGGGCTCATCGCGGCGGCCGACCAGCCTGCGATCGCGGCCAACCTGTGCCGGGTCATCGGCGACGTCCACTTCGCCGTCGCCGACGCACCCGAGCTTTACTTCCTCATTCGCGAGCTGGCCGATCGGATCGAATCCGATCCGGGGCAGTTTGATCGCGAGACGTCGACCGAAGCTGCGGCCCTGTTGCGCTGGCTTGCCGACGGCAATTACATGATCTTGGGCCACGCGGCCTATTCGGCCAACCAGCTCGCCACGCCAGTCCGTACCGCGGAAGGCGCAGCCAGCGAAGGCGGCATCCTGCGCGGCGGGGCCAGCATCTCGCCGCTGGAACTGCTGCCCGCCTACCGAGCCGGCGCGCCGTTGGTCATCTTCAAGTCGCCGATGGTGTCCACGGTCCGCCGCTCGGCCCGTTATGACTGCGTCACCGTCATCGCCCCGGAACCCGATGGCGGCGGCGAGAAGATCCACGTCTTTCTGGGACTGATCAGCGACGACACGGACGGCACCGTGGTGCGCGTTCCGGTGCTGCGCCGCCGGATCGCCGAGCTCATGCAACGCTCCGGCGTCCGAGCCGAGAGCCACAGTGGACGGCAGTTGCTGGCCGCCCTGCGAACGCTGCCGCGCGACGAATTGCTCGAGGCGACCAGCCCGGACCTGCTCCGGTTGGCCACGCTGGTCGTCGACCGGGCTGAGCGGGGCGGCATCGGGGTGTTCGCCCGGACCCATCTCAATCGCGATTTCGTCTCGGTCCTGGTGTACTTCCCAGCCGACCGCCTCGGACCGGACACCCGCCGCCGGGTTCGGGACGTGGTGCTGAGCAACTGGCCCGGCCGCATCATCGGGCGAGACGACCGGATCGTCGAGTTGGGCCTGGCCCGGCTGCATTTCTTGATCGCGCTGCGGCCCGGCGACGAGGTGCCCAACCCGGAACGGTCCAAGGTCGAGGCGACGGTTGCCCAGGTGACGCGACGCTGGACGGACGACCTGGCCGATCTGCTCACCGTGGCGGTCGGGGAACAAGAAGCCGATCGGCTGCTGCGGCGTTACGCGGGCGCATTTCCCGAGGCCTACAAGGAGGATTTCGCGGCGTCGATCGCGGTATCGGATCTACGGCGGGTCGAAGTGCTACCCGACGTCGACGGCCTCGGCTTCGATGTCTACACACCCGGCTCGGACGATTCGGCCGACCGGCGACTCAAGATCTTCCGTACCGGCACGCCCCTGTCGCTCGGGCGGACCCTACCGATGCTGGAACAGATGGGTATCGAGGTGCTGGACGAACGCCCGTACGAGCTCGAGCGCACCGACGGCACCGCGGCCTGGGTCTACGACTTCGGTCTGCGGCTGGGCGAAGGGGTGGACTTCGGCCCCGACCGTTCGGCTGCGGTCATCGACACGTTGCGGGTGGTGTGGGCGGGCGGCATCGAGCAGGACGGATTCAACGCACTCGTGGTGCGGGCCCGGTTGAGCTGGCAGGAAGCAAGCGTGCTGCGCGCTTACGCGAAGTACCTGCGTCAGGCCGGCACGCCGTTCAGCCAGGGCTACATCGAGCAGACGTTGAATCAGAACAGCCGGATCGCGCGGCTGCTCGCCGACCTGTTCGCCGCTCGGTTCGACCCGGCGGCCGCCGATGGTCAGGACGGCCGGCAGGCCCAGGCCGAGGAAGCCATCCGCAACGAGATCGACGCCGCGCTGCAGGATGTCTCGAGCCTGGATCAGGACCGCATCCTGCGTTCGCTGCTGGCGCTGATCGGAGCGACCCTGCGGACGAACCACTATCAGCGCGACGCCGGGGGCGAGCCATCCGCCGCCTTCGCGGTGAAGCTGGACCCATCTGCGGTGCCGGATCTACCCGATCCGCGGCCACGGTTCGAGATCTGGGTCTATTCACCGCGCGTCGAGGGTGTGCACCTGCGATTCGGGGCGGTGGCCCGGGGTGGGCTGCGCTGGTCGGATCGCCGGGAGGACTTCCGTACCGAGGTCCTCGGCCTGGTTAAGGCCCAGATGGTGAAGAACGTGGTCATCGTGCCGGTCGGATCCAAGGGCGGCTTCGTTGCCAAGCAGCTGCCTGACCCGAATGTGGACCGGGACGCCTGGTTCGCCGAGGGCGTCGCGTGCTACCGGATCTTCATCACGTCGCTGCTGGAACTCACCGACAACTACCGGCGGGACGAGACCGGAGCACGCTACGTCGAGAAGCCACCAGCAACCCGTTGCTACGACGACGACGACCCGTACCTGGTCGTTGCCGCGGACAAGGGGACGGCAACCTTCAGCGACATCGCCAACGGCATCGCGGTCGACCGGGGGTTCTGGCTCGGTGACGCCTTCGCCTCGGGTGGCTCGGTGGGCTATGACCACAAGGCGATGGGCATCACGGCCAAGGGCGCCTGGGAGTCGGTTCGCTACCACTTCCGTGAGATCGGTATCGATATCCAGCAACAGGACTTCTCGGTCGTCGGCATCGGCGACATGTCCGGCGACGTGTTCGGCAACGGGATGCTGCTGTCCGAGCACATTCACCTGCTCGCTGCATTCGATCATCGCCACGTCTTTCTCGATCCCACGCCGGATGCGCGGGTGTCCTTCGCCGAACGGGCGCGGTTGTTCTCCTTGCCGCGCTCCAGCTGGGCCGACTACAACGCGAGCCTGCTGTCCAGCGGTGGTGGTATTTATCCACGTACCGCCAAGTCGATCCCGATCTCGGCCGAGGTCGCGCAAGCGTTGTCGCTGCCGGCCGGCACGCGCAGCCTGCCACCGAGCGCCCTCATCCACGCAATTCTGGTCGCGCCCGTCGACCTGCTGTGGAACGGCGGCATCGGTACCTATGTGAAAGCGTCGACCGAGTCGCACCTGGCGGCCGGCGACAAGGCCAACGACGCCTTGCGGGCGGACGGGCTCGAGCTGCGGTGCCGGGTCGTCGGCGAGGGCGGCAACCTCGGTTTCACGCAGCGAGGCCGGGTCGAGTTCGCTCGGGGCGGCGGCCGGATCAACACCGACGCCATCGACAATTCGGCCGGTGTGGACACCTCCGATCACGAGGTCAACATCAAGATCCTGCTTGATCGGGCCGTGCAGACCGGCGAAATCGATCAGGCCACCCGCAACGAAGTGCTGATGGCCCAGACGGACGAAGTCGGCAGCCTGGTGCTGCGGGACAACTACGAGCAGAACGTGCTGCTCGGCGTCGCTCGCCACGGCGCACGCGGCCTGGTTTCGGTCCACCGCCGGCTGATCCGCGAGTTGGAACGGGCCGGGGACCTCGATCGGGCCTTGGAATTCCTGCCGTCGGACAAGGAACTGGCGGCCCGCGAGGTAGCTCGGGAGGGCCTCAGCTCGCCGGAGCTCGCCCTGCTGTCGGCCTACGTCAAGATCGTGCTCTCGCGCGACGTGCTCGATTCCACGGTGCCGGACGAGCGCTGGTTCCGCCGGGTGCTGCAGGCCTACTTTCCCAAGCCGATCGCGGCTCGGTTCAACGATGAACTCGACGCTCACCCGCTGCATCGCGAGATCATCACGACCAGCGTCGTCAACGACATGGTCAACCGCGCCGGCGGGACGTTCGTGTTCCGTGCTCGCGAGGAGTCCGGCGTCGACGTCTCGCAGATCACCCGGGCGTACTCGGTCGTGCGCGAGATCTTCGATCTGGAATCGATCTGGGCCCAGCTCGAGGCGTTGGACAACATCGCGCCGACCGATGCCCAGCACATCGGTTACCGCGAGGTGCGCCGGACGATCGATCGCGCCGTTCGCTGGCTCGTCGATATCCGGTTCCCGATCAGTGACGTGGCCGCGGAGATCGAGCGTTACGGCCCCACGATTGCCACGTTGGGGGCCCGGGTTCCCGAACTGCTCAAGGGGCGGGAGCGACAGAATCTGGACTCCGAGGTGGAGCGGCTGGCCGGCTTGGGGCTGCCGCGCGAGCTCGCGGTCCGGATCAGCAGTCTGCTGTCGTCCTTCTTGCTGCTGGACGTGGTCGAGATCGCGAACCGTAACGGCAGCGATGCCGCTGAGATCGCCGAGTTGCACTTCGACCTGTCCGAGCGGCTAAGTGTCGACGACATCCTCAGCGCGGTCACCCTGCTGCCGCGTAGCGATCGCTGGTCGGCGTTGGCTCGGGCGGCGATGCGGCACGACGTGTACGCCGCGCTGGCCGCGATCACGACGGCGGTGCTGAACTCCACGGACGAGAGCCGCAGCCTCGATGAGCGGATTGCCGCCTGGGCCGCGCTCAACCCGGAGCGAGTCGAGCGGGCGCGAAGTACCTTTGCTGAGGCGCTGTCACGCGATCCGGTGGATCTGGCCACCCTGTCGGTCGCGTTGCGAGTAATGCGCAGCCTGCCCGCCTGATCGGACGTTGAGCCCCGAGCGGCGAGCCGATCGCGGTGAGCTGCGCTAGTGGTTGGTCAGGATGGCGGCCCGGCTGACCGCTTCCGTGTTTGCCGGGACCGTCCGGCTGGCCCACACCCGGGTACCGATCTCGGTCGGCTCAACGCCCCATTCGTCGGCCAGCGCATCGATGATGGCCAACCCCCGGCCGGACGGTTCCCAGGCGCTGGGCTGGCGCGTCGCCAGGTCGGGACGCACGCCGCCGTCGGTGACCGAGATCGTGTAGCGCGTCTGGTCGATGTGCCACTCCACCATCAGATGCCCAGAGGGCAGCGGCGGGGCGTGCCGGATGGCGTTGCCGATCAGCTCACTGGCGATCAGCGATGCGTCGAACGCATCGTCACCGGCTATCGCCGTACCTGCGAGTGCGGCCAACAGGCTCGCGCGCACGAGGGCGGCACTGGCGGGCGTGTGCCGCACCCAGAGTATGCCCACTTAAGGCGCGTCCTTCCATCGAATCAGAGGGCCGCCGATCGGTTCGACGGCGCAGCAATCGATGGTGTATCTACCCGATATGCGACGAGATATACGTACTGGACGGAATGACTTAGACGATTTCCGGGCTCTGTCCAGATTCACTGATCATCGCCCGGCCGGCGTCCTGCCAACCGAGCATCCCGCCGTCCAGCACCACTGCGTCGAACCCGTTGGCGTTCAGCCAGGCCGCGGCGCGGCTCGCTCGGCCGCCACCCTTACAGGTCACCACGATCGGCTCGTCGGTGAGCAGCTCGCCGGGTTCGTAGCTCATCCGGTTCGCGACCGAAGTGAGCGGTACATGGACGGCGCCCTCGATATGCCCGGCGTTCCATTCGTCGTCCTCGCGGACATCGAGTATGACCGCGTCGGCGGGCACATCAGCCGGGGCGATCGTCGGCACATCAGGCTGAGCGTTGGTGAGATTGAGCTGCATGACCTCATTCTGCCCCGCGGCGCGCAGGACCGCCCTGTTCACTTCACCAGTCGTGAGAACCGGCGGTCGGCCAAGCTCTTGCCGCCGGTTTGGCAGGTCGGGCAGTACTGAAAGGACCGGTCTGCGAACGAGACTTCGCGGACGGTGTCGCCGCATACCGGGCAGGGCAGGCCGGTGCGGGCGTGCACCGCCAGCGCGCCGCGTTTCTCTGCCTTCAGGGTGGCGGCCTTCTGGCCGACCGAGCGCTCGACCGCGCTCGTGAGCTCAGCCCGCATGGCGGTGTACAGGTCACTGACCTGGGACTCGGTGAGCCGGGCCGCGATCGCGAACGGTGACAGCTTGGCGGCATGCAGGATCTCGTCCGAGTACGCGTTGCCGATACCGGCCAAGATCGACTGGCTGGTGAGTACGCCCTTGATCTGACCGCGTTGTTCGGCGAGCAGCGCGGCGAAGTCGGTCAATGACACCGCCATGGCGTCCGGACCGAGCCGGGCGATCCCGGGAACCTCGAGCGGATCGCGAACCAGGTAGACGGCCAGCCGTTTCTGGGTACCGGCTTCGGTGAGGTCGAACCCGGACGTCGGGCCGCCGTCGAACTCTGGGGCCAGCTGTACGCGAAAAGCCAGCGGGCCACGACCCGGTTTCGGTGGGGCCGGCGCCATCGTCTCGCGCCAGTGCAGCCAGCCGGCCCGGGAGAGATGGGTGATCAGGTGCAGGCCGTCTATTTCGAGATCGAGGAACTTGCCGTAACGGTTCGCCCCGGTCACGGTCAGTCCGTTGACCGCCGTCAGGGGCGGATCGAAGGTCTTGACCGCGCTGAACGCGGCGACGTCCGTACGCACCACGACCCGGCCCACGGCACGGTCACGCAGGAACGCGGCCAGCGCTTCGACTTCCGGCAACTCTGGCATGGTTTCAGGCTACGACCTCGATGGTGACCGCGTACCCTCGGATGTATGACGGAGTGGGGAATTGACACACTGTTCAACCCGGGCAAGCGCCATATGGACGAGGAAAAACGGCGCCTGCAGTCGACTCGTGAAGAGGTCGGCGACTCGTCAGGCGGACGCCGTATCGATCTCGAGTCGGGCACCGTCGTGATCAGCCGCAAGAAGCCCGCCAACCCCACGCCGGCCGACCCTGAGGCGGCATCCGAGCGCGAGGCCGAAGCGGCCAGCGAAGCCATGACGGACGATGGCGCCGCCGACGATGACGACGCTACCGAGGCTCAGGCCGAAGCCGGGGCCGATGACCGACCGGCGGCCAAACGGAGCTGACGAAGCTGCCCGAAGCGCCGACTGCGCTGATGGGGGGCTTGACCGGTCAGCGCGCCCTGACCGCCACACAGTTGCCTCGCCGACTTGCGTTCGCCGAGTTGATGGTGGTGATCTGAACCGAATATGCGCGCCGTGATACCAGCCGGCCGATATTGAGGGTCCGCGCTGACGCCTTGTTGGTCGTGGCGACGACCGCCCCGGTGCAATTGGTGCCGGCGTGTACGGCAACTGCGTAGCGAGCAACGTGCCCGGTGCCGGCCGCCGCGGCGGTCCACTTCACTTGCAGGCCCTTGGTCAGCGGCTTGGCTGTCGTCTTGGTGGCTGCCGGTGGGCTACCGGCGACGAACGTCGTCACGGCTTGGCCGCGAACTCGGAGCTGATAACGGTGACCGGGCAGGAACGGCGTTGCGGCGTAGTACAGACCCGACTTGGTGATCCCGTTGGCGCCGCCCAGGAACTGCTGTTGCAACGATCCCTTCGGGTAGGACGCCGCGGTCAGCGTGCAGGTCGACTGCGCCTTACCGGTGGTCATGTCCACGATTTTGCCGGCTGCCGGTCCAGCGCCCTTGAGCGCCCATTGCACGATCACGGGCGCGGATACCTGACTACGGGTGCCCCACGAACGGCACGAGGTGCTGGTTTGGAACGGCTCAGGTGACTCGGTGCCGACGGCGTAGGACAGCAACGGTGACGTCGCGTTGTTCGCCGGGAAAACCACGGTCGCGCCGGTGTACTTGCCAGTGCGTCCCCGGTAGACGTCGACGCCGGCCGTGAACTTCCAGGCCAGCGGCTTCGCGCCCTTCGGGGTCGGCGTGTAGTAGGCCGCGTAGCCGGTCGTGGCCAGCCGCGGGTCCAGCAGCACCAACGCGTGGAAGGCGGAGCTGTACCAGTTCGAGACGGCGACCCGGTCGCTGACGGCCGCGCTGACGCGGGTGATGTTGCTGTTATTGGCGGCCGCCTTGCCGGCTGCGGTGGCTGCCGGGTTCGCGCCACATGCGCCGCTGCGCTTGGTCAATTCGTCGTGCACGTCGGTCTCGCACGACAGCGAGCTGTTGGCGAGGTAACGGACGTGGGTTGCTTCCTGGCTCTCGAGCGTGACGCTGCGAGATACCGGAGCGAGCCCAGCCAGGCCGCGGTAGAAGTTCACCCACGCGTAGCCGTTCTGGTCGCCAGCAGGGGCGGTATTCGAGCGGGCTCGAGTTACCACGGTGGTTGCGCTGGCCGTGCTGGCCGGCATCACGAGTGCCGTAACGGTCGCGGCCGTCGCAATCGTGCTGATCAAAGCGATCATGCGTGCCCGTGCCATCGCCGAACCCCATCCCTGATGTTTGGTACTGGTCCGCGACCGTGCGGACGACTTTGTTCACTAAAAGTAACTACGGCAGGACTCTATGTAGTTAGCAGTGTCTTTACATAGGGCGTTACGATTTCGTGACCTAGGACCGGGTCATAACGGGAGCTATCTGTAAATATTGGGAACGAGGCGATCGGGTTTCGAGCCTCCGACCGGTGTACATCCGAGGTGCCGTGCGACCTCAGGGGGTCGATGACGTCGTGGCACGCGGTGATCATCGGGCCGATGAACACGCTGAGTCATCGTCGGCGCGACGTTTGGCCGCGCCGGCGGATGGGCCGCTGGTGGCCGTCAGCTCGTCGGACCGAGCCGGTGTAAACGCCCCTGGCAGCTGAGCGGATCAGCCCAGAATTGGTCGCAGCCGGGTCGCTGAGGTTCTCGCGACCCGGCTGCTCATGGTTCGACCCGAAGGCCGAGTGCCGATCGATCCCGCTGACCGGCGAAGTGGACTGTGGTGAGTACGGAGTTTTAGCTGTCGGATTTGCCGAGCGTCACCTTGGCGACGCTGGACTTGCCGGCGCGGGTGTAGCCAATCTCTATCTGAAGACCTGGCGGGAACGAGCGGACGGCGGCGATCAGAGAATCCGACGTTGTTACCAGCTGCCCGTTGACCGAGCTGACTACGTCACCGGTCTTCAGGCCCGCGCTGGCGGCCGGCCCGCCGGCCGTCACGCTCTGCACAGGGACACCGGCTTGGGTGGGCGTGGTGGCCGTTGTGTTGTCGCCGACCGATATGCCTATGACGGCGTGATACGCCTTGCCGCTGGCGATCAGCTCGCTGGCGATCCGGCTGGCCTCGTCCGACGGGATCGCAAAGCCGATCCCGATGTTGCCGGCCTGCTGCGCGGGCTGGCCCGGGATCTGCAAACCACCGTTGGACTGGTCTGAGGCGATCGCCGCGTTGATGCCGACCACATTGCCGTTCAAATCGACCAGCGGGCCACCGGAGTTTCCAGGATTGATGGCTGCGTCGGTCTGTACGGCCTCGAAGACCGCCTGGTTGTTGTCACCCGATCGAACCGGTCGCGCGGTGTTGCTGACGATCCCGCTGGTAACCGTGTCAGAAAGCCCGAGCGGCGCCCCGACGGCGACGACCGTCTGTCCGACCGTGAGGTCCGCCGATTTGGCGAAGGTAGCCGGGGTGAGCTTGTTCAGGCCGTTCACCTTGATCACCGCGAGGTCGTCCGGCGAGTCACGCCCGACGATGGTCGCGCCCGCCGTCCGGCCGTCGGCCAGGGTCACGCTCAACTTCCCGCCGTTGGCCGCGACCGAGACGACGTGATCGTTGGTGAGAACGTGCCCGTCGTCGCGCAGGATGATGCCTGACCCGGTACCGGCTTCTTGCCCGGAGCTGACGTTGATCGTCACGACGCTCGGCCGGATCTTCGCTGCCGCGGCCCCGATGGTGCCGTTGAGCTGGGCGGTGGGCGCTCCGGTCTGATTGGTGATCCGAAGGCCGGTGTCGATGGTGTCGCCGTCATGGTGATCGGCGATCGCGACCGTGCCGGCACCCACGCCCCCGCCGATCAGCGCGGCCAGCACCGCCACCATGACAACTGGTGACAAGGACCGGCGGCGGCGCTTGGTGGTGGACGTCGGCACCGGGCTCGGGCCGCCCGGCCCGTAAGCCGGCGGCGGAGCATAGGCACCGTAGGGGTTGTGCTGACCAGGCTGGCTGGTCGTGCCCATCGCACCGGGTGGATAGCTGACCGGTGGGTACGTACCACCGCGGTATGGGTCGGTGCCGGTACCGAAGGGCGCGGTCGGATAGCCGCCGGGCTGATGCGCTGCACCGGGCCGGAACGGTGTATCGGCCGGGCTCTGACCCGGCCCGCTGCCGTCCGTCGGCTGTTGCCCGATCTCGCGGTTGCCGTCCTCGGGCGGGCGGCCGCCGGGGTAGTCGCTCTCGGTCATGGGCACACCCTGCGGGGCTAGACTGTGCGGCTGCTGTGAAGGCGCATTGGTGGGCGTAATAACTCGACCTGAGCGGCGTCGGCTAGCTCGAGCGCTCCACGATGGCCGGGCGCGACGGCGTGCCGTAGTCCGGCTCCCGGACCTGGTCGCGGCCCGAATCCTTGGCCGTGTACAACGCCGCGTCGGCCGACTCCAGGAGCTCGGTTAGGTCGCAACCGTGCTCGGGGTAGGTCGACATGCCGATCGAGGCGGTCAGTCGGACGGGCAACGCGGCGCCGTCCCGGCCGTAGATGACGAGCTCCCGGACCCGGGCGAGGGTGCGCTCGGCAACTTGGCGGGCATTGCTGGCATCCAGGTTGTTCAGGAACATCACGAACTCTTCGCCGCCGAAACGGGCTACGGCGTCATAGCCACGCAACTCCTTGCGGAGCGCATCGGCCAACGCCTTCAGCGCCGCGTCACCGGCCAGGTGTCCGACGGTGTCGTTGACCTGCTTGAAGTGATCCAGGTCGAGCAGCAGCACCGCGCACGGGGCGTCGTCGCGCTGGGCGTGCAGCAACTGCCGCTGCGCCAGCTCTTGCCAGGCGGTGGCATTCAACAAGCCGGTCTTGGCGTCCGTGGTGGCGGCGACTTCGAGCTGTGACACCAGCGAGCTGCGCTGCAACAACAGCATCAGCACGAGAACGGCAGGGCTCAGCCACGCGCTCTGCAGCAGCGTCTCGGCGGTGAAGATGCCCAGCACCAGCGTGCCGAACTCGAGTCCGAACTGCTCGCGATCGGGGAGGAGCTCTTTGAGAGCCACCGAGCCGACCGAGAAATAGATGACCGCGGTTACCAGCGTGATATTGGTCAGGAAGTAGACAACGAGCGCGGCAATCGTCGCCACCGCCGTGGCGGGGCCGTAGCCGAGGAACATCAGGTGCGAATGGACGCTGGTCGTCACCCAACCGGCAGTGAGCGCCGCAACGATCGCGGTCGACGTGTTGAACAGCACCCGGTGCGGTCGGATGACTTGCACCTTGCGGCGCTGCCACGCGTTGTAACCGAACAAGAAACAGATGAGGCTCGCCGAGTACAAGGGCGGCACCGTGAGTACCGCGGCGAAAGCCCAGACCGAGGTCATGCTGATGTGGCCCGCGCTGTTCAGGAAGCGGCGCATCCGCTCAACGCGCGCTGACAACTCGGAATAGACGACGCTGAGCCCGGCAAGCACGGCCCATTGAACGAAGTGATGCCCCCGCCAGGTCGCCGACGGTGCCGCAACCGCGAGTCCGATGAGCGCAGCGAATTCAGTTACCACGATGACGGCGAGGGCGCGACGTGGTGCCTGCCAGAGCTGCCAGCTTGTGACCGCACGAGATCGCGGGACGACCGAAGTCGCCGCAATGCGAGTGGTGGCAGCCATCAATCCCTGACAATTCGAAGCCGTCGAGCCCGGTAACCGAACGCGTTTGATACGCGCTAAGACGCATCGCAGGTATACCCAGCTACGCCCCTAGTGCGAGTATGCCCTATAGCGACAGCACGCGCATCAAACTCGCTCGTCACTTTTGTCCGTATGACGAGGCGGCGCGCTGACGCCAGATTGGCACATTTTGTCGCGGAGGGTGGCCCCTTCGGGGAACTTCCTCCTAACACCGAAGAGACTCACAGGGACGGCTTGATACCTCGATTAACGACAAGACCTTTGGGAAGTTACGCCCGGGTTGGCCATGGGGGCCCGGGGGGAATATCGGCGAGAAACATCCCAGACTTGAGCAAACGCCGCGGAGGTGTGACCTATCTTACACCTGCCCCGTCAGGAGGTCTGTCACGCTCAGTAGCTAGAACGAAAACTTAGGTCGTCTTGAGGGGGTTGGGCCCTACGACCTATTTGGATTTCTTCGAGGCAACCGATGACTGAAAGTAACCACGAATGAGAGGTGAAGGTCATGCAGCACTTGGAATGGCAGTAAGCCGAGCGGGGCAAGCCGGTACGTGAGCGGCGAAACCCAACCGAGCAAGTCGAGCAGCGAGAGGGAGGTGAAGGTCATGCAGCACTTGGAATGGCAGTAAGCCAGCAGCGTCAATTACTCAGTCGTCCGGGCGGCAGCGCCCCGGTGACGACCTTCGGTGGTCAGACGTTCGACCCGTATGCGCAGCGCTGTGAAGACCAGAGCCAACGCCACGCCAGCCCAGCCGGCCATCGCTATTGCATTGGCACTAGACATCGTTTCAACGAGCAGTCCGCCGACGAGCAGACCCAACCCCTGGACCGCCAGCAGCCCCGACGAGGCGACGCCAATAGCCTGGCCGCGCAGATTATCGGGGATGGCCGGCACGAACTCGGCGATCACCTGGACCTGATAGGCGGTGAACAGGCCGCTGACGAACAAGAGTGCCAATGCCACCGGGATGGCTGGATCGAATGCGAACAGGACCAGCGGCACTGAGGTACCGATCGCGAAGGGTCCCAGCAGAGACCTTCGCCGGTCCGGTGCCAGCGCTCGAATGAACAGCACCGTGCCCAGGCCGGCACCGGCCGGATTCGCGGCCAGCAACAGCCCGAGGGACAGCGCTCCGCCCCCGT
The DNA here is from genome assembly GCA_025966315.1 of Frankiales bacterium. GTDB lineage: Bacteria > Actinomycetota > Actinomycetes > Mycobacteriales > Jatrophihabitantaceae > Jatrophihabitans_A. The sequence continues at coordinate 77,530 of JAOPUZ010000071.1, read as the reverse complement.
GATCGTCCGCGAACGGCGCGGCGAGGCCCTCCGGAATGACGAAACAGCCCGCGAGCCATGCGAACCCGAGCAGTTGGCGCAGCGTCGGCTGGCCGAGAATCAGCCGTAGCGACGCCAGCATGTGCTGGTCGGCCCGGTCGGCCGCTCCGGGCGGCGCCGGACGTGCCGCGATGCCGGTCTGGATGAGCAGAGCCGAGGCGGCGAAGCTGATCGCGTCCACCGCCAATGCCACGCGCGGTCCGAGCAAGGCCACCGCCGCGCCGCCCCCGGCGAAGCCGATCAGCTGGGCGACCTGGCTCGTGACGTTGCGTAGCCCGACGCCGGCCGCGTACACATCCCCGGCCAGGATGTCGGCCACCAGGGCGGACTCGGCACTCTTGAAGGCCGAGCCGATGAGCACCGAGAAGACGAGCAACACCGCGATGACCGCGATCGGGACGGCAGGCACCGCCATCAACATGACCAGGATTGCTCTGGCGACGTCCGTCGTGACCATCACCCGGCGGCGCGGTAGCCGGTCCGCCAAGCCGCCGAGCAATACACCGCCGAGCAGCGCGGGCAAGAACGTCAGCGCGTAGATGCTCGCGGTGGCCAGGCCGGACTTGGTTCGATCGAACACCAACACCGACAGCGCCACCCGCGCGACCTGATCGCCGAGCAACGATTGCACATCGGCGATCCAGAGCCGGCGGAATTCGGGCACGGCCATAGCCGGTCCGAATGCACGATCTCGGGTGGTCACCGCATCAGGATCGCAGCCGCATCGCGAGGTAGCACAATCTGGTCCTTATCGAGTCTGGCCGCGGGGTCGGTGCTCAGCAGGACGCTTGTCGCGCGGACCGGAACCGCTCGGTCGGCGTCGCCGAGATTTGCTGCCACCAGCAACCGTCCGCGATGCATGACGAGCCACTGCCCGGCCTCGTCGAAGTCGATGTTGACGTGGTCCAGCCGCGGATCAGCCAGGTCGGGGTGCTCGCGCCGCAGCCGGATCAGCTCTCGGTAGAGCCCCAACATGTCGGCGTGCTCACCGCTGGCCGGCTCGCTCCAGTTCAGCTTCGCCTCGTGGAAAGCCGCCGGATCCTGCGGATCGATCATCTGCGAGACGTCCCACCCGTGCTCGGCGAACTCGGCCATCCGTCCCTCGCCGGTCGCCTTACCCAATTCCGGTTCCGGATGGGAGGTGAAGAACGGCCACCTCGTCGAGGCCGCCCATTCCTCGCCCATCCAGAGCATTGGCGTGAACGGCGAGCTCAGCAGCAGCACGGCCCCGACGCGGAGTCGACCGAGGTTGGTGATCTCGGGCAGCCGGTCGCCGACTGCGCGGTTACCGACCTGGTCGTGGTCCTGCAGGCACACCACGAACCGGTAGCCGGGGGTGTGCTGGCGATCGACCGGCTTACCGTGCGGCCGGCCCCGGAACGTCGAATAGGTCCCGTCGTGCATGAACGCGTGGGTGAAGGTCTTGGCCAGCACAGCCAGCGGTCCGAAGTCGCCGTAGTAGCCCTGACGCTCGCCCGAGAGCAGCGCGTGCAACGCATGGTGGACGTCGTCGTCCCATTGCCCGGTCATCCCGTAGCCGCCCTGATCCACCGGCGTGATCATGACCGGATCGTTCAGGTCGGACTCGGCAATCAGGTTCAGCGGCCGTCCGAGTTCGGCCTGCAAGTCGGCCACCCGGCTGGACAATTCCGCGAGCAGGTGCGGCGCCGAACTGTCCTGCAACGCGTGCACGGCGTCGAGGCGCAGCCCGTCCAGATGGAATTCGCCCAGCCACATCAGCGCGTTGTCGATGATGTAGTCCCGGACCGGACCGGACTGGTCGCCATCCAGGTTGAGCAGATCGCCCCAGGTGTTGCGTCCCGACTTCAGGTACGGACCGTAACGGGGCAGGTAATTGCCGCTCGGCCCGAGGTGGTTGTAGACGGCGTCCAGCAGGACGGCGATGCCTCGCGCGTGGCAGGCATCGACCAGTTGCTTCAGGCCGTCCGGACCCCCGTAGGCCTCGTGCACGGCGTACCACAGCACGCCGTCGTAACCCCAGTTCCACTCACCGTTGAAGTCGTTCACCGGCAGCAGCTCGACGTGCGTGACGCCTAGCTCGACCAGATGGTCCAGGTACTGGGGATGCTCGATGATCGCGTCGAACGTGCCTTCGGGGGTGAAGGTGCCGACGTGCAGTTCGTAGATGACGGCGCCGAGCAGATCACGGCCCGGCCACTGCTGGTCCTGCCACCCGTAGTCGTCGACATAGATCTGGCTGAGCCCGTGCACACCATCGGGCTGCCGGCGGCTGCGGGGGTCGCTCAGCAGGGTCTCGTCGTCGTCCAGCAGGAAGCCGTAACGCGTGCCGGCGGGCGGCGGGTCGCCCGGCAGCCGCCACCAACCGTCCGCCGCGCGCTGCAACTCGACCGTCGTGGCCGGGAGCTGGTCGGCGGACGGCGGCTCCAGGCGTACCCGCACCCGGTGTGCGGCCGGTGCCCACACGGTCAATTCGGTCATGAAGCTGCCTCTCGCAGCAGTAGCGCGACCGGCAGGTCTGCGAGGACGTCGGCCAGTCTCACCTGGCCGGTGACGAGGCGACCGGTCAGGGTGTCCCGGTACTCGCCGGTGGGTAGCTCGATCGTCGTGTCCTGCCAGCCGCCAATGGACTCGAGGCGCACCGGCAGCCGGGTGGCCAGCGTGATCGCGCCGCCCCGATCGAAGGCGATGGCGTAATTCTGGCCCGGGCCCTCCGCCAGCAACGGGGTGTAGCCGGCAAACAGCTCGCCCCGATAACGGCGCGCCCACAAGGCCTGCCTGACCAGCCACAGCTTGGCGGCCTCACCCGTGCGTTCCAGCTCGGATCCGGCGGCGAGCTCGGCCAGCAGTGCCCGCCGGCGCCCGAAGTCCACCAGGCGCCGGTTGTCCGGGTCGACCAGGGAGTCCTCCCAGAGCTCGCTGCCCTGGTACACGTCCGGCACGCCCGGCATGGTCAGCTGGACGAGCTTGGCCGCGAGCGAATTCGATTCCCCGTACGGCATGAGACGACGGTGGATGCCGTTGACCAGCGCCCGGGTCCGGTGATCGTCATACGCCGCGTCGACGGCAGCGTGGACGGTCGCCTCGAAAGCCTCGTCCGGGTCGGTCCAGCCGGTTCCGTCGGCGGCCTCCCGCATTGCCTTCTCGGCGTAGGCGTGCAGTCGATCGCGCTCGACCAGACCGGTCGCGGCGAAGGTCTGCCACAGCAGGTAGCCGAAGGCACGGTTCGGGATGCCGTCCTGCTCGAGTAGTTCGGACACGACCAGGTACCACTCGTCCGGAATCTCGGCCAGCACGGCGATCCGCGCCCTGATGTCCTCGCCCCGCTTGGTGTCGTGGGTGGATAACGTGGTCATTCCCCGAGGCGCCGACTCGATGCGGCGTAACTGCGCTTCATGGAAGTCGCTCAAGCCCGAGCCGAAGATGCCGGGGAAACCGCCGACTTCGTTCAGGCTGATGAGCCGGTTGTAGCGGTAGTACGCGGTGTCCTCTACCCCCTTGGCCATGATCGCGCCGGTGGCCTGCTGGAACCGGCTTGCCAACTCGTCAGCCGGATCGCCCAGCCGGGGGACCAGTTGATTGATGGCCGCCGTCAAGTCCGGTCGGCGTTCGCTGGCCAGCGCCACGGCCTCGGTGAGATGCTCGCGGCCGCGGGGTAGGTAGCTGCGGTAGACGTCGAAGGCCACCGCGAGTTCCGTCAACGCCGCCGTCGCGTCCGAGACATCCGGGGCTAGCCGGGCCAGTCGGCGCAGCTCGGCCTGCAGGATCGTGGTGGCGACCAGGCGTTTGCCGTCCGCTACGTGCTCGGTGAAATTCCGCTCATCCCCAGTCAGTTCCGCGTACAGCTGCGTCATGCCCTTTTCAGCACCCGGGTCGATCAACACGTTGTTGACCTCGGCCAGGGCGTCGTAGCCGGTCATTCCCGCGACCGGCCAATCCGGCGGCAATTCCTCGCCCGGCTCGGTGATCTTCTCGACCGTGATCCAGGTGTTCGGGGCGGCCATCGCCAGCGCGCGCAGGTAGTCGCCCGGCGCGCTCAGCCCGTCCGGGTGATCGATCCGAATGCCGGTCACGCCCAATTCGTGCACCCAGCGCAGGATTTCGGCGTGGCTGCGGTCGAACACGGCAGGATCCTCGACCCTGATGCCGGCCAGCGTGGTCACCGCAAAGAACCGCCGGTAGTTCTGATCGGTGTCGGCATGCCGGTAACCGACCAGGCGATAGTGCTGGCGGGCGTGCACCTGGGTGGCGGTGCCGTGCTCGGTGCCGGCCGCGAGCGGGAAGCGATGCTCGTAGTAGTGCAGTTCGCCCTCGGCCACCCGTAACGCGGTGTCGGCATCGTCGTCCGAACCGAGCACCGGCAGCAGGATCTTGCCGCCGCCGGCGGCCCAATCGACATCGAACCACCGGGCTGCCGGCGACTGCGGACCGTCGCGAAGCAGCTCCCACCACTGTCGGTTCTGCGCCGCGTCCTCGACGCCCATGTGGTTGGGGACGATGTCGACCACCAGCCCGAGATTTGCCTGCCGGCATGCCTGAGCGAGTGCGGCCAAGCCGACCGGTCCGCCGCGGTCGGGGTCTACCTCGGTGTGGTCGACCACGTCATAACCATGGTTCGAGCCGGCCGTCGCCCGCAACAACGGTGAGACGTACACCGCGCCCACGCCCAGCGCCACCAGATAGTCGACCAGTTCTGCCGCTGAGATAAGGGGAAAGTCCGCCGTGATCTGCAAGCGGTAGGTCGAGCTGGGGGGCTGCATCAGTCGTCGCCCCGTAGCACCGCCATCGATCGTCCGCCGACCGTGATCACCCCAGCGGCTGGCACCGGCTCCACGTCTGACAGCAACGCGAAACGGGTGTCGATCTGCGGCACCCAGGCCCGGCCGTAGTCCTTGCCGGGCAGCGTGAACTCGATGTCGTCGTCGTGTGCGTTGAAGATCAGCAGGAACGATTTGTCGACCACCCGCTCGCCGCGAGTGTTGCGCTCCGAGATTCCCTGGCCGTTGAGGAAGACCGCGATGGACCGTCCGAACCCGGAACCCCAGTCCTCATCGGTCATTTCCGACGCGTCCGGGTTGAGCCAGTCGATGTCCGGCACGCCGGTGGAACCACGCCGGCGCACCGGTGACCCGTCGAAGAAGCGGCGACGACGGAAGATCGGATGCTCCGCGCGCAACCGAGCTACGGACTGGGTAAAGGCGATCAGATCGGTGTCGACCTGAGCCCAGTTCACCCAGGTGATGTCGTTGTCCTGACAGAAGCCGTTGTTGTTGCCCCGCTGCGTGCGACCGAGTTCGTCCCCGTGACTGATCATCGGAACGCCCTGCGATAGCAACAACGTGGCCAGGAAGTTGCGCTGTTGGCGGCTTCGTAGTTCGTTGATCGCTTTCTTGCGAGTCGGGCCTTCGACGCCGCAGTTCCACGATCGGTTGTGGCTCTCACCGTCCTGGTTGTTCTCGCCGTTGTCCTCGTTGTGCTTTTCGTTGTAGGAGACCAGGTCGCGCAACGTGAAACCGTCGTGCGCGGTGACGAAGTTGATGGACGCGACCGGGCGCCGGGCACTGTGTTCGTACAAGTCGGCCGACCCCGTCAGCCGGGACGCGAATTCGCCCAGGGTGGCTGGTTCGCCGCGCCAGAAATCCCTTACGGTGTCGCGGTATTTGCCGTTCCACTCCGTCCATTGCGGCGGGAAGTTGCCGACCTGATAGCCGCCGGGACCAACGTCCCAGGGCTCGGCGATCAGCTTGACCTGACTGACCGTCGGATCCTGCTGCACGAGTTCGAAGAAGCTGGACAGGCGGTCCACGTCGTAGAACTCACGGGCCAGGGTAGCCGCCAGGTCGAACCGGAAGCCGTCCACGTGCATCTCGGTCACCCAGTAGCGCAGCGAATCCATGATCAGCTGCAGGGAGTGCGGATGCCGCACGTTGAGGCTGTTTCCCGTACCGGTGTAATCCATGTAGTAGCGCTGATCGTCCTCGACCGTGCGGTAGTACGCGCTGTTGTCGATACCGCGCATGCTCAGGGTTGGCCCCAGGTGGTTGCCCTCAGCGGTGTGGTTGTAAACCACGTCGAGGATCACCTCGATGTCGGCCTCGTGCAGCGCTCGCACCATTGCCTTGAACTCCTGGACCTGTCCGCCCGGCGTGTTGCTCGCGGTGTACTTCGGGTCCGGAGCGAAGAAGCCGATGGTGTTGTAGCCCCAGTAGTTCGTCAGGCCCTTGTCGATCAACGTCGAGTCGTTGGCGAAATGGTGCACGGGCATCAATTCGATCGCGTTCACGCCCAGCGACGTCAGATGCTCGATTATCACCGGATGCGCGATCGCCGAGTATGTTCCCCTTATTTCAGCGGGGATTCCGGGATGCGGGTGGGTGAGGCCCTTGACGTGCGCCTCGTAGATGACGGTGTCGGCGTACTCACGCTTCGGTGGTCGATCGACACCCCAGTCGAAGAAGGGGTTGATGACGACGGATTTCGGCATGTGGGCGGCCGAGTCCTCGTCATTGCGGCTGTCCGGATCGCCGAAGTTGTAACTAAACAGCGACTGGTCCCAGTCAAACTTGCCGTCGATCGCCTTTGCGTAGGGATCCAGCAGCAATTTATTGGGATTGCAGCGATGACCTTCGGACGGGTCGTACGGACCGTAGACCCGGTACCCGTAGCGCTGACCCGGTTCGATGCCCGGCAGGAACGCGTGCCACACGAAGCCATCGACTTCGGGAAGGTCGACCCGGGTCTCGGTGCCCTCGGCGTCGAATAGGCATAGCTCGATGCGCTCGGCCACCTCGCTGAACAGCGTGAAGTTCGTGCCTGATCCGTCGTAGGTTGCGCCGAGGGGATAGGGCTTGCCTGGCCATAGTTGCATCCCGAGAGTCTGTCCGATGGCACTAGCGGGAGTTGCGGCAGGGACCCCGGTTGTGGCGGTCATCCCGTGGAATCGAAGTAGGTCGAGGCGCGGCTGCGGGTCGTCCATACCGTGAGCGAAAAGTCGGTGTCGGTGAGCTGGGTCTGCCGCGGCAGGCCCAGGATGCTGTCCAGCAAACCGTGCAGTGTCTCGGATTCGAGCTTGCGTTCCAGGAACGGGTGCCGCCAATGGCTGGCGATTACGGTGGCGTCGTCGGACAGCGAGCTACGGACGTCGGTGGCCAGATCCGCCCAGGACGACGGATCGAACAACGCACCGATCTCGTGAAGCAGAATGAGGTCGAACTGCTGGTCCAGCGGCCATTCGCGCGGGAGTTCCAAGCGTTGTACCTCGACGTTGGACAGATGACCGACCCGCTCACGGGTTGCCGTGACGGCGTCACGCGAGAAGTCGGCGGCCAGCACGTGATCGCTGCGCCGGGCGAGTTCAGCCGTCACGTTGCCGATCCCGCAGCCGGGGTGAAAGGCCTGCCCGTAACGCGCATTCGGTAGCGCGGCCAGGATGAGATCCCGCATGCGCTCGGCGTACCACCCGCTGCGCATGTGCCAGGGATCCTCGCTGGCGCCGTACAAATCATTAAGGTGTTCGCTCACGTAAATCGTGTCGCCGGCCATCGTGCCGTCCCCGCTCATGTCCGAAGCGGCTGACTTGTTGAACCGTTGCTTCGAATTTAACACCGCGGACGTGCTTTCGTCGCCACCGTCGCTCGGCGTCCTTGCGCGGGCCTGCGATCACGATGACCAAAGTCCCATTTTGATACCTGTAAAGCGCCATAGATTTTTCTGGATCCGCACGAAGTAAGCGTATTTGTCGGGGGTGCCCAAGTCAGATTAGATCTACTCGTACAGGCCGGAGCTACGCGAAACGCCTGTGTGGCCTATACCTCACACACTGCTTCGAGTGGAACGGGGACACCATGACCCAGGAGACACTAAAACCGGCAGCTGTCCGGTCCCATCGCGCTCGGCTGGACGCCGGTCCGGCGGACGTCGCAGCGCTGAGCGGGTTGGTCCGCCAAGGCGTGCGGTTCGGTAACGAGCAGTTCGACGCTGATGGGCACCTGCACGACGTCGTCGTCAAGCCGTGGGGCGAAGAATACCGGGCCTACGCCGATGACTTTCTGGACGTCTGGCACCTCAAACTGCACGCCGGCCACAGCACGTCGGTACATGCCCACGCCCGCAAAGTCACGTACCTGCTCTGCCTGTCCGGCCGGGGCAAGACCACCGGATTGACCACCGAGTATTCGCTGGAGGCGGGGGCCGTCGTCCGTATCGGGCGGGGTGCCTTCCACGGCACGCGTAACGACGGGCCGGACGATCTCGAACTCATCGAGGTCGAGACGCCCCGCAACAAGTTCGACCTGATGCGCCTTCGCGACGGTTACGAGCGCGCCGGCATGGGCTATGAGACGCCCACGCAGGTCGAACCGAACCGGCTTGATCACACCGTTCCGTTCATACCGAACTCGCATTTGTGTGCCGCATCGCCTGACGGTGCCTACCGATTCGAGGTACGCGCGGGAATGGACATCTTCTACCGCCGTCGTCCGACCGACATCTTCCATATTCCGCTCGGCATCGGCGACCTGATCCACAACGAGATCGCCATCCTCGACGCCGGGCGACTGCAGGAACGTCCGGAAGTGGACCGCTATTACCTGTCCCTCAGTGCTCGATCCGATCAATCAACCAGGAGCATCGCATGACTTTCAGCGCCGTCATCATCACCGGTCCAGGCTTTCAGGATCACGATGTCGTCTATAGCTACTACCGTTTGCTGGAACAAGGGTGGGACGTCGACGTTGCCACCCGGGATGCACAGGGTGTGGTGGGCAAGTACGGCGTTCCACTGCCCATGGACAAGACCGCCAAGCCGTTGATTTCATTCCACCAACTCGACCCTGACCGGTACGACGCGGTCATCTTGACGGGCGGCCACGAGGCGCCCGACCGGGTGCGTCAAGACGCCCGGGTGCTCGACTTCCTGCGTTCGATGGATGAGCGCGGCAAGGTGATCGCCGGGCTCTGCCACGGTCCGTGGATCATGATCAGCGCCGGGGTGTTGCGCGGCCGGCGAGCCTGCGCCTACATCGGACTCCGGGACGACGTGATCAACGCCGGTGCCGACGTCGTCGACAGCGACGTGATCGTCGACGAGCACATCATTACGTGTTCGTACTACGCCTACGTCGGCACCTTCATGAAGGCCGTATTCGACACGGTGCTCGAGCGCAGCGGCGCCCTCGTCACCGCCACCCCGCGTTGAGCGCAACGCCAGGCGTCCCGTTGCTCGTGCTCGACTTCGATGGGGTGATCTGCGACGCGTTGGTCGAATGTGCCGCGGTCACTTGGTTCGCGGCGGACCCGGATGCCATGTCGGCCGCAGTCGGATTGGCGAACCTCATCCCACGGATTCCGGTTGAGTTCCTGGACATCTTCCGTCAGGTGCGGTGCTACGCCCGAACGTTGGACCAGTTCGTGGTCGCGCTGCATCCCGCCGCGTTCAGCGTGGTCGACCAGGCCGGCTTCGATGCCCTGCTGGCGGCTACGCCGTCCTTCGAACGGGAGCACTTCGGTGCGGCGGCAACCGCGCTCCGTGAATTCTGGCGGACGACCGAACCGGATGTCTGGCTTGATCTGCACACGCTCTACCCCGGCATCGCTGATTTGCTGGCCCGTCACCGTGGCCGTCTGGTCGTGGTGACCGCCAAGGACGAGGCGTCCGTCCGCGGCGTTTTGGACCGTCACGAATTGCTGGACTGCGTGACCGAAGTGCTGGGCGAATGCCGAGACAAGGGTGGCGCCGTGCTCGAGCTGGCGGCGCGCCTCGGGATGGCTATCGAGCAGGTCACCTTTGTCGACGACAACGTGCCGAACGTCCGCGGAGTGGCGGCGACCGGCGCGGCGACGTGGTGGGCACGCTGGGGCTATCACACGGCCGAACATGCCGAGTTGGCCAGCCGATTCGGGGTAAACCCGCTGGACCTGCACTGTCTGGACGTGATCGCGGCCTAACACCGGGCCGCTGTTAGAAACCATTTTTGGCTTACTACCAAGGAGAAAACTCGATGAGCAAGACAGTTCTGTTCGCATTGACCAGCCACAGCACGTTAGGCGACACCGGCCGTTCCACCGGCTTCTACGTACCCGAGGTCGCGCACCCCGCCGCGGTGTTCGCTGCCGCCGGTTACGACATCGCTTTCGTCTCGGTCTCCGGTGGCGCCCCGCCGCAGGACGGCGTGAAGCCGGACGACGACGTGGTGGCCGGCTTCCTGGCTGATCCCACCGTGGCCGGACACCTCGATCAGACACCGACCGCGGACGAGTTGGACCCGGCCGACTACGACGTGCTGTTCCTCGCCGGTGGGCACGGCACCATGTGGGACTTCCCGGAAGCAAAGGAGCTCGCCCAACTCGCCGCTGACATCTACGAACAGGGTGGCGTGGTGGCGGCGGTCTGCCACGGGCCGGCCGGGCTGGTCAACGTACGGCTGAACGATGGCCGTTACCTGGTCGAGGGCAAGAACATCTCGAGCTTCACCAACGAAGAGGAAGCCGCGGTGGGTCTGACCGACGTAGTGCCGTTCCTTCTGGAGACTCAGTTGTTGGCACGGGGCGCCAAACACACCAAGGGTCCGAACTTCTCCACCTATGCCGTGGCCGACGGTCGTCTGGTGACGGGCCAGAATCCGGCCTCGGCCACCGAGGTAGCGACCCTCGCCGTCGCCGCGCTGGCGGGCTAATCGATGGCAGCCATCGAGACGATCGGTGTCCTGGGCTACGAGCAGGTCAGTGAGCAGGACCTGATCACGCCGTTGGAGATCTTCCGCGGTGCCGCGTTGGTCACGTCAGGACAGATAGCGCCCTGGCAGCGCGAGGTACCACCCACGACGTTGACGGTGAAGTTACTGGGCGCCGAACCGGGCGTGGTCAGCATGCAAATGGGCACCCAGGTCATTCCGGACGCAGTCTTCGCCGACGAGGACCTGTTCGATCTGCTCTACGTGCCGGGTGGCGTCGGGTCGGGAAAGCTGTCGCTGGACGAGAAGGTGCTGGCGAGGATCCGCCGCCATCATGATGAGGGCAAGATCATCGCCAGTAACTGTTCCGGCATAGGGGTTCTGGCCCGAGCCGGGATTCTCGGTGACACCCCGGTGACCTGCGTGGCGGCGGTGGCCCGGGGATTGCGCGCGGAGGGGGTGAACGTCCCCGACCCGCGCCGGATGTGGCTGGGCAATCCCGACTCGCGATTGTGGACGGCCACCGGCTCCTACGGCGTGCACGGCGCGGCGGTCGCCCTGATTTCTCACTATTTCGGAAGGGAAGTCGCGACGGTGGTGTCGATGATGTTCGACACCTTGGGTGGCCTCGGCGAGGCGATCTTCGAGCTGACCGGCCCTGAGTTCTTCCAGCACGCCGACCTCGAAACGACCTTCCAGGACTACTTCGAGGCGATGCTGCTTCCGGCCAAGCCGGTGCTGGCATGATCACGATCACCGCGACACAGCAGGTGAAACCCGGGCGGGAACGTGAGCTGGACATCCTGATGGCAGATCTGGCCAACGACGTCCGGGCCCACGAGCCCGGCTGTCTTCGCTTCGACTATGTTCGCTCGGATTCGGATCCGTCAAAGCGGCTGGTGGTCGAGGTCTACCGGGATGTGCAAGCGTTGGCGGCGCATCGTGCCACCCCGTACCTGGCCGCATTCATTCCGCAGCTGCTGACGTGCCTGACGTCCTACCCGGACGTGCAAACATTCTCCGACGTCTTCGAACGGATCGAGCCGCCATCCTTCTTCCACGTCGGCATCGTCGTGACCGATCTGGACAAGGCGGTCGCGCGATACTCGGAGGTGCTGGGTATCGAGTTCACCGACCCCGGCGTTTTCGTCATACCGCGGCTGGAGGATCCCGATCCGCACCCCTTCGAGCTGACCGCGGTCATGTCCCGTACCGAGCCGCCGTACTACGAGCTGATCCAAGCCCGCGGTGAGGGCATCGTGTCCGCGGACAATGCCGGCCAGATCCTTTACTACGGGGTCTGGGAACCGGATATGGCGGGCCGGCTCGAACTGCTCGCGAAGCAGGGCGTCGGCGTAGATGCCCTGTTCCGGATGGATGAATCATCGGTACCGTTCGCGGCGATCACCGCTCCGGACCTGGGCGGAGCACGCATCGAATATGTGGGCGCCGACGCGCAGGCAGGCATCGAAAACTGGGTGCGCACCGGCGTCCTGGCGGCAGGCATCGGCGCATGAGCACGGCCGCCAGCGCGCTGAGCACTCCGCCGGCATTACGTGACCTGATGTGGATCAGGGGCGTGCTGCAGACCGCGATCGCCCTCGAACACTCGACGATGCCGATCTATTCGGCGGCGATGTTCTCGCTCGAGGTGCAGAACTACCCGACCTACAACGCCATTCGTAGCGTGTTGATGGAAGAGATGGCCCATATGGCCGCGGCGGCAAACATGCTCGCGGCCCTCGGTGGCACACCCCGCATCGTCGACCTGGAACCGCGTTACCCCTGCTATGGGTTGCCCGGCGGCGTGGCCAAAGACCTGCACTCGGTGGTTGCGCAGCTGTCGGAGCGCCAGCTGCGCAACTTCCTGCGGATCGAGTCGCCCGCCTGGCTGCTCGACGAGCAATCCCGGCGGCAGGCCTACGCCACGGTCGGCGAGCTGTACGAAGCCTTGCGAGCGGCCATCATCGACCACCGCCACGATGTACGGCGGGCTCTGCTAACGGGGGGAACAGCACATCAGGTCGGTGGCAACATCGGCTTCAAGACCATCGATCGCGGCTATGTGGGGGATCCGATCGAGCAGTTCCTCGAGGCAATCGACGTCATCACGAGTCAGGGTGAGGGCGAGAGTGATCAGACCATCGGGGCCGGCAAGGCGTTCGAGAACGAGGGTTCGCACTACGCCCGCTTCGCGGAACTCGTTTATGGCCGCCGCTACCAGCAGCCCGATCCGCCGCCGGAACTGTCCGCGTCGACGGAAACGCTCTTCTTCCAGGGTGAAGAGATCGGCTGGCCGGTAGTGATCAACACGCTGGCGGTGCCATCGGACGGCTATGCCGCGGTGCTGGCCCACGATCCCGACGCCGCCGCGGTACGCACCGAATTGCTGGCTTTCGACGGGGCCTACACCGCGATGATGCGCAGCATGGACGATATGTGGAACGGGCCACTGGAGCAGTCCTGGCCGAGTTTCGGACGAGCGGTCGAGCAGATGAACGAGCTTCGCGTTATCAGCTGCTTCAACGTGATGCGGCTGCCCGTCCCCGCGCCGATCGTGCGGCGGCTGGATGCACTTTATCCCGAGGAATACGAGCTGTTGGCTCAGTACACCGACCTCGACCGGCCCGTCTTTTACGGTCCGCGCTTCTTCAATCTAGCCGCCCGAGGACTGGCCTGATGACGCGATCCCCAACGACCCCGTCGGCCACTCCGGGTTCGCCGGTTACCGTGATCACCGGCGGCAGTAGCGGTATCGGGGCCGCCACCGCGGCCGAGCTGATTCAGCGTGGACACCGGATCGTCGTGACCGGACGTGACAAGGCGAAACTCGATCGAGTGGTGGCCGAGCTGCAGCACGATCGCGACGACCTGGTGATCCTGGCCGCGCCCGGCGATGCCTGCGATCCGCTTGCGGTCGCGACGGCGATCGATCTCGCTCAGCGGAGTTATGGCCGCTTGGACAACGTGGTGGCCAACGCGGGCTTTTCCACGCACGACTCGTTGCTGGACGGCGATCCTGATCGCTGGCAAGACATGCTGCTCACGAACGTGCTGGGTCCGATGGTGCTGATCCAGGCGGCGTTGCCCGCATTGCGAGCCACTCGGGGCCGAATCGTGTTGATCGGCAGCGTGGCCGGGCTGAAGAACTCGGCCGGCAACGTGTATTCCGTGACTAAATGGGCCGTGACCGGTCTGGCCGAAAACACCCGACTACTCGTCACGGGTGACGGCATCGGGGTGACGCTGGTGGCGCCGGGACGGGTGGCGACCCCGTTCTGGCAGCGGGATGGGGCGAACACCATGCCCGCCGGCCCAGCTCTGTCGGACCACGACGTGGCTGCGTCGGTCAGCTGGGCGCTCGATCAACCCCTCGGCGTTGACATCAACACGGTCGTAATTCGGCCGATCGGTCAGGCGGTCTGAGCCGGTCTGAGCCGGTCTGAGCCGGTCTGAGCGGGTCTGAGCCGGTCTGGGCCGGCCTGATCGGTCTGGGCCGGCCTGATCGGTCAGCCAGCCTGATCGGTCAGGCGGTCTGGGCCAGACCGGGCGCGGCGCGGCGCGCGAACTCGAGCAGTACGCGAACGGTGCCCGCGCTCGCCCCGAGGTCTTCGGCCCACCGGGCTTCGATGCCGATGGATGGCAGCGGCTCGCGGATTGCTAGCTCGACCAGGGCACCGGAGCGCAGATCGTCCTCGACGCTCAACCGCGGTAGCAGAGCTAGTCCCCGCCCGTTACTGGCGATATGGCGCAGTGCGGCCATGGAACCGGTGACCATGGCGGTGGGAGACAGCAATCCGATGTCGCGCCCAAGCCGATCGACCAGCATCTGACTGGTACAGCCGGCCTCGGCGACCAGGAACTCCCAGTCGAGCAGCTCGGTCAGGCCGACCGAATCCCGCTCCGCCAAAGCATGGTGCGGACCGGACACCACGACCACCTCGTCCTGCGCGACCACAAGGTGCTGGCCAGTGGTCGGCACACCGTTGTCGAACACGAAGACGAGGTCGAGTTGGGCGCCGGCCAACTGCGTAGTCAGCTGCGCCCGGGACCCCGTCACGACCGAGATCTCGGACATCTTCGCCGGAGCTTCGCCGAAATCATCCAGCTGCCGGGACCGGGCCTGCTCGTCATGGGCCAGCGCCACCAGCAACTCCGGCAACCAGTGATCCACCAGCGTCGGCAACGCACCGATTCGGGTCACGGGACGGGCGCCGCTGGCGATCTGATGGATCTCGGCGTCCAGATCGAGGGACCGTCGGGCGTAGGGCAGCACCGCTCGACCGACGACCGTGAGCTCCACGCCGGTGCTGGTACGCAGGAACAACTGCGAGCCGAGCTCGGCTTCCAACGCGCGCAGCTGGGCACTCAAGCTGGACTGCGCATAGCCCAACCGCTGTGCGGCAAGCGAGATCGAAAGCCCTTCGGCTACCGCGACAAAGGCCCGCAGGCGGCGTGCATCCATCTATCCATCATGCCATCGAAATGTCCGATAGGGGTATCGAAGAGACGGTCTGGCCGATTCGATCCCGGGCGGGAATCGTCGAGCCATGTCCAATGCACCGAGCACACCCAAGGCGGTCACGGCTCCGGCCGCGGCGCCGACCCCGACCCCGTATCCGAATCCCTCGTCGAATCCCGCCGTGCCGGGCGAGCGCCGAAACCGTCGGCTCAGCTTCTTCGGCATTGCGGCCGGCAATTTCCTCGTGCTGCTCGACGCATCGGTGCTCAACGTCGCGCTGCCCGACGTCCGGCGAGATCTCGGCTCCGCCGCGAATGCGCTGCCCTGGACCGTAGATGCGTACACGGTCGTGTTCGCCGGCCTGCTGCTCGCGGCCGGTTCGGTCGCCGACCGGGTCGGCCCACGCCGCATCTACCGCTGGGCGCTGGCCGCGTTCGCCGCCCTGTCACTGCTGTGTGCGATCGCGCCGGGGACAGCCACGCTGATTGCCGGACGGGCGCTGCTGGGCATCGCGGCCGCGGGCCTGGTACCGGCCTCGATCGCCCTGCTGATCAAGCTGTACGCCGATCCCCGCGAGCGCTCGCGCGCGATCGGTGCCTGGGCCGCGGTCAGCAGCGCCGGCCTGGCGGCTGGACCGTTGCTCGGTGGGCTTCTCGTCGCCGCGGGCGGCTGGCGGCTGGTCTTCTTGATAAATCCGCCGATTGCCCTCATCGCGCTCGTCGCGGCCAAGCGGCTCAGTGATCATCGCGGCGCGAGTGGCACCCGAGTGGATGTCCCCGGACTGATTGCCTCCGTCGTCGGTCTCGGAACGCTGACCTTCGGGCTGATCGACGGCGGCGCCTCGGGCTGGAACCGGCCGATCCCGTTGCTGGCCCTGGCGATCGCGATCGTGAGCCTGACGGCGCTGTTCTTCATCGAGCGTTCGGCCGAGGTGCCGGTGCTGCCCCCGGCGTTGCTGGCCCTCGGGCGGGTTCGAGCCGACCTAGTGGCCGCGGCTGTCGCGACCCTGGTGTTCTACGGCGTCCTCTATTACCTGACGCTGTGGCTGCAGGACGTCCACGGCCTGTCCCCGTTCCAGACCGGCTTGATGTTCCTGCCGATGACCCTGCCGATGTGCGTCCTGCCGCTGTACGCGGGCCGGATCGTCGGCCGACTCGGTGCACGGCCCGTCATCCTGGTTGGCCTGTCGGCCGACGTCGTCGCCGGCCTGTTGCTGCTGTTGGTCCGCGGTGATGGTTCGCTCGGCTGGGTGATCGTGGCCGAACTCGCGCTGACGATAGGCTGCACACTCGCCATTCCGGCTGCGACCGCGGACATGGCCAATGCCGCGCCAGCCCAGCTGGCCGGCACCGGCCAGGGTGCGTTGAACGCCGGACGGCAAGCGGGATCGGCGCTCGGCGTGGCCGTGTTGGGCACGCTCTCCGGCACCCGGCCGGTCGGGATCGTGTTGGCCAGCGCGGCGGCGCTGGCCGTGCTGGCCGTGCTGCTTGCTCATCGCACCAAACCCGCGGTGTCCTGAAACGAGTAGCGGTGAGCGAAGTATCGGACGAGCCGCCGGGGCAGATCGGGCGCCGCAGCGTTGCGGTTCATTAGGCACGTAGGCCCAGACAAAGCTGGAGGAATCAGGTTTACCGATATCATTCGTCCCTCATGCAGGCGTCGGTCGCCGCGGCAGTTAATCCGCGGCGGGCACCCAGCGGTGAGGGGTTCGCATGCAACTCGGCTGGCTGCAAACCTTCGTCGCCGTCTATCGAACCGGTTCGTTCACCAAGGCGGCGGACACCCTCGGTCTCACGCAGCCGGCGGTCACTCACCAGATCAGCCGCCTCGAACGCGCCCGCGGTAAGACGTTGTTTGAACGGACGCGGTCGGGGGTCACACCCACGGCCGCCGCGGACGAGTTGGAACGGCAGGTTTCGGCCAGTATCGACACGTTGACCGGCGTCGTCCGGCACAATTTCGACCGCAATACCGCCGATCAGACCATCTACCTCGGTGGTCCGCCCGAGTTGCTCGCGACCCGCGTGTTGCCGGACCTGGCGGACCTTATTCTGAGTGGCCTGCGGATCCGAGTGTCGTTCGGTCTGGCCGACGACCTGCTGCGGTGTCTGTCCTCCAGCCGCCTCGATCTGGTGGTGTCAACCATTAGACCGCGGGTCGGCGGAATTACCGCGACCCCGCTCGCGGACGAGGAATTCGCCTTGGTCGCCGGCCCGCGGATAGCAGCGGCGGTCCCGGCCGAATTGCTGCTCCGGGTCGGCCCGCGCGCCCTCGACCAGATTCCCATGCTGGCCTACGCCGAAACCCTGCCGATGATCCGCCGGTACTGGCAGGGCGTGTTCGAGCGCGAGCCCGATCGTGCCGCCGACGCCGTGATCCCTGATCTGCGGGGATTGCTGGCCGCGGTCTCGGCCGGGGCGGGTTTCTCCGTCCTGCCGCTGTACCTCATCGAGGCGGGGCTGTCGTCCGGCGTCGTCCGGCAGTTGTTGGAGCCGACCATCCCGCCCCTGAACACGATCTTCTTGGCGGTGCGCTCGGGCAACCTGACCTTCCCGAACATCGCCAAGGTGCACGCACACCTGTTGACGGCGGCTCAGCGGTGGAACTGACCGATTCCTGTCGCGGTCAGTCCGCGGCGCTCGCCAGCGCGCCGTAGAAGGCCTCGGCCAGCTCGGCGTAGCCGACATCGTTGGGGTGAAAATGATCGGCGGCCAACTTGCCTTTCCACGCGCTAGGCCCGGAACGGCCCATGTCGGCGATCCGGATCGCGCGCTCGGAAACAGCGTCAGCGATCTGCCGGTTCACCGCGATCGCCGCCGCCCGCGGATTGGGCAGGCTGGCGACCACGGTTCCGTAGGGCAACGCGGTGAGTAGCCGTCCGAAGCTGCCAGCCAATTCGTCCCGATAGCGCCTGCGCATCAGGTCGTTCGACCCGACCAGCAGCGTCACCAGGGCGGCCGCCTGACCGCTCGCGGCCAAGGCCCGCAGCGCCGGCAGCTGCCCTTGCAGTACGTCGAGGGTGCGGGCCCCGGACACGGCCAGATTGATCACCCGGTGCGGTCGTCCGTCCGCGGCCAACCGATCGGCAAGCTGTCCAACCCAGCCCCGGTTGTAGGCCGAGGCGCCGACGCCCTGGGTCATCGAGTCGCCTAAGGCGATCCACAGCGGATCTCCACTTGCGGCCCCGGCGAGCGCCTCCAGGTTGGCCAGGCGCCACGATTCCGCATAAGGCGCCACCTGGGCTTGGACGTCACGAACGCCGGTGGCCACCCGGGAGGCCAGCCGGACGAACGGGCCGGTCGGTCGCCCACTCAGGTTCGAGTAAACGAACTGCGGCGGTTCGGAGGCAAGTGCGGGATCGTTCGGGACAGGTCGGTTCACCATTCGAGTCTGCCGTCGGATCGCCCGCTTCGCAGATGTTCCTTCGCCGGTATCCAGGTGGTACCGCAGAAGAGTGCCGTAGCCTGACAGCGTTCGGTTCTCGTCGCGCGCCGGTCCTGTATTGCCGGCGCCGGGCCGTTGCACACGCGTTGGTTGCCCTCGTCGGCCCGGCGCAGTCAGGGCGATTGCATTGCTCACCTCCCCGTGGTTCCCGGGCTGCCGCTCGGCGTGCCGATCATGACGCGCTCGGTCGACCTCGAGGAACCGCCGATAACCGCGCGCGGTAGCGAATTCGCCGCGCTGCAGCGCCGCATCCGTGACGAACACCTGCTTGATCGCCGACGCGGCAACTACGCGGTGCGCATCGGCTGCACGCTGCTGGCCTTCGGGCTGGCCTGGACGGCTTTCGCGCTGATCGGCAACTCCTGGTACCAGCTCATCGTCGCGGTCGCCGTCGGCATCACCTGCACCCAGGTCGCCTTCCTCGGTCACGACGGGGGCCACCAGCAGATCGGCCGCACCAAACGCGGCAACGATCTGCTCGGCATCCTGGTCGGCGACCTGCTGGTCGGTCTGAGCTACGGCTGGTGGCTCGACAAGCACAACCGGCATCACTCACATCCGAATCACGAGGGCCACGACCCGGACATCGGCGAGAGTGTGCTGGCCTTTACCCAGGCGCACGTGACCGACAGCACCGGTCGCGTACAACAGTTGATCTTCAAACATCAGGCCTGGCTGTTCTTCCCGATGCTCACTCTCGAGGGATTCCAGCTGCACGTGGCCAGTGCCCAGTCGCTGTTCTCGCGGAAACCGCGTCGCTACCGGCGTACCGAAATCGTGCTGTTCACCGTGCACGTGCTGGCTTACCTCGCCGGCGTGTTCGCGGTGCTGTCGCCGGTCAAGGCGGTCCTGTTCATCGTCCTGCACCAGGCGGTTTTCGGCGTCTACATGGGTTGCTCGTTCGCGCCCAACCACAAAGGCATGCCGGTCATCCCGCCCGAGCGGAAGCTGGATTTCCTGCGCCGTCAGGTGCTGACGTCGCGCAATGTACGTGGCGGCTGGTTCACCGACGTCTTGCTCGGCGGCTTGAACTACCAAATCGAGCACCACCTGTTCCCGAACATGCCGCGGCCCAATCTTCGTAAAGCGCAACCCATCGTGCGGGCGTATTGCGAGCAGCAACAGATCGCTTATACCGAGACCAGCCTGGTCGGCTCGTACGCCGCCGCGCTCGGGTACCTGCACGATCTTGGTGAGCCGTTGCGCCGCCGCGCGTAACACGCCGTTAGCGCGGTGCGCGGCTCCGCGACATACGACGGATACACAATCGATACTCATGCGACCGGGAACGCGCCGTCATGCGCCAGGGGGTCCGCGAAAGGCGGCCGACGCCAGCCGGTGGATCCGTGACCTGCTCCGCGCCGAGCTGCACCGCGGCGGCTACCCGTCCGGGAAGCTGCCCGCCGAAGACGTCCTGATGGAGACGAACCGAGCCTCGCGGGCCGTGGTCCGGCATGCGCTCGAGGTGTTGCGCGCGGAGGGCTTGATCGAACGTATCCAGGGCATCGGCACGATCGCGCTGTCCAGCCTCGATTCATTGCCGCTGGAAGAGGCGCAGGGGTTGACCGCACCACGCGACAGCGGTCCGTTCGCGGGGCGGTCGCGGCCCGACATCCTCGATCACAGCGAGATCGAGCTGCCGGGTTTGGTGGCTGAGCGGCTGCACGTCGAGCCGGGGTCCCGCGGGGTTCGAATCGATTACGTGTCCTACTACGGCGGGCAGCCCAGCTGGATTGCCACGAACTACATGCGGATGCCCGAGGCGGCCGCCCTCGACGTCGACAAGTTCCGGACCGACTTCTACGCCTACCTCGCCGAATGCGGGCTGACCACGAAAGAAACCACGTACCTGATGGAAGCCACGCTGGCCGACGAACTGGACGCCAGCCTGCTCGCGATCAGCGCCGGATCCGCGGTCATGGCCGGCGAACAGGTCTTGTTCAACGAGGCGGGCGAGCCGTACAACTACGCGCTCGTCCGGCTGCGCGGTGACCGCATCGCCATCATGACCCGCGCCACCCGGCCGCCCATGATGGCGTCCGAGCCCGGCGAATCATCGGCGGATCGCGCCCGCGATCCGGCGGATCAGGCCTAGCCGGCGCCGATTTCTGGACCGCTGCGGCTCGTCCAGCTGGCGTAACCGCGGCGTAACCCGGCGAGCGCGACGTCGAAAACTACCGTCTCGCAGGCTGAGCACCCCGACCACGAGGAGCTCAACATGGCCGAACCGATCAACGACGAAACCACCGTCCGCGCGCTGTTGCAGATGACGGGGATGAGCCCGACCGCGGACGAGGTGACCGGTATGGTCGCCGGATTCGCGGGCAGTCGCGCCATGATCCAGTCGCTGTACGACATGCCGGGGGTGCGGTACGAGGAACCCGCGGTCATCTTCGACGCCCGCCCCTGATCATCCCTCCGAACTGAGGCAGGCCCAGCCGTGGACAACTATCTGACCATCACCGATGCTGCGGCCGCGTTGCGCGCCGGCGAAACCACCAGCGTCGAACTGACCCGCCAGGCCATGGCCGTGGCCGATACCTGCGACGAGGCGGTCGGATCATTCATCGTCCGCTACAACGACGAGGCGCTGGCTGCGGCCGAGGCTGCCGACGCGGTGCTCGCGGCCGGTGACGAGGTCGGACCGCTGCACGGAATCCCGTTGGGAATCAAGGACATCATCTCGACCAAGGAAGGCACCAGCACGGCGCAAAGCCTGGTGCTGGACCCGGAATGGGGCTTCGGCCAGGGCGATGCCGTGGTCGTGTCGCGGCTGCGTGCGGCCGGCGCCATCATCATGGGCAAGTTGACCACGATGGAGTTCGCGTGCGGCATGCCCGACTTCGGGCGGCCGTTCCCGATCCCGCGCAACCCGTGGAGCCTGGATCACTGGGCCGGCGGGTCGAGCTCGGGTTCGGGCAGCGCGGTGTCGACCGGGATGGTGCTCGGTGCGCTCGGTACCGACACGGCCGGCAGCATCCGGATCCCGGCTGCGTTCTGCGGCGTGACCGGGTTGATGCCGACGTTCGGGCGGGTGCCCAAGTCCGGCTGCGTGCCGCTCGGCTACAGCCTGGACCACATCGGCCCGCTGACCCGCAGTGCCCGGGACGGCGCCACCATGCTGCAAGTGCTGGCCGGTTACGACGCCAGCGACGCCTGCGCGGTCGACCTCCCGGTGCCGGACTACCTGTCCGGCCTGACCGGTGACCTGACCGGCATGCGGATCGGCGTCCAGCGGCTCGAAGAGATCGGTGGCCGGTTCGAAGATCTCAGGCTGGGCGAGGCCTTCGAGTCGGCCGTGGCGATCCTCACTGCAGCCGGTGCCGACGTCGTCCCCGTTGTGCTGCCGTTCTACCGGGAGATGATGGCCGCCAACATGATCGTGATGGCCTCGGAAGCGGTGGCTTATCACAATCCAGACCTGCAAAGCCGGTGGGCGGATTACTCCCCGGGTGCCCGCGGCCTGATGTCATTCGCGCTCACCGTCACGGCCGCGGACTACGTCCAGGCCCAGCGGGCTCGGCGGGTGGCGCAGAAGGCGCTGGCCGAGACGTTCGCCGGGCTGGACGCCATCGTGACTCCGACCGGGGCCGGCGGCGCCATGCACTTCGACGACCTGATGGGGCTCCTCGGCGAGGGTGGCTTCGACCAGATCTATACCCAGTACTGGGATTGCACGGGAAATCCGGCCACCGCGCTGCCGATGGGATTCACCTCGACCGGGCTGCCGATGTCCCTGCAGGTGGCGGGCAAGCCGTTCGATGAGATGTCCATGCTCAAGGTCGCCGACGCGTTCCAGGCCCAGACGGACTGGCACCTGCGAGTTCCGCCGATCGCTGCTCTCACCTCGGTTGGGGCGTGACCATGACCGAGAACCACACCATCACCGAGGCCGCCGAGTCGCTGCGGGCCGGTCGGACGACCAGCGTCGCACTCACCCAGCAGGCGATCGAGGTCGCCGACCGGTTCGACGGCGAGCTGGGCACCTTCCTGCTGCGCTTCAACGACGAGGCGCTGGCCGCCGCCGCGGTGGCGGACGCCGAACTGGCTGCCGGCATCGATCGCGGTCCGTTGCAAGGAATACCGCTCGGAATCAAGGACATCATCACGACATCCGAGGGTCCGACCACCGCGCAGAGCCTGGTGCACGATCCGGAATGGAACAACCGTCAGGACGCGGTGGTGGTATCGCGGCTGCGCGAGGCCGGCGGCATCATCGTCGGCAAGACCACCACCATGGAGTTCGCGTCCGCGGTGCCTGACGCGTCGAAGCCGTTCCCGATCCCGCGCAATCCCTGGGATGTGGACACCTGGCCGGGTGGCTCGAGCTCCGGCACCGGTAGTGGGGTAGCCGCGGGAATGTTCCTGGGTGGCCTTGGTACCGACACCGGCGGCAGCATCCGGATCCCGGCCGCGTTCTGTGGCATCACCGGGCTGATGGCAACGTTCGGGCGGGTGCCGAAGTCCGGGTGCGTCCCGCTCGGTTACAGCCTGGACCACATCGGTCCGATGGCCCGTTCCGCCCGAGACTGTGCCGCGATGCTGAACGTGCTGGCCGGGTATGACGCCAGCGACGCCGGTGCGGTCGACCTCCCGGTGCCGGACTACCTGGCCGCGTTGACCGCAGACCTGACCGGCGTCCGAGTCGGCGTGGACACTCTGGCCCGGACGATGAACCCGGACGCCGATCCCGGCATCGTGCCGGCCGTACAGGCCACCGCCGCGCTGCTCGCCGCCCGCGGCGCCACCATCGTCGAGCTCGAGTTGCCTTATTACGACGAGGCGATGGCGGCCATCTGGGTGATCTGCAGCGCCGAGGCCGCGGCGTATCACATGCCCGACGCCCAGACCCGGCTCGGCGACTACTTCCGGGGCAATGCCTTCCAACTGGCCTCGTCGTCCTACTTCATCGGAGCGGATTACGTCCAGGCCCAACGGGTGCGGCGCGTCGTGCACCAGGCGCTGACGGCGGTGTACGACGACGTCGACCTGATCCTCACGCCGACGGCCTCGATCGGCGCGATCTCGCACGACGTCCTCGGGTGGAGTCTCAAGGACTGGTTCGACCGGTTCCAGACCGGCTACTGGGACATGACCGGCAACCCGGTGATCGCCATGCCGGCCGGTTTCACCGCCGGTGGCCTGCCGCTCAGCGTGCAGATTGCCGGGCGGCCCTTCGACGAGGCCGGTGTCCTCAACGCGGCCGAGGCGTACCAGCAGCAGACGGACTGGCATCTCGCGGTGCCGCCACTGGTCAGCCAGGTGCTGGCCTGATCGCGGTAATCCCTGCAAATCCACCTTCAACGGAAAGGACTTACCTGATGGATAGTGCGCTGCTCGTCATCGATATGCAGAACGGCTTCGTGCACCCCGAGGGCTCACTACCGGCCATCGGGATGGGGATGCCCAACATCGACAAGGTGGTGGCCGAGAATGCGGCGGTCATCGAAGCTTCCCGCGCCGCGGGCGTGCCGGTCATCTACACCCGGCACGTCTACCGCGCCGGCATGCTCGACCTGCCGAACCGGATGGTCGACATGCTGCCGGCCGGGTTCGAGTTGCTCGAACGGGGCAGCTGGGACGCTGATGTCCACGACGATCTCG
This sequence comes from Frankiales bacterium, assembly GCA_025966315.1. Classification (GTDB taxonomy): domain Bacteria; phylum Actinomycetota; class Actinomycetes; order Mycobacteriales; family Jatrophihabitantaceae; genus Jatrophihabitans_A. The sequence continues at coordinate 53,332 of JAOPUZ010000071.1, read as the reverse complement.
CCCCGGTCGCCGGTGACGTGATCATCGACAAGAACCGGTTCGATGCCTTCCTGTACACCGACCTCGAGGTGCAACTGCGCGCGCTGGGCATCAAGCGGCTGCTCGTCACTGGCGTGGTCACCTCGGTGTGCGTGGAATCCACGGTGCGCTCCGGCCACCAGCGGGACTTCGAGATGTACGTCGCGTCGGACTGCGTGTCGGCGCCGGTCGAGCAGCACCAGGCCGCCCTAGATGTGATGGCCGCGATCTTCGCCAAGGTGATGCCGTGGCGGGATGGGCTGCCGGCGGTCCTGGCCTGAGTTATCCCGGGCGGCTAGCGGTTGATCGACAGGCTCAGCGCGAGGCTGATGGCATTAGCCGATGCATGCGCCGCGATGGCTGGTGCCAGCCGACCGGTCCAGCGGACCAGCAGGCACTGACCCAACCCGAAGCTGAAGATGCTCACGAACAGCAGGACCGCAGCCCGGACGCTGTCCACTTCGTAGACGTGCAGGCCGGCGAACACCACGGTCGAGATGAGAGCGGCCGGCCAGAAGGTCATGCGCCGGAGCAGGGTGCGTAACACCAGGCCGCGGAAGATCAGCTCCTCGATCGGCGGCGCGATGATGACCGCGGCGATGGCCAGGAACGTTATGCCGGCCACCGAAAGCCCATCGAGGTCGACGTTGGAACCGGACACGCCGCGCAGCGTGGGGGCCACGGCGACGACCATGACCACCAGGATCAGGCGGACGACGTAGCCGCCGGCCGCCCAACCCAGGCCGAGCGGGAGGTCGGTCCACCTCGGTCTGCTCCAGCCGAATGACGCGCGCCAGCCTCCCATTGCCCGGGCGATCGGACGGCCGACGGCCACCGCGGTCAAGGCCCAGATGCCGGTTCCGACCAGCTGCGCGGTCGCGGCGACGACCAGCCGCGCTGAGTGTGGTGGCGTCCAGAATGCCTGCAACGCCAAGCTGGCGGCGATGACCGCCACGACCGCCGCCACCGGCCAGGCCGCCACCCGCAGCGGCCAGTTCGGCACGCTGACGAGGCTGGCAGCAAGATCGCCGTCCAGCTTCCAGCGGCTCGTGCTCGGCGTCGGTGTTGCTTGCGTCTGCGGTGGACGAGCCGACCAAGGCTCATCGTCGATCCAGAACCGCCACCCGAGCGGCGGTGCGGGCCAGCTCGGGTCGGGCTGCCAGCCAGGCTGCGGGACCCAGCCCGGTGGCGGGTACGGCCAGCCGGGCGGGACGACGAAGCGTGGCACGAGGGCGCCTCCGTCCGAACAGTCGTAGGTCGGGTAGCCGCAAACTTAGCTACCCGACCTATGACTGTGCTCGGAGGCGCCCTCGTCGTCCTAGCTGGTCGCGGCTCCTTCGAGCTTGACCAGGGTCTCTTCGATGTTGGCTTGCGACACGATCGGCAGGATGCCCATGTCCTTCATCTGCTGGGCGGCGTCGCTCCAGTCGTAGTACGAAGTGACCTGCGTGGCGTCACCCTGCGGGCTGAGCGTGTAGCCGTAGACCACGCCGGACGCGTCGCCGCCTACCGGGCCCGGTCGCCACTCCAGCGCCGAGTCGGGTTCGAACACGGTGATCACATTCTTGATCGTGTAGTCACCGAAGGCTTCCTGATGCATTGCGATGTCGAAGCTGTCACCGACGCCGGTGACGGCCGCAGTGTCATCGGTCGTCACGAGCATGCCCGAACCGTCGATGGCCACGTGGCCCTTAGGGCTGGTGATCAGCGAAAAGATCGACGATGCATCGGCCGGGATAACTCTGCTGACCGTAATTCGCTCTGCCGTGTCGCTCACAGTGGGGCTCCTTCGCGGGGGTGGACGGCCGCAACAGCCACTCGCGCGTTGCGTCGCCAGGCCTGGATCGATGTCGACGCAACCATCCCACATCGATGTCCCGGACGGAACGGTCGAATTGGCAACGGCCGCCACGGGATCGTCCCCGGCGCCGTCGAGGTCGGCGGCCGGTCAGCCGACGCGAACTTCGGTGTCACCAACGCTGACGACGTCGCCGCGGACCAGTTGGCGCCCGCGGCGAATCTCGGGCCGGCCGTTCACCCGCACGCCCTCATCGGCCAGCAAAGACTTGGCGTCGCCGCCGGCATCGATCAGATCAGCCAGCTTGAGGAACTGACCGAGCCGGATCGTGCCGTCCCGCGTGCTGACTTCTCGCATGCCGCCAATCATGCCGTGCCCGGGTGCCGTGAAGCACCCGGGCAACGTTCCGGAGCTCTAGCCGCGGTCGGCGATACGTGAGCGGCGACGTCCGACACTAAGCATGCTCAGCCCGAACCCGGACAGTCCGAGGGCGGCCAAGGCAACGTTTTTCACCGCCGCGCCCGTGTTGGCGAGGGCGGACATGTCGGCCGTGACGGCCAGCTGCTTGCTGGTCTGGCCAGCGGGTAGGTCAGTCGACTCGCTCGGCGGCGACGTCGCGCTGTCGATCGGATGAGAGTTCGAGTTGGTGAGTTCAACGGCCGAATTCGGGCTCGTCGGCTGGTCCGCTCCTGCCGGTACCGCACCTGCCGCCGGCGTGGTGCCCGCCGGCGCGTTGGTTTCAGCCGCCGCGACCGTGCCCGGGCTGCACGTCGCTGTGCCCGAGCCGAGCACACCGACTCCATTACCGCAGGCGGTGACCGGTGCGGTCACTGGAACGCTGGCGATGCCTGACGTGCTGGTTGTACCGGGCGTACGGGTTGTGCCGGATGGGTTGTCGGGCGTCCCACCGCTTGACGTGTTGCTGGCTGGTGTCGAGGCGGTTGATCCTGCGGCACTGCACGTCGCTGTGCCCGAGCCGAGCACGCCGACCCCGTTACCGCAGACGGTGACCGGTGCGGTCACCGGGACGGCGGCCACCCGACCAGCCGGCGCTGCGACCGGTGTCGCCGGTTGGTGATCTGGGGCTGCCGCCGAGGTCTGATGGCTACCGCCCAGCACCGAGACGGCGTTGCCACCAACGGTGACCGGTGCGGTGATGGGCGCGCTGATTGCGGCCGCCAATGGGGGTGCCTGGTACGCGGTGGGTGTGGCTTCCGCGGAGGCAATTCCGGCGCCGAGCGCCCACATTCCGCCGGCGACGATGCCTGCTTGCAGGCACCTTTTGGTCCATTTTTGCATAGCCATGATGGTGTCTCTCCTCGTTGAATACACGGCTCCGACGACGGAACCGCGGACTGAGTTGCCTTAGGGCTGGTACGGCGAACCGCGAGATGGCGGTCGTCGACGCTCAGTCGGGAGAGACAGCAGGAGAAGTGGCACGCTCGAGGGTCGCGAAATCCGCCCGTGGGGGCATCGCCGGCGCGCGCTGACAGAGCGGGTTGATCGAGTGGGACGCAAGCAACGCGCCGGTTGGATTTCGCGAGGTCTCGTTGCCGGTGAAGCTGGCCGCGCCTTGAGCTACCGCGTCCGGGCCGGTTGGCGTGCTCGGCCAGCCGGGGATGCCGGGCGTCACGTCGGAGTCATCCTCCGCCGCGGCCCGGAACACCGAGTGCGTTCCTCGGTCTGAACCGCGGATGCCCGCGGACGAGGGCGAGTCGCCCGGATCGCCCGGTGCAACGTAGGACCCGTGCCCAGTGATCGGCCTAATGACCGGCGCGTGGACACTCTGCTTCGAGCGGTCGGACGTGGCGAGCACCAGGATCGTGGCGACGGGGCTGTCCGTCGGCCGCACCGACGCCGGGACGCCGGCCAGCACGGGGTTGATCGCGCTGCCCGCGACACCGCCCAGGCCGAGCGGAACATCGGCCAAGCCATCCGTCCCGCCGTTCGCGGTGTGGGTTACGAGGTTCACGGCCGGCAGGACGAGCGTGTCACTGGTGGTGGCGACATTCGCAATCACCTGCTTCAGCGGAGCGGGTGCCACCTTTGGCGATACGGCGCCAGTGGTCTGCGCGGGGTCAATGCCAACCCGACGCTCGGTGCCGTCGGTCGAACGGAGAATCGATGTCACGGCCGCTGGCGTCGTGCCGTCGGCGACCTCGCTTGCGTGGTGAAGCTGGTGGGCGAAGGTCGCGGCCGGCGGCGGAGCCGTGGTGGCCGCTTCGGCGGAAGCGCCGTGTCCCAGTGCGCCCAGAGTCCAGAGACCGGCGCCGAAGCCGGCCACGACGACAGCACGTTTGGCCCACGCATTGCGCGAGGCGACGGTGCTGCCGAACATGAGATGTCCCTTCCCTGGGTACTCCCCGGGTCACTCACCGTAACAAGCAGTAACCACAAAGTCACACAGAGTATCCAACGATGCCGGTGGGCGCTGGGTACGGCTTTCGTCCGAAGGATCGAAGGTCTTGCGCTGCCGCCCTCAGCTGTCTGGCTCAGCCACGCCGCGTACCAGCTTGGCCGCCCGCACTGGGTCCAGTTCACCGATCCCGGCCGACGGACATAACGCAGCGACTGGGCAGACACCGCAGGCCGGTTTGCGCGCGTGACACATCCGACGGCCGTGCCAGGTGACGCGCTGGGACAGGATGGTCCAATCCTTACGGGGAATCAGGCCCGCTATGTCGGATTCGATCTTCACCGGGTCGGAGGTCGCTGACCAGCCCCAGCGCTGGGCCAGGCGCACCACGTGCGTATCGACCGCGATCCCGGGCACGCCAAACGCGTTGCCCAGGACCACATTCGCGGTCTTGCGTCCAAATCCGGGCAGCGTCACCAGGTCATCGAGCCGAGCGGGCAATTCGCCACCGAACCGTTCCGTGAGCTCTTGGCCGAGCTTGATCAGGGTGTTGGCCTTGGCCCGGAAGAAGCCGGTGGCGTGCACCATCTCCTCGAGTTCGGCACGATCAGCTTCGGCGTACGAGCGTGCGTCGGGGTATTTGGCGAACAGTGCCGGCGTCACCTCGTTGATCTTCTTGTCGGTGCTCTGGGCCGACAAGATCGTGGCCACCGCCAGCTCGAACGGAGTGCTGAAATCGAGTTCGCTGTGGGCGTCGGGGTACAAGATTCCAAGCCGTTGATTGATCTTGCGGGCTCGCCGTACCAGCGCCAGCGGAGTCTTGGACGTGGATATCTCGGCCATGTCGATCTCCTCAGCGGTCTTGGCGCCACGGGCCGGCGCGCAACGTCTACGCCTCGACACTGCCAGGTCGAGCGGCTCGTCGTCCGGCTGGCCCGGGACCTCACGTTTCTTGAGTCTCGTACGTCTTCCGGGTGAAACCAACGGCACCTGGAAGGGACGGGCCATGAAGACACGCCATTCGACTGTCGCCACCGTCATCGGCGATATCACCGTTGTCGCCGCTGGCAAAGCCATCGTCGGCGTGTACTTCCCGCATCATTGGACGAGACCGTCCCGGGCGGCCTTTGGGCCCCAAGTCGACGCCACTGATGATGGCGTGCTCGATACCGCCCGTACCCAGTTGCGTGACTATCTCGGTGGCGAGCGCACGTCCTTCGAACTGTCGACCTCCGCGGCTGGCGATCAATTCCAGCGACAGGTCTGGGCGTTGCTCGCCGAGATTCCGTACGGCGAAACCGCCACCTACGGCAACCTGGCCGAAAGACTCGGCGACAAGGGGCTTGCGCAGGCCGTGGGCCGGGCCGTCGGCCAGAACCCGCTGTCGATCATCGTGCCGTGCCATCGGGTGGTCGGTAAGGGCGGCAAGCTGACCGGGTACGCCGGCGGCGTGAAGCGCAAGCAGTTCCTGCTTGAACTGGAAGAGTCCGCGCTCGTCTCAGCCGCGAGGCTTTTCTGAGCAACGTCGCCGTCTTTGCGACGCCCTTCGCTCATCCAGAGTTCGCAGACGAATCTGGTGATCAAGGATTAATCGTGGTGGGCAAGGGGGGAGTTGAACCCCCACGTCCTTTCGGACACACGGACCTGAACCGTGCGCGTCTGCCATTCCGCCACTTGCCCGAGGCGTCTCAAAAGACGTCACAGATTAACACGATGAGGCAGCGTCGCTTTCCGGCCTCACATCTGCGCGCAAGTACCATCGTCCAGACGCCGCGGACGCCCGCGGTTCGAAACGGACCCGAAAGGAGGGATCACCGTGAGCCTTGCTCAGCGCTTCGAACGACGCCTCGAGGGCATGGTTGGCTCCGCCTTCGCCCGGGTCTTCAAGGGTCAGGTCGAGCCGGTCGAGATCGGCAACGCACTGCAACGTGAGGCCGACGACAAGAAGGCCGTGATGAGCTCCGGCCAGGTGCTGTCGCCCAATCGCTATCGGATAACCCTCGGCGAATCGGACTTCGAGCGGCTGGCCCCGTGGGAGGCGCAGCTCACCAACTCCCTCGCCGAGCTGATCCAGGAACATCTGGACGACAACAACCTGGGCACGATCGGCGACATCGAGGTGCTGCTGGCCAAGGACCCGAGCCTGCATACCGGCGTCTTCGGCGTCGCCTCGAGGATGGAGCCGCAGGCGCCGCCCCGTCGCCGTCCGTACGACTCGATGTCGATGCCCGTCGTCCCCGGCCATCCGGAGGAATACGTCGAACCGTTCGACGCCATCCCGGCCAGCGCAGTGCCGCCTAGCGTGCCGCCGCCGAACATGATGCCGCCGAGCGTGTCACCGCCGCCCTACCAGGCGCCTGACCCGATGCCGGCCTTCACTCCGGCGCCCCCGGGGTACGAACCACCGCACGGGCAGCCCGCCTACCAGCAGCCCTACGTCGAACCGGCTCGTCGCCGGGTGATGCGGGCCCATCTGGTCGTCGACGGCACACCCCGAACGGTCGAACTCAAGCCCGGCAGCAACGTCATCGGCCGGGGCACCGAGTCGGATCTGCAGTTGCTCGATCAAGGCGTGTCCCGCCGGCACCTGGACATCTACCTGTCGGACACCGAGTCGGTGGCCTACGACATGGGATCCACCAACGGGACCACCATCAACGGCCACCCGGCACAGAGCCAGCGACTGCAACACGGCGACGTGATCCGGGTGGGGCACACCCGCTTGGTCTATCAGCAGGATGATTCGTGACATCACCGCTGGCCATCCAGCTCATGCGGTTCGCGTTTCTGGTTCTGTTGTGGTTGTTCGTCTGGGGCATGGTCCGGGTGATCCGGGGCGAACTGCAGAGCTCCGGGGCGCGCCAGGTGCAGTCCGTGCCCAAAGCGCGCCGGGCCCGCAAGGCAGTACCGGACTCCCGTCCGTCCCGCAACGGTGTCTCGCAGCTCGTCGTCACCGAGGGCAGTCTGGCCGGTACCCACGTCGCATTGACCGGCAAGCCGATACTGGTCGGTCGCGCCAATGATTCGACGCTCGTCCTCACCGACGACTACGCCTCGACCCGGCATGCCCGGATCAGCGAAACCAACGGTGTCTGGTATCTCGAAGATCTCGGCTCCACGAACGGGACCTACGTCGGGCAGTCGAAGGTCGACCGGCCGGTGCCGTTGGAGGCCGGTGTGGCGATCCGGATCGGCCGCACGGTCATGGAACTCCGCTGATGCTCCACCGCGGCTCGGCTGCGTCGACGCTCACCGACGGGCGGGAGCGCCGGTGTCGCTGACCCTCAAGTACGCCGTCCGCTCCGACCGGGGCCTCGTCCGAAACAACAACGAGGACTCGGTGTACGCCGGGCCACGACTGCTGGCCATTGCCGACGGCATGGGTGGGCACGCGGCCGGCGAGGTCGCCTCCAAGATCGTGATCGGCACCCTGGAACCGTTGGACGAAGATCGTCCGGTGGCCGACCTGATCGGCACGCTGCGCGAAGTGGTGGCCGACGCGAACGCCGCGCTGGCCCAGTCGGTCGAGGACGATTCGACGCTGGAGGGCATGGGCACCACGCTTACCGCCATTCGGTTCGCCGGTACCCGGATCGCGCTGGTGCACGTCGGGGACTCGCGCGCCTACCTGATGCGTGGCGGCCAACTGAGCCAGATCACCCATGACGACACCTACGTCCAGTCGCTCGTCGATTCTGGACGGCTCACCCCCGAAGAGGCCACCCATCACCCGCGCAAGTCGGTGATCCTGCGGGCCATGACCGGCACCGAGGTCGACCCGGACATTTCCATCCGCGAAGCCCGCATCGGCGACCGGTACCTGCTGTGCACCGATGGCCTGTCGGACGTGGTCAGCTCGGAGACGCTGCTGGACACCCTCGCCGAAGGCACCCCGCAGGGCTGCGCGGATCGCTTGATCGAGCTGGCGTTGCGCGGCGGCGGCCCGGACAACGTCACCTGCATCGTGGCCGACGTCGTCGAAGAGACGCACGGGGACGACCGACCGGTCATCGGTGGCGCCGTGATGGACCCGGCCCACGCCGTCGATTCCGGTACCGACTCACCGGCCTCGCGAGCCGCCCGCATCAGCCGGGACGCGTTGCCCTTGGTCCGTCCGGCGCCGCGTCGCTCACGGATCAGGCGGGTGCTGGTGCCGTTGCTGGTCGCCTTGCTGGTCATCGGCGCGGCCATCGCCGGTTACGCCTGGACCCAGACCGAGTACTTCGTGGGCCGCGACGGCAACGAGGTCGCCGTCTTCCGTGGCGTCAACGCCCAGTTCGGGCCGATCAGCCTGTACTCGGTCATCGAGAACAGCAACCTGCGAATGGACGATCTCACCCCGGCCGCCCGCGGTCAGGTCGGCAACGGCATCACGGCCCGCAACCGGGATGACGCCGAGCAGATCCTGGCCCGGCTGACCAACGAACTGCTCCCGATCTGCGCCGGCAGCAGCGGGACGCCCGGCATCGATTGCCGGCAGACGCCATGAGCACAGCCGTGCGATCGCGCTCCGCGGGCCGGTCGGACCGCCGCCTGCCCACCCGACGGAGCACCGAGTTGCTGTACGTCGTCATGGCCGCGATCATCGTGGGCTGCGCCGAGGCCATCGTCGAAATCACCCGGGACAACAAGGTGAGCAGTCACGTGGCCACCTACGCCGCCGTCACGCTGGCCATCGGCGTCATCGCGCACATCGCGATCCGGCGCACCGCCCGTTACGCCGACCCGTTGATGTTGCCGTGCGCGGTGTTCCTGGTCGGGCTCGGATTGGTGATGATCCACCGGCTGGATCTGGGCCTGGCGCAACAGGCGTCCGAGCAGGGGGGCACCTACGCCGGCGTGGCCGCGGCCAGCCAGGTCGTGTGGGCGTTCATCGGGCTGGTGGTATTCCTGACCGTGCTGCTGGTCGTCCGGGATCATCGGGTGCTACAGCGCTACGCGTACACGCTCGCGTTGATCGGGCTGTTCCTGCTGCTGATGCCAGCGGTGTTGCCGGCCCGGTTCAGTGAGGTCAACGGTGCCCGCATCTGGATTCGGGTGGCGGGCTTCTCGATCCAGCCCGGTGAGATCTCCAAGATCTGCCTGACCATCTTCGCCGCCGCCTACCTCGTGTCCAAGCGGGACGTGCTGTCCCTGGCCGGCCGGCGCGTCCTCGGCGTCGATCTGCCGCGCGGGCGTGATCTCGGGCCGCTACTCCTCGCCTGGTTGGTGAGTATCGGGGTCCTCGTCCGCGATCACGACCTCGGCACCTCGCTGATGTTCTTCGGCTTGTTCGTGGTGCTGCTGTACGTGGCCACCGAGCGGGTCAGCTGGGTGATCATCGGCGTGCTGCTCTTCATCGGCGGCTGCTACATCTCCTACCAGTTCTTCGGGACGGTCAAAGAGCGGGTCAACGTCTGGTTGCACGTCTTCGCGTACCTGCAGGACCAGGGCTATCAGATGAGCCAGTCGCTGTTCGGGCTGGGAACCGGCGGCCTGTTCGGTGCCGGCCTGGGTGGCGGCCGTCCGGAGCTGGTACCCGTCGCGAAGTCCGACTTCATCCTGTCCTCCTTCGGCGAGGAGCTGGGCCTGTTCGGGCTGGTGGCCATCCTCGCCGTCTACGTCATCTTCATCTCCCGCGGCTTCGCCACCTCGCTGGCCGTCCGTGACTCGTTCGGCAAGATGCTGGTCACCGGCATGGCGTTCTCGTTCGGCCTGCAGCTGTTCGTCGTCGCGGGCGGCGTCTCGCGGCTGCTGCCCGAAACCGGCCTGACCACCCCGTTCCTGTCCTACGGCGGGTCGTCCCTGGTGGCCAACTTCGGCCTGCTGGCGTTGCTGATCCGGGTGTCGGATGCGGCGCGCCGGCCACCCACCACGCCACCGTCGGAGGTCACCACCGACAGTGGCCCGGTGCCGATCACGGTGGACGGTGCCCAATGAGTGAAGGCGGACGACGGTGAACCGGCCGATCCGGCGAGTGACCATCTTCATGGGCATCCTGTTGCTGGCGGTGGTCATCAACCTGAACTGGGTGCAGGTTGTGCACGGCCCCGCCTACCGCGACAACGCGGCCAACCAACGCGTCCAACTCGACGAGTACAAGCGCCAGCGGGGCCTGATCGCGCTGAGCGGTTCCGGCACCCAGATCGCCGAATCCGTTGCCACCACCGACGCGTTGGCTTACTTGCGCAAGTACGCCAACGGCCCGCTGTATGCGCCGATCACCGGTTTCAATTCGCTGTACTACGGCCAGTCCGGTATCGAATCGGCCGAGGATCCGGTGCTGTCCGGCTCCGATGACCGGCTCTTCGTGCAGCGCATCACCAACTTGATCACCGGACGGGATCCGCGCGGCGGCAACGTCATCGTGACCATCAACAAGCAGGCGCAGACGGCGGCATATCAGGCGATGGGTAATCGCCGCGGCGCGGTCGTCGCGATGGATCCGAAGACCGGCGCGATCCTGGCCGCCGTGAGCACGCCGTCTTTCGACCCCAATGCGCTGAGCTCACACTCGGCCGAGGGCATCAAGAAGGCCTGGGCTGCGGACAACGCCGACCCGGACCAGCCGATGCTGAATCGTGCCTTCGATCAAACGTATCCGCCCGGGTCGGTGTTCAAGGTCGTGGTGTCCGCCGCCGCCTTGAAGAAGACCAAGGCCGACGGTAAACCGGCCTACACGCCGGCTAGCCGGATCCCGGCCGTCAACTCCCTCACCCTGCCAGGTACCACGACCCAGCTGCGCAACTTCGACGGCGAGCAGTGCGCGGATGGCAAGACCGACACCCTGGACCATGCCCTGACGATCTCGTGCAATACGGCGTTCGCCCAGCTCGGAATGACGCTCGGTACCGAGGCGATCCGGGACGAGGCGGCGCTGTTCGGCATCGACGACAGCGATTCCAGCGTGCCGGTGCGCGTGGCCGGCTCGACCGTCGGCCCGATCCAGGACCAGGCCGCGCTGGCCCAGTCCAGCATCGGGCAGCGGGACGTCCGGATCACCCCGCTGCAGGGCGCGATGATCGCGGCCGCGGTGGCCAACGGGGGCGATCTGATGACGCCGTACTTGGTTTCAGAGGAGCAGGGCCCGAACCTGGCCACCCTGTCGCACACCGACCCGACCCAGCTGCATCAGGTGATGGACAGCGGTCAGGCCGCCGAGCTCACCCAGATGATGGAGGATGTCGTCAACAACGGAACGGGCACCGCGGCCCAGATCCCGGGCATCAAGGTCGCCGGCAAGACCGGCACCGCCGATAACGGCCCGCAGCGTGCGGACGGCAGCTATATCAACGCGCCGCACGCCTGGTTCAGTGGTTTCGCGCCCGCGGACAATCCGCGCATCGCGGTGGCCGTCATCATCGAGAACGGTGGTGTGGCCGGCAACGAGACGACCGGCGGCCTGGCGGCGGCGCCGGTGGCGAAGCAGGTCATGCAGGCCTACCTCGACTCGATCGGGGTCAAGTGATGGCGATATCGAAACGTAGTGCGGGCCGCGCGTCGGGGGGCGCCTGTAAATACACCGAAGTACGGTCGGTCAGCAAAAGACAGGGTGGGGACAGTCGATGACTGCGCAGCAACGAGTAGTCGGGGGCCGGTACGAGATTCACGAGCCGATCGGCTACGGCGGAATGGCGGAGGTCCACCGGGGCCGCGATATCAGGCTCGGTCGCGACGTCGCGGTCAAGGTGCTGCGCTCGGATCTGGCCCGGGACCCGTCCTTCCAGAACCGGTTCCGCCGCGAGGCGCAGGCCGCCGCCGGCCTGAACCACCCGTCCATCGTTGCTGTGTACGACACCGGCGAGGAACCCGAACTGGGTGACAGTGACGCGCCGGCGCCCTACATCGTGATGGAGTACGTCGAGGGCCGCACACTGCGCGAGGTCCTCAAGTCCGAGGGCCAGTTGCCGGTGCGCCGGGCCATGGAGATCACCGCCGAGGTCTGCTCCGCGCTGGACTTCTCGCACCGTTCGGGCATCGTGCACCGCGACATCAAGCCCGCCAACGTGATGATCACCAATGCCGGTGCGGTCAAAGTCATGGACTTCGGCATTGCCCGCGCGCTGGCCGACAACGCCGCCACCGTGACCGCCACCTCGGCGGTGATCGGGACGGCCCAGTACCTGTCCCCGGAACAGGCCCGCGGCGAATCGGTGGATGCCCGCTCGGACGTGTATTCGACGGGCTGCCTGCTGTATGAACTGGTCACCGGACACCCGCCGTTCACGGGTGATTCCCCGGTTGCGGTTGCCTACCAGCACGTGCGCGAGAACCCGCTGGTGCCCTCGTCGTCCAACCCCGCCATCCCGCGGGCCGTGGACTCGATCGTCATGAAGGCGCTGGCCAAGAATCCACTGAACCGGTACCAGACTGCCGGCGAGATGCGCGCCGACTTGCTACGCGCCATCGGCGGCCAGCCCGTCGAGGCCGAGTCCGTGATGACCGACGCCGAACGCACCCAGCTGATCGCGCGCCCCACGCCGGCCGCCGTCGTCGGCAAGGCCGGCGTGCTCACCCCGGTGTACGACGATGACGATGACACTCGTGGGCACCGGGGCGTGGTGATCTGGACGTCCGTGGTGCTAGCGCTGCTCATTCTTATCGGCGTGGCCGCCTGGCTGGTGCTGCGGGACAACAACAAGGCCAAGCCGCCGGCGACGGTGGCGGTCGAAAACCTGGTTGGCTTGAGTCCGGCGGTGGCTGACGCCCATATCCGTGCGGCCGGCTTCGTACCGGCCGGTACCCGCGACGAGGTCAACGGACCGTGCCAGGCTGGACCGTCGGCGGCCGCCGTCCCCAGCGTCACCATTGGACAGGTGTGCACGCAGGACCCAGCCGCGGATGTCCAGCTGGCCAAAGGGCAAATCGTCTCGTACACCATCTACGCCGGGCCGGCGAAGGTGCAGATCGGCGACTACACCAATGGCACGCTGGCCGACGCCCAGAAGGCCCTCAGCGCCCTCAAGCTGAAAGCCACCGTGATCTACGCCAACAGCTCGCAGCCGCGCAACACGGTGTTGTTGCAGGACCCGCCGCCGCTCACCGAGCTCGCTCCCAGCGCGGCGGTGAAGCTCACTGTGTCGAGCGGCACGCTCAAGATCCCCGACGTCCGAGGACTGAAGTACGAGGACGCCCGGGTCAAGCTGAACCAGGCCGGTTTCCTCAACGTCAGCCAGGAGACGGACACGGTCCAGGCGCCGTACAAGGTGGGCCAGGTGATGTTCATCGACCCGGCCCAGGGCACCGTGGTCGACCCGAAGACGGCCATCAAGCTGGACGTGGCGGTGGCCGCCCCGTTGCCGCAATGCTCGACGTCTGCGGCTGCTTCCATCACGCCCTCGGTCACGCCCACCCCGGGCGTGACCCCCACGTCGACACCCACCCCAACGCCCACGCCGACGCCCACGCCGAACCCGAACGCCACCCCAACCTGCACTCCGTAAACCCCTAAACCAGGCCGGTTGTGCAACATTTGGCATCAGTGAGATGCCAAATGTTGCACAATCCGGCGGCTAGGCAGCGGCTAGGCAGCGGCTAGGCGGGGGCTAGGCAGGTGGCAGCGTGACCCGCACCCGTAAACCGGGCTCGTTGTCCTCGAGCGTCACCGTGCCTCGGTGCGCCGTGATCACCTCGCGGACGATGGACAAGCCCAGCCCAGTGCCGCCGGCCGCCCGTGACCGCGCCGTATCCAGCCGGTAGAACCGGTCGAAGACCCGCTCGCGTTTGTTCTCCGGCACGCCCGGACCGTCGTCGGTGACGGTCACCACCACGGCATCTGGGGCCGTGGTCACGGCGATGCCGACCTCGGAGCGGGCGTACCGCACGGCGTTGTCGATCAGGTTGATCAGCACCCGATGCAGGCCGTCCCGATCACCGACCACCATCGGTCGTTCGGGGGTAGCCGAGCCGGCCGATCCCGCCAGGCAGCGAACCGGAACCCGGGCCCCGCGGTAGTCCGCCACCGCAACCTCGGCCAGGTCCCGCAGGTCGACCGGCGCGCGCGAGGAGATGGCGCCGCGTTCGTCCGCGCGCGCCAACGCCAGCAGGTCGTCGATCAGATGGGACAGCCGCTCCACGTCGATGAGCGCGTCGGACGTCAGCTCCCGCAGTTCCTGGGATTCGCTGACCCGACCGGCGATCTCGAGCTGCAGGCGCAGGGACGCGATGGGCGAACGCAGCTCGTGGGCCGCGTCACCCACGAATCTTCGCTGCCGACTGGTCGCCACGTCGAGCCGGTCCAGCATCGTGTTCAGCGTCGTGGCCAGCGAGTAGATCTCGTCCTGCGCGGTGGGCAGCGGCAGCCGGACGCGAGACAGCCGCGCGGCGCTCAATTCGGCGGCGCCGCGTTGCAGGGCGGTGACCGGCCGCAACGTCAGCCCGACGATCCACCAGGTCAGGGCGGCCATCACGGCCACGGCGAGCGGGGCGCCGAAGATCAGGTACCGCTGCAAGAGGTGGGACGAATCGAGCACCCGTCCGAGGTCGGTGGCCACCAACACCGTGCGTTGGCCGGCCGGGATGTCGGCCCGCACCCCGATCACCCGCAGCGGCTCGTCGGTCGAGGCCCGTTCCCCGGCCACGGTCAGCGGTGTCCCGTCGCGAGCGCGGGCCAGCTCGGCCGGGCGGAGGATCGACACGGCGGTGTCGGCGCCGGGCGAGGCCGCGACGACCCGGTTCTGGCCGTCCACCACCTGGACCTGTGACACTCCGCCGCTGCCGGCCAACAACTGCTCGGGCAGCCGGTTCGTCTCGACCAGGGTGGCGACCTCTTCCCCCGTCCGCTGAGCCGAGCTGTCGAGCGTGTTGACCAGTGACCGTGCCACGGTGACCAGCAACGCCAAGCCGGCCAGCACGAGCATCAAGGTGAACAGCGCCGTTGCCGCAATGGTGATCCGGCCGCGCAGCGAACGCCGCCGCCACCAGAGGGCAGGCCGCCGTCGCGAGTCGGTCGTTGCCGTCGGCGGGCTCGGATCAGCCGCCATCGATGGCCAGCCGGTAACCGGCGCCGCGCACGGTCTGTACTGCGTGCCGGTCGAAGGGCTGGTCGATCTTGCGGCGAAGGTAGCCGACGTAAACCTCGATGACGTTGGCGTCGCCTTCGTAGTGGGCGTCCCACACGTGATGCAGGATGTCGGCTTTGCTGACCGCGTCGCCGGCTCGCCGCATCAGATATTCGAGCAGGGAGAATTCCCGCGGCGTCAATTCGATCTCGACGTCGCCGCGTTTCACCGCCCGAGCGGCCGGATCCAGGGTCAGGTCACCGCAGGCCAGGATGGCTGGCCGGGGCTGCACCCCGCGCCTGAGCACCGCGCGCAACCGGGCCAGCAGCACCACGAACGAGAACGGTTTGATGAGGTAATCGTCCGCGCCGAGATCGAGCGCGTCGGCTTCGTCGTACTCGCCGTCCTTGGCCGACAGCACCAGCACCGGCACCCAGTTCTGTTCGGCTCGTAGCGCTTCGATGATCCGGTACCCGGACAGACCGGGCAGCATGATGTCGCAGATGATTGCGTCGTAGCTGTTCTCGCGCGCAAGGTGCAGGCCGTCCGGGCCGTTCAGGGCGATCTCGACGGTGAAACCCTCCGACATCAAGCCACGTTGCAGAGCGGTCGCCATCCGTGCTTCGTCCTCTACAAGAAGCAGGCGCATGGCGTTTCCTTCCGATCGGAGCGCACGTCCACCATCAGCATGCCGTGATTCAAAGGCTATGGCTCAGGAACAGCTCAGCGGCCCTCAGGGTGCGCACAGCGGTGCCTAACCATCCTGATGTCATGCCTGACGCCACCACCCCACCGATCATGCCCACCCCGCGAACCGAAGGTCCGGCCGCGCCCGCCTTCCGGCGTCGACGGTTGAGTACGGGTCAGCGTCGCATGATTCGGTGGTCGGCTCCGGTTGCCGTGGCCGGGGTGATCGCGTTGATTGCCAGCGGGGTCTTCTCCGCGGATGCGAACCCGAACCTCGCGCCGCAGACCGCGGGCCAGCTGCTGGCCTCGGTCTCGCAGGCGAGCACGCCGCCGTTCTCCGGGACGGTCGTCGAGAAGGCCAGTCTCGGCTTGCCGGAGCTGCCCAATCTCGGTGGCGACAACAGCACCAATTCGCAGGGTCTGCTCAGCCTGCTGAGCGGATCGCACACCACCCGCATCTGGTACGGCGGCGAAACCAAGCAGCGCATTGCCCTGCTGGACTCGCTCGGCGAGCAGGATGTTTTCCGCAACGGCCGCGACCTGTGGCAGTGGGATTCCGACACCCGCGTCGCCACCCACGCCGTGTTGCCGGCCGGCGCCGCAGCCGAGCGACCGGTTCCGTTGCAGACCTCCAGCCTGACGCCGGCCCAGGCGGCGGCGGAAGCGCTGCAGATGATCGATTCGACGACCACGGTCACCACCGATCACACCGGCAGCGTCGCCGGTCGTTCGGCCTACACGCTGGTGCTCACGCCGAAAGACAGCCAGTCGCTGGTCGGGTCGGTTCGGCTGTCGCTGGACGGGGCGACGCGCGTGCCGCTCGGCGTCCAGGTCTTCGCCCGCGGCTCAGACCGGGTGGCCTTCGACGTGTCGTTCACCCAGGTCCGGTTCAGTACGCCCGGCGATGAGTTCTTTACTTTCAACCCGCCGCCGAACGCGACCGTGAAGCAGGGCACGCTGGACACGCTTCCGCAGCTGCCGAATCCGGCGGCGGGCAGCGGGACCGGACGGGTCCGCAAACTCGGTACCGGCTGGACGACGATCATGCGAATCGACGGGGTGGGTGACCTGACCGGGTCCAAGGCGCGAGCGGCCACCGGGTCGTCGCAGAACGCCCTGACGTTCCTCTCGGCGTTGCCGACGGTCAGCGGCACCTGGGGCAGCGGGCACTTGTTCAGCTCCGCGTTGGTCAACGGTTTGCTGACCTCGGACGGGCGATTGTTCGTGGGTTCCGTGCCGCCGCAGCTGCTCTATCAAGCCGCGGCCCAGAAGTAACCGAGGAGCAGATGCCCACGAGTCGCGCGTCGGCCGAACCGCCGTTGGCCATCAGCACCGACGTGTTGACCAAGAAGTTCTCCGGCGGCCAGATCGCGGTCAACCAGGTGTCACTGCGGGTACCAGTGGGGTCGGTGTTCGGCTTTCTGGGACCGAACGGATCAGGCAAGACGACCACGATCCGGATGTTGCTCGGCCTGGTGTTCGCGACGTCCGGTGACATCGCGGTGCTGGGGGAACCGATACCAGGTCGGGGTGGCGCGGCACTGTCCGCGGTCGGCGCGCTGGTCGAAGGACCGGCCTTTCATCCTTACCTGTCCGGGCAGGCGAACCTGCGCCGGCTCGATGCGGCCGACCTGACGTCGTCGGCCCGCGACTCGCGCGCCCGGGTAGCGACGGCGTTGGAACGGGTCGGTCTCACCGCCGCGGCCGGCAAGCGGTATCGCAACTACTCGTTGGGTATGCGACAGCGACTGGGCATTGCCGCCGCGTTGCTCCGTCCGCGTCGCCTGCTGATTCTGGACGAGCCGACGAACGGCCTCGATCCGCAAGGCACCCGCGAGGTCCGGCACCTGGTTGCCGAGCTGGCCGCGGACGGCACTACGGTGTTTGTCTCGTCCCACTTGCTGAGCGAGGTCGAACACATGTGCAGCCACGTCGGCGTGATGCGAACCGGTTCGATGGTGTGGCAGGGATCGATGCGAGACCTGGGCAGCCAGCAGCGGGTGCGGGTGACGGTGGAATCGCTCGATTCGCCGTTGGCCAAGAGCGTGCTGGCTGACCTCGGCCTGAGTGAGATCACCGAATCGGACGGCCAAGCCTCCGCGGTACTGGGGGATCGGCCGCCGGAGCAGGTGGTGGCTGCGCTGGTCGCGGCCGGGGTCGGCGTCCGGGGCTTCTCGGTGGCCAAACCAAAGCTCGAGGACATCTTCGTCCAGCTAACCGGGGAGGGCTTCGATGTCAGTGGCTGAGCCGTTGACGAAGCCGGTGCTGGCCGTCGGTGGCCGGTTTCTGCTGAGCGAAATCGGCATGCAACTACGGCGACGACGCAATCAACTTATTCTGGCCGTGCTGGCTGCAGTGCCCGTCATCATCGGTATCGCGGTCAAGCTCACCACGCACGACGGCGCGGGTGCCACCGGTGGCCTGATCGGCAACATCACCAACAACGGCATCTTCGTGGCGTTCACCGCCTTGATCGTGGTGATCCCGATCTTCCTGCCGATGGCGGTGGCCGTGGTGGCGGGTGAGACGGTCGCCGGCGAGGCGAGCCTGGGGACGTTGCGTTATCTGCTGGCGGTGCCAGTCGGCCGCACTCGGCTGTTGCTGACCAAATTCGCCGCGATGGGTTTTTGGTGCCTGTTGATCACCTCGGTTGTCGCGCTGGCCGGGGTGATCATCGGCGTGATCCTGTTCCCGTCCGCGCACGTGACCCTGCTGTCCGGAACGCAGGCGACTCTGCTGGGCGGGGTGGGCCGGCTGGTCGGCATGGTGCTCTATGCGGCCTTGATGATGCTGGCCGTCGCGGCGATCGGATTGTTCATATCCACGCTGACCGAAGTGCCGATCGCGGCCATGGCGGCAACCCTGACGGTGGCCATCGTGATGCAGGTCCTCGTCGCGGTCCCGCAGCTGCACGCGATCCATCCGTGGCTGATCAGTGATCATCTGCTCAATCTGGCTGATCTGTTGCGTGACCCGCTGCGCGTCAGTGGCCTGCGGGACGGCGCGCTGCTCGCGGTCGGGTACGTCGTGGTATTCGGGTCGCTGGCCTGGGCCCGCTTCACCACCAAGGACGTGACCAGCTGATGTCGGTGCCTGCCGAGCTCGCTACCGTCGCCGAATACGCGTACACCGCCAGCGTCGAACTGCCGGCGCGGCTGGTCTTTGCGGCCGGTGCCTGCCCGCTCGATCTGTCCGGCGCGACCGTCGCACCGGGTGATGTCCGAGCGCAGGCGGCCCGGTGCATGGTCAATCTCGAACTGGCGTTGGCTGCCGCCGGCGCGACGCTGGGCGACGTGGTGAAGAGCACGGTGTACGTGGCCTCGACCGAGCAACGCGATCTGGTGGCGGCCTGGCAGGTCGTGCGGGATCGGTTTGCGCCGTACGCGCCGCCAAGCACGCTGCTGGGCGTCACCGTGCTGGGCTATGACCATCAGCTCGTCGAGGTCGAGGCAACCGCTGCGGTGCGGGATCGTTAGCGGCTGTCACCGAACTCCTCTTCCGCTCGCCGGTGCCGCAACAGGTCCCAGCATTGATCGAGCTCGCGTTCGAGAGTCTCGAGACGTTCCCGCTCCAGCCGGTTCAGTCCTAGCCCGGCATGGGTCGTGCGTAGCTGTTTCTCTTCGGTGACCAGGTCGTGGATCTGGCTCAGGATGGGTTGTTCCGATTCGTGGGACATGATCGGTCCTCCAACTCGCACGACGGTTCTTCCGCTCAACGGTCGGCGGCCGGGACGAGCGGCGACCGCACCGTCAAAGTTACGACCCCGGCGCCAATCAGGAGGATGGCCACGCAGATCGCGACCGTGATCCGGTAGCCGTGCACCATGACGGCGGCCTGCTCGTACGCATCGCCGGTGAGTCCGGCCAGCGGTGGCAGGACGGCGACCGCGAGCAGTGCGGCCGACCGGGCGACCGCGTTGTTGATGCCGGAGCCGACGCCGACGTCGTCGGCCGGGACCGCGGCCATCACGGTGGCGGTCAGTGGTGCGACCAGGCACGTCATGCCGGCGCCGAACAGCACCATCGCGGGCAGCACATCGACCGGGTAGTAGTGGTGGGATTCGTCGATCCGGGCGGTCAGCGCGATGCCCGCGGCGGCGAGTATCGGCCCGACGGTCATGGGCCACCGCGGTCCGATCCGGGTGGCGAGCGCGCCGGCCTGTCCGGAGAAGAGCAGCATCAGGACGGTGATCGGCAGGGTGGCCACGCCGGCGGCCAGCGGCCCATAACCGGCCACGATCTGCAGCTCGAGGACGAACAGGAACAGCACCGCACCCAGCGATCCGTACGTCGTGAACGTCATCAGGTTGGCGCCGGTGAACGTCCGGTCCATGAACAGCCGAGGCGGGACGAGGGGATGTCGCGAGCGGGCTTCCACAGCCACGAACACGATCAGCAGCAGGACGCCGGATACCGTGCTGGTCGTTGACACAGCACCCCAGCCGGTGCCGCCCGCGGCCGTAGTGCCGTAGGTCAGGCCGATGAGGGCCGACGCGCCGAGAACGGTGCCGTTCAGGTCGAGGGCGCCGGTTTGATGGCCACGGGATTCAGGTACCCATTTCATCGCCAGCAGCACGACCAGCACACCCAGCGGCACGTTGATGGCGAAGGCCCAACGCCACGACACATGTTGCACGAGGTAGCCGCCGAGCAGCGGGCCGGACGCCGAGGCCAGTCCGGTCAGACCCGACCAACGACCGACGGCACGGCCGCGGTCCTCGGCCGCGAACGAGGCTTGGATGAGGGCCAGCGATCCCGGGGTGAGCAGCGCACCACCCACGCCTTGGACCACTCGTGCCGCGATCAGCAGATGCACGGTCGGGGCCAGCGCGCAGCCGAGTGAGGCGAGGGAGAACCAGCACACGCCGACCACGAAGACCCGGCGCCGGCCGAACCGGTCACCGAGCGAGCCACCCAGCAGGATCAGGCTGGCCAGCGCCAGGGCGTAGCCGTTGAGCACCCACTGCAGCTGAGTGAAGGTGGCGTGGAATTGGATTCCGATCCGCCGGGTGGCGACGTTGGCCACCGTGCTGTCGAGAAAGACCATGCCGCTGGCCAGGATCGTGGTGATCAGCAGGCCGCGGCCGCCGGCGCTCGAAATCCGCAGCGCCGCTGCTGCCGGTGGTGACGCACCGGAACGGCCAGTGGGCATGGGGACAGCATCGCAGCTGGCTCGGCCGGCTTTGCGCAGTTGGACGACCGTGGCTACGACGTGCTGAATTTCGACTCGGTAACTTTTTGAACGTCAGGTATGGGATTCTTCGCCCTTTCATTACGCACTGGCCTATGCGTGCCATAGCGTGATGTGGCCATGGTGGAGCAGAAAAAGACTGCGGTCATAATCGAGGACGACGCGGATGTGCGCGCCCTCATTTCCGAAGTGCTCAAGCAAGCGGGCTTCGAAATCATCGAAGCGGCGACTGGGCTCGAAGGCGTGGACCTGGTCCGGGCGCGTGATCCAGACGTGATCACGCTCGATCTGAACCTTCCCGATTTCGACGGCATCGAAGTGTGCCGTCGGCTGCGTGAGATCACGGATGCGTACATCGTGATGCTGACTGCCCGCCACGACGAGATCGACCGGTTGATGGCACTGGAGACGGGCGCCGACGACTACCTGACCAAGCCGTTCAGCCCGCGGGAATTACGGGCCCGGATTGCGGCCATGTTGCGCCGGCCTCGGGCTCGGGACCAACCAGCGACCGACGAAGAACATGTCGTCCGCGAGCATGGTGAACTGAAGGTCGACGTCGAAGCCCGGATCGTCACGCTGGCCGGGGTCGAGCTCGAGCTGACGCGGACCGAGTTCGACCTGCTGGCCACCCTGCTGTCTGCGCCGCGGCGAGTCTGGCCGCGCGAGACGTTGCTCCGCACCGTGTGGGGAACCGACTGGATGAGCGACGGTCACCTGGTCGAGGTGCACATGGGTAATCTGCGGCGCAAGCTGGGTGATGATCCGCGTGCGGGCCGCTATGTACGCACCGTCCGGGGCGTTGGCTATCGACTGGGGCCTGGGTGAGCGAGAGTGCGCTCGGTCAGCCGACTTCGAGCGACCGGGAGCGAAGCCGAGTCGCGGCCCTGCGGGACTACGAAGTGGTCGGCGCCGAGGACTTGTTGCCGGGCGAACGGGATCTGATCGAGGGCGAGCTGCGGCCGCTGACGGAACTGGCCCGGCGTATCTGCGTCACGCCCAGTGCCGTGGTAAACCTGCTCGACGATGCGCATCAGCATCAGGTCGCCGCGGTCGGCTTCGTAGCGGGTATGTCGGCCAAGGCGTACTCCATGTGCGCGGTGGCGTTGACCGACCGTCGCACGGTGGTCGTGCCGGACGCCACGAGGGATATCCGATTTCGTCATAGCCCCTGGGTTCGCGGTGAATTGGGGGCCATTCGCTACTACGCGGCCAGCCCATTGATAACGCCGGCCGGTTATGCCATCGGAACCCTGTGCACCTTCAGCGAGCAGCCGCGCGAACCACAGGCAGACGAGATCGAAGGGCTGGACTCGCTGGCCGCGATGGCGGTCCAGGTGTTGGAATTGCGGCGCCGGACACTGCAGTTACGGTCGATCAATACCGAGCTGGCTCGGTCGCATCGCCAGTTGGCCGCATTCGCCGGGCAGGTCAGCCATGATCTGAAGACGCCGCTGACTGCGATCAACGGGTTCAGTGAGCTGGCCCAGGACAGCCCGGCTGCACAAGGGGATGCGCAACTGCTGGACTGGCTGGAACGGACGGTGTCCGCGGGCAGCCGGATGATGCTCACGATCGACGACCTGCTGAAGTATGCCAGCGTCGGCGGTGTGCTGAACCAGGAATGCGTCGCGGTGCGCTCGGTCCTCGGCGAGATCGTCAATGATCTGGGCGTGGCCACGGACGAGGCCAGCATCCGTTGTGAGGACGTCGATGTGTGGGCCGATCGCGTCCAGTTCCGGCTGCTGTTGCAGAACCTGATCACCAATTCTTTGCGGTATGGACGGCTGGGCACGTCGTGCGAGATCACGATCACCGCGTCCCGCCGAAATGGTGGCGTGGAATTGCGGGTGGCTGACAACGGCGAGGGCATTCCGGCTGATCGACGTGGTGCGGTGCTGTCGCCACTGGTCCGATTGCGCAAAGAGATTCCGGGCACCGGACTCGGGCTGGCTACCTGCGAGCGAATCGTGGTTGCTCATCACGGCGAGCTGACGATCTCCGAGACTGCTGGCGGCGGTGCGACGGTGTGCGTCCTGCTGCCCGATCCGAGCTCGGGCACGCCACTACGAACAGCAGACTGACGGCAACGGCGGAAGACGCGTGGTCGTCGACCGGCCGTGCGGGATGCAAACTTGGCGCAGGATGCAAACTTGGCGCAGGATGCAAACCTGATGCGGGGTGCAAACCTGGCGCGGCGGCTACGGCACAATGACGTATGCCAGCTCACGCTGGCGCCAGGAGGGCTCGCCTAGTGGCCGATGGCGGCGGTCTTGAAAACCGCTATAGGGAAACCTATCGAGGGTTCGAATCCCTCGCCCTCCGCCAACGGAAGCGAAGATCGCCCAGTTTCTCCGGGCGGTCTCTGCTTCCGTTATCTGTACGGCGGGATTCGGGAGGAGGCCGCGAGCGTTTGGCCGACGGTTCCCTCGCCCTCCGCCCCGTCAGATGGCTGCGTGGCCTGGATTTGCTGGGCTGCGTGGCCGCGGCGCCCGTTCGGCGCTGATCGTGGATGACCGTCAGACACCGTGTTTGCCTGCGGCTACGGGCACGCGGCGGGCACGACAGCTTTCCTGACTAACTATCTCAAGCAGCTGCGACAGCACCGCCCCAGTGCGGTGATACACGCTGCTCGATGTTGAACCTCGAACCACGCCTGGCAGCAGATTGGACGACGATGAGCGTCGTATTGATTGAATGCGTTCGTCCTGGCGCGCCTTTTCTGCGGCGACCGAACCTCCGATGCCCGACCCGGCCGACGACGACGTCCAACCACCCGACGGCGCCGACCAACTGGATTTCGACCACGCAAACGATGCAGAAGTGTGGATTGCCAACGCGGTCCACGATCTTCGCAACTCTGCGGAGCATCACCTCGTCGGTGACACCGTGACCGACGAGGTCGGCTCACTACGACGCCTCGACGCTGATGGTCTCGATCCACACACGATCCTCGTCGAACTCACGAATGCCGACGCTGGACTACCCGCCGACCGCGCTGCGCGGGAGCTGCTTTACCGGCTTGACGATCGGTACCCGCAATCGACGCGCATGTAGGCCGACCCGTCATCCCCGAAAGCGGCTGGCGAATCGATGACGGAAGTCCACCTGCAGCGACACCATCACGCGAGTACCTCGCCAGCAACGCGGCAAGCTCTCGAGCGTTGAATTCGCGGCCGATGGGGCTGCCCGCGAAGCTATCGCTCACGGCCGCCACCGATCTCGGGCCGAACGGACGTTCCGCGCCACGGTCGTGACCGACCCCGATGGTCGAGGGCAGGTCGATGTCGACTGCTGTCCTCATACAGCTAGCCAGTCGTCCAACACGTGGCACTGCGTGAACCCCGCTGTGTACCTGCGTCGCCGCGGCCTGCCGCAGTCGACCACGAAACCGGACCCGACCACGGTCGGTGACATCGCGTCTCGGCGCTTCGTGGCGTCGGCTGCTACGGATGTTGGAGTGCCTCGTCACCGGGTGACTCGGCGAATGTCTGCACGTGGTCGATGGCTGTCTGCAACGCGTCTTTGAGCGGGGTGATGTCGCGAGCGACTTGAGCGAGGAGCATGCCGCCTTGGAATGCGGCGAGAAGCAGGTTGGCCAGCTGATTGGGATCCGCGGCGGCGCTGATGCGATTGAGTCGCTGCATCCGTCGGAGTCCGTCACGAAAGATGTCTCGCCATTGATCGAACGCGCTGGCAAGTTCGTCGTGAACGTCGAGGTCGGTCTTGATGATCTCGCTGGCGAGGGAGCCGAGGCTGCAGCCTTCTTGGTAGGCGCGCTCGTAGGCGATGTAGTGGTCCGCCCACTCCCGAAACGCGTCGAGGTCATCGAAACCGGCGAAGCGTTCACCGCGATGGAACGCGAGGACGCGTTCGGCCTGCCAGGCGATGACGGCCAGGACGAGGTCTTCCTTGGTCGGGAAGTAGTGGTTGATCTGCGATCCGCTGACGCCGGCGGTTTGGCGGAGCTTCTCGTTGTTCGTGGCGTGGACACCGTGGGTGTAGATGAGTTCGGCTGCGTGTTCCAGGATGCGGGCCCGCGTGGCGTGGCCCCTGGCGGTGAGCTTGTGAGCTCCGCGAACTGCTGTAACGGCTTCCATCGTTCACACGATATCTCAAATTGGGCTTGACAGCCCAGGTTTCACTCGTGTTCACTCAAGAAGTGGGCTGACAAGCCCAAATATCTACGGCACAAATAAGGGGACGACCTTCGTGAAAGCCATCGTGGTATCTGACCAGGCCGCAGGAATGGCCGGTACGACGCTGACCGAGCGGCCTGAGCCATCGGCGGCGATCAACGATGTCATCGTTGAGATCCATGCGTCGGGCTTCGTTCCGACCGAGCTGGAGTGGCCCTCGACGTGGGTCGATCGCGCCGGCCGGGACAAGACGCCGTCGATCCTCGGTCACGAGCTGGCCGGGGTGGTGACCGCTCTCGGGTACGGCACGACGGGACTGTCCGTGGGGCAGCGGGTGTTCGGCCTGGCTGACTGGCATCGCGACGGCACCCTGGCCGAGTATGTCGCCATCGAGGCACGCAACCTCGCGCCGCTGCCCGGTGACGTTGACTTCACGGTGGGGGCGAGCTTGCCGATCTCGGGCCTGACCGCGTGGCAGGGGTTGTTTCAGCACGGCCGCCTTCAGTCGGGTCAGAGCGTCCTCGCGCACGGTGCTGCCGGCGCGGTCGGGACGATGGTGACCCAGCTGGCGCGCGAGGCCGGCGCCTACGTCATCGGTACCGGCCGCGCGGCAGACCGGCAGAAGGCGCTTGACTTCGGTGCGCATGAGTTCGTCGATCTTGAGAACGACGAGCTGGAAGATGTCGGCGGTGTCGATCTGGTATTCGACGTTATCGGCGGCGACATCCAGCGGCGGTCCGCGGCTCTGGTCCGACCCCGAGGAACACTGGTGACCGTGGTCGCGCCGCCCGAAGCACGACCCGCAGACGGCCTGGCGATCGACTTCGTGGTCGAGGCTGACCGCGCACAGTTGACGGAAATCGTCCAGCGCGTGCGCGACGGACGCCTACGGACCAACATCGGCGACGTCGCGAACCTCGATGATGCCGTTGCCGCCCTCAGTCCGACCGGGCGGCGCAACGGGAAGACAATCATCCGCGTGCGGCCGTAGCGGGTAGGGCCGCAGCGGCGAGTAGGCGCAACGGCTGTTGCGTGATTCGGGCTCTGGCGTGGTCATGGCTGAATGGTGTGGGTTCGGGTGGCTAGGAGAGCGGCCGCCAGGTAGCCGCCGGCGACACGACCATTGCGACGTGAAGGGTTGGCAGGTCAGCGTGGGGTTCGATGACGCTGCCCAGGACCGCGACGCCCAGCACCCCTCCGGTTTGGCGTGCCGCGTTGAGCACGGCCGAGCTGAGCGCTGCCCGGCCGGGGGCGAGGCGCCCAGAGCGACTGCGGTCATGGCCGGCATGGCGGTCCCGATGACTCCGAAAACCGCCGCGAAGGCGATCACCACTCGTGCAGTCGGCCTGGTTTCGGGGGGCACTGGACGGCGTGTGCGCCCAAGGCTTGACGCTCACAAACTTCGGCGACTCAGGTATTGATACTCGAAGGCAGTGACGGAGTGAGGTAGAGCGACCCGCGTACGACATTGCGCCGCATGATGGTTCGTAGCGTTGGGCGGGTCACACTGAGCAGGTGGCCGACGAGTATCCGATCAGGGTGCGGCGAATCTACGGCCCGGAAGACGGTGGGGTCGGCGTCCGGGTTCTGGTCGATCGGCTGTGGCCCCGCGGGGTGTCTCGTGAACGTGCCCGCCTCACTGCGTGGTGTCGCGACGTCGCTCCTTCAGCACAGTTGCGAACTTGGTACGGACACCAGGAACAGCTGTTCGACCAGTTCCGCGTCCGCTACCTGGATGAGCTCACTGGCCCGGTGCAGGCAGAGGCGCTCGATCAGTTGCGCCAGTACCACGCCGCTGGCCCGCTAGTTCTGCTCACGGCGACGAAGGCGACGCAGATCAGCAACGCGGCGGTGCTCTCTGACATTCTGCGTGGTGAGTTGCGCTGACCGCGGACCATCCGCGGTCGACTTGGACTCATCTGCGCGCCGCGGTGCCGCCGCCGAGAACGCGCAGATCGACGGATCCTTTCGCTCAGGTGGCGTTTCTCCCGTCTAACTAGAATG
This sequence comes from Frankiales bacterium, assembly GCA_025966315.1. GTDB lineage: Bacteria > Actinomycetota > Actinomycetes > Mycobacteriales > Jatrophihabitantaceae > Jatrophihabitans_A. Next base: position 26,161 of record JAOPUZ010000071.1, on the reverse strand, counting down.
CTTGCCGGTCCCTCGTTGGCGGCCCTCTCGTAACGAGGTGAAGAGTCGACTTAGGAGTCGAACCGCGACATAGACGGTGGTGAGGAGCAGCATCAGGCCGGCGACTCCCTTCAACGTGGTGGCGACGTTGGTCGGGTCGAGGATGGCGTACAGGGTCAGCTGGCCGCCACCGAGGCATCCAGCAAGCACGAGCGCGGTCACCAAGAGCGCTCCCCGGTGTCCCATGTCGGTAGCTATCCCGAAGATGAAGTCGGCCAGAGCGTTGAGGGTGGCGAGGACCATGCCGACTGGTACCAAACAGGCCCGGGACACGATGGGCACGCTACAACCCGCAGCGATCTCAGGTCCGGGCTACCTAACCTCAAAGGGTGGCGCGCGCCAGATCGCTTTCATCTGCGCTCCGGCATGCCCAATGACGACGTCATTCCTGCCGAGCAGAACGAGGCTAAGGCGTGCCGTGTGCGGTCGACGGGGTGTTCTGTCCGAGGGGGCGAGGCGGAATGACGCGCGCTAGGCAAGTCTTTTCTAACGCAGTGATGTCCTGACATGGCGGCACGTCGCAGAGTCGGAAGCATTCTCGGTCTGCGGTGCGTTCGATCGCTTGCAACTCTCGCCGCTCGTGATTTAGAACCCCGCGAACGGATCCCCGAGCGTCTCCTGCCAATCCCAGCGCAAACTGTAGGCAGTCGAAGTGTAAAACTCGACCTGCCGGAGAAGGCGCATACCTTCGTTGGACAGTCCGCTTTCGTCGTCACCCATCGTCGCGTTGAACGCCCATGAACGCAAATGTTCCTGCAGTGCACGAGGTATGCCGACAGAGTCTAGGCAAACCATGCTCCCGGTGCTGTCCCAGAGTGGACTCTCGGCGCCTATCTCGGGACGGAAAATGAGAACCTCGCTCATTTCTCATACTCTCTTTCTGACCCAACCGTGCTAGACCACCCCGTGGAAGGCGTCGCCCCGCCTGAGGATATGTTCGGCTCCCCATGGCTCGAAATGCACCGAGTATTGGTGCCCTGCCAGCCGCACGAGCACATCGCGGTGAAGACGTGAGTCGTTCGAATCCGATCAAGTCGACCGTCGTGGGCACTCACGCGATTCATCCCGCCATCGAGTCCGGGGCGCAGCAGCCTTGTGTGCCGCGGGCCCGATCGAGAGCACTGTATCGACGGCTCTGGATTGGTCCTGGATAGGCATTCGCGGTTCAGTGTTTGAATCGTGCCGCCCGGACTGGTCCGGTGACTGGGATGCTATGTCTGCGGACGAACGGCACTGGCAGCCGTCTCCACGATGGCCGAGTCATGAGGATCCCGTTGAGACTGATCGGGGGAAAGTCGCCGCGGATTTCGCTGTCGTTAGTGATCCATCCGTAGACATTGCTGTCGCCGCGGCGTTCTGCGTCGGCGTAAAGGTGCTTGGCTGCCGAGGGCTTCCATGGCACGCCCCATCTTCGAGAGGCGTGGATCAGGGTGTCGAGCACGGTCCAGACGGCCCATGCGATGGACTGTGGTGTGATCCCGTCCCGGTTACGCACTCCGATGGGGTGATGCCATGGCCGCCTGGGTCCCCGCCCCAGGGACCGGCTCAGTTCGGGGGTGAGGTGCAGTTCGAACGCGCGAGGGGACACACGCACGATGCTTAGGCCTTCAGGCAGTTGGGTTTGCACGGACTGCACGATGCGGTCGATCAACTCGGGCGGGATCTGCATCGGCACAGAGTAGGCCGTAAAGCTACGTCGGCTCGGTGGCCACGACTACCCACGGTCCGCCCTCGGACGCAGAAGCAGAATGATCCACCTGGTCCAGCTCACTAACCGGGCAGACTTGCGCGAGATCGACGGGTAGCGAGCGGTGGGGCTGTGGCTGATTGCGGGGTGCATTCCGAGCCGGCGTGGTCACGTCGCGTTGGCTCAGTTCCTTGGGTTTGGGTGTGGGCTCCAGGCGACCTCATGATCGCCCGTTTTTCTAGGGGCGGTCTCTGCTTCCGTTATCTGTACGCGGGATTCAGGAGGAGGTCGCGAACGTCCGCGAGCGTTTGGCCGACGGTTCCCTCGCCCTCCGCTCGTTTTGCGGGCGCACCTTTGCCCTTCTGCGTACGGGGTAAACCCGATCGGCTTAATCACATCGCTGCCTCGTTGTAGATCCACCGGGCGCGGGTTTGACGGTGAGGTAGGCGACGACGTCGATTTCGGCCCGCAGCGGTAGGCAGCTGGCACCAGCCGGTGCTGACCGATAGCCGGTGATGGACTGCGGCGTACTCGCTGTCGGTCGGCGTGGGGTGCTATCGCTATCCGTTAGGGCTAGACGAGTTCGCTGTATTACGACGAGCTGTACGCGGCGGGACGTTGCGAGCCATGATGACGAGGTGGTCCTCGGGCCTCAACAACGTAGCCGTTGCGTTCCATCAAGCCAATCTCGATGCCGCGCCGTTCCGCCCGGTCGCGCGGGGTCATTAGGTGATCGTCGTCGTGTTTATGCGGCGCGTTCCGCTCCTGACGGGGTGAAGGGGTGGCAGCCGCCGATGGAGGTGTCCATCCGTGGACCGGCGACGGCTGCCACCCCCTGCGGGCCGCGCACAGAAACTACCTAGCGGTGGGAACTCCTGGATAGCCGCTTAACGCTGACTGTGCTCCGAGAAACGCAAAGGGTCACAACGCGTTCCGCGCACGACTTAGCGGAGTAAGATTCACTGACAGTGATGAGTGCGACACGGGATCTGTTCACGGGCCGACCTGTGCTCTCATCTACCGACCTCGATGAGGCGCAATCGGTGTTGAGCGAGGCCTACCTGCCCTCGACGTTCACGCCTCCGGTGCGGGCACCAGACCTTGACGTGCACCTGAACGTGATCAAGATCGGACGGATCACCGCCGGTTTCCTGCGCTTCGGCGATGCAATGCGAATCCGGACGGCCGAGGCGGCGAACTATCACCTCGACATTCCGACGGCTGGCTCATCGGTCATGCGAAGTGGGCAAGGACGGCCTGTGTACGCCACGCCCTCCACCGGCACCGTGTTCATGCCCGGCCGATCTGCAGAACTCGACTGTGACCCTGACTGCGCCCAGATTTGTCTTATGTTTCCGAGGAATGAAATCCACGCCGAGTTGGAGAGTCTGCTCGGAGCACCCGCTTCCCGCCCGCTGGAGTTCTCCCGACCAATGGATCTGGCCGCACCTGCCGGCGCGACCTTCGTCGAGACGCTACGCCTGATCGACTTAGCAACCGTGCCCGGCAACAGGCTTCTTGAGCATCCCTTGGCGGCGCTGCGCCTGGAGCAGACGCTAACCCTGGCGCTCTTGCTTACGCAGCCAAACAACTACTCCGCAGTGCTGGACAAAACTCCCAAGCCGTCTGGGCGCAGGCCGGTCGCTCACGCGATCGAGTTGATCCGAGCACGACCTGAGCATCCCTGGACCGTCGCCACCCTCGCCGCGGAAGTCGCAGTTAGCGTTCGCAGCCTGCAAGCCGGTTTCGCCCGCTCGGTCGGACAGACCCCCATGAGATACCTGCAACAGGTTCGTCTAGAACGCGTTCACGCCGAGCTAGCCCGAGCCGAGCCGGGTGCCACCACGATCACCGAAGCGGCTACGTGGTGGGGATTCACCCATCTAGGCCGGTTCGCCCATCAGTACCGGACAACCTTCGGCGAACTGCCGTCGGCTACGTTGACCAGGAACCACAACACGAAGTTCGCCCGATCGTCGGGAGCAGCGTCCCGCCGCGCTTGACCTGCCTAGGTCAACCCTGCATAGGTCAACCCGGCAGCAGCGAAGCCAGCAACGCGCCCGTGCAGGCCGGGATGCACCCCACCCAGCGGGCTGTGCCCTTCAGTCGCTATCCAGGACTCGCCACGCGCGGGTCGCGACGTGCACGTTGAGCCTTGTTTCTGTATCGGTGAGGTCCAACCCGCCAAGTTCGCGGATTCGCCGCAGCCGGTACCGCAGCGTGCTGCGGTGAATGAGTAGCGACTCCGCGGCGTGGTCGTAATTGCCGCCGCAGTCGAGAAAGTGCGCCAGAGTGTTCACCATCTCGGCGTGCCGGCTGCTGTCGTAATCGATCAATGCCCCTAGCCAGCGTCGCACGAAGGAATCAACTGACCCGCCGGGCTCACGTGGTTGAAGAATCTGATATAGGCCCAGGTCGGAGAAGTTCGTGCCCCCATCGGGGGTCGAGGACTGCTCTCGCACCCGCAGCGCTCGCACGGCCTCGGCGTAGGAACGAGGAAACTCGGCCGGGATGCTGGCGTTCCCCCCGAGCCCCACCGCACAGGTCAGGCCCGGCCGTACCCCCTTGAGTCCGCTGTGCAGGCTGTCGGCGTCCGCCCCGCCGCGTAAGATCGCCAGCTGCACCCCACGACGTCGACCCACCATTGGGCTGCCAGCGTCTTGACTGTCAGCCCGGCGCACGGCGATCTCAATCCAGGACTGCACGGAACTGTCGTCGACGTTCGAGTCGCTCCGGAGCGCGGCAACCTGATGGACCTGATGAAGGTCGTGGCCGAGCAACGCGGCCCGGCTATAGGCTGCTTCATCTTCGAGGCCTTCGACCAGTTCGACGACCAGTTCACGATGTAGCCGTCTCTCCGTCTCGGCGAGCGCCCGGCGATGGCCGAGCTCGCTTCCTAACAGCGCCGCGCTCCGCTCGAGGACGTAGGCCGCGAACTCGCCAGCGGTCCGCGCGGGGTCCAACACCACGATCCCACCGAGAAGGTCATTGCCGGGCTTGGCTGCGGCGACGAGCAGCTCGTCCAAACGAATCGATCGGCCCTGGTCAGCCGCAGCGTCGAGGCTTCGCTGGTTTGGCATCGGGACGTGTGGCCATGGGCTCGGGGTGTCGTCGTCGGGGGCTCTGCACAGCAGGTGACCGAATTGGTCGACGATCGCCACTGGAAGCCGGGTCAGCTCATGGGCCGTCTTGGCCAGCTCCGGTAGGTCTCCGTGTATGGCGGCGTCGGCCATCAGCTCATGCGCGCGAGTCCGCTGACGCAAGTCACCCACCGACAATTCCAGTGCATTGGTCGTGGACTGCAGCCGCGCTCTCTGGCTGACTGCGTCGAGCGCGGCTGCCGTTTGTTGGGCCAGCATGCGCAGCAGGAACACGTCGGCTGCCCTCGGCTCAGCTTCGGCCACGATTACCAAGTAGCCCTGGTGGCCGTCGCCGTTGCGCATCGCCGTAGCCCACATCCGGTTGCTCGAGGTCGGGTCGTCCATCGGCCCGTCAGCACCGGACAGGGCGTCGAGCGAGGCAACCAGTGAGGGTTGGCCGGACCAGGCCATATGGGTGAGAGCTTCGCCGAGGCCGGGCGCCGCGACATAGATGCCGTAGGGGTGCAAAACGCCGAGGGACGGCAGCGAGGACTGCGCGAGACGCAAAATATCGTCCCGCGTGTCGCAGGTCAGCATGGAGTTCGACACGGTCATCAGGGTCTGCAATGCCGACAAATCCGCTCGGAGTGTCGCGCTCTCGGCCGCATTCCCTTTGATCGCCATTGGCGTCACCCTCTGCTTGGGCTTACAGCAACGACCAGCTAGCTGACACCTGAGCGCAGCCCGCACCGTAGTCGGCGTCCGGCGAACCTGTGCAATCAAGCGAACAAGCGAAGCGGTGGGCCAGATCCTCCCTTTGAGAGAGTAGGCCCTCGCGTGCCAGATCGGGACGTTCTGTGCCCGCGATGTCGGTGGGCTCGGGTAGGTACTGTCGGATCTCCGACGTGAGACGCGCCATCGATGGTGAAGGAGCGGCCCGGGCGATGGCAGTGCGTTACGAAGCCCGCGAACAGCCCTGTACCGGTTGCGGGGCGGTGGTGTCTGTGCAGGTCGTGATTCCGGATGCGCCTCGTCGATCCGCAGAACCGCGGCGGCGGGCGGTTCACGACGGAGACGGGACGCCGGCAGACTCGAACTGCGCTCGCGGCGGGTCCGATGGGGATGATTCGGCCGGTCGGCGCGGAAGGGGCCGAACGGACTGACGGCGTGCGTGCACCAGGCGCACGGCCATCGCCCCCTCCCCGACCGCGGAGGCGACCCGTTTGATGGAGTCACTGCGCACGTCGCCCACTGCGAACACGCCCGGCCGACTTGTCTCCAGCGGCAGCGGGATGAAGCCGGTTTCCTGGCTGGCGGCGTGTTCGGCGTGTTCGGCTTGCCCGGCATGGGCGACTGCGTCGCCGGTCAGGACGAATCCGTCCGGATCAAGCGCAACCGTGGTCGCGAGCCAACTCGTGCAGGGCACGGCGCCGATGAATACGAACAATGCCTTTACCGACAATTTCCTGCGCTCGCGGGTCCGGCTGTTGCGGATAACGACAGCGTCCAGGACGCGGTCGCCAATCAGCTCGATGATTTCAGTGTCGGTCAGTACCACGATTGCTTCGGTTGCTTGGATCTGGTCGATGAGGTAGCGCGACATGTCGCGTGCGAGGTCGGGTCCGCGCACGATCAGATAGACGGGCGCCTGCGACGCGAGAAATAGTGCGGCCTGTCCGGCTGAGTTGCCGCCCCCGACTACGGCGATCGGGTCGCTGCCGCAGCGCTGTGCTTCGAACCGGGTGGCGGCGTAGTAGACGCTGGTCATCTCGAACTCGCCCAGTCGTTCGAGGGCGAGTTTGCGGTAGCGAGCGCCCGTCGCGATGATGACTGACCTGGCGGCGACGGCGTCTCCGCCGTCGAGGTGTACCACATAGTGCCCGTCGTCCTCGCTCAGCGCGACGGCTTGACCGGGAATGAGGATGCGGGCACCGAACTTATTGGCTTGGATGGCGGCGCGTTCTGCCAGCTCCGCACCCGATATCCCTGCCGGGAAGCCAAGATAGTTCTCGATACGCGAGGAGGTTGCGGCCTGGCCACCGGTCGCGACCGCATCGAGAACAATGGTGCTCAAGCCTTCGGATGCGGCGTATACCGCGGCGGCCAGCCCTGACGGGCCTGCTCCCACGACGACGAGGTCGACGAGTTCCGGCGTCCCGGACATGGCGCGCAGACCGAGAGCGTCGGCCAGGCGTGCATTAGTCGGGTTGCGCAGTACCTGGGCCTCTCCGCACAGGACGACGGGCGTTTCCGACGCGGTGACCTGGAGTTGCCGGAGCACTTCTTCGGCGGCCTGATCTTGTTCCAGGTCGAGGAAGCGGTGCGGGATGCGGTTGCGCGAGGCGAAGTCGCGCAGGCGTTGCGAGTCCGGCGAGAAGCGGGAGCCGATTATGCGCAGGCCGACGCCGGCGTCGATGAGCAGCGCGCGTCGGGTGAGGTACGCACGCAAGATCAGATCGCCCAGGTTCGGGTTGTGGAGGACTACTCTCGGCAGTTGCTCGGCGGGGATGGCGAGAACCTCTCCGGGTAGCTGGATGCGGGTGGTGACAAACTCGATCTGGCCGGTGAGGATGCTGAGCTCGCCGAGGAATCTGCCCGGCCCGTGCACGCGGATGATCTCGTCCTCACCACCGGTGTGAGGCTGTAGGACGACGGCTTGACCACCGAGCAGGACGTAGAAGGTGTCGCTGCGCTGCCCGGCCTGGATCAGGACTTCTCCCGCGGTGGTTGGTCGGCGTTGTCCATCGGCGAGCAGGGTGCTCAACTGGGCAGGATCGAGTCGTGGGTAAGCGCCGTGCAAGTCCGGGGTCTCGGGCAGCGGAGCCGGATCGTGCCGCTGGGCTGCCGGTGGTTCAGAGGTAGATCTCATCGACGTAACACCAGCGCCAGTCCTCGCCGGGCTCGAAGGAGCGCACGATGGGATGACCGATGCCTAGTGCGTGTAGGCGGGCGTGCCGCGACGGCGAGGAGTCGCAGCAGCCGACGTGCCCGCAGGTCAGGCACAGTCGTAGGTGCAGCCACGGTGAGCCCGACTGTAGGCATTCCTGGCAGCCCTGCGTGGTTTGTGGAAGGACGGAGCGGACCATGCTCAGGTGCGGGTCGAGGTAGACGGCGCCGGCCCGGCGCTGCACTTGGGGGGCTGTCGCCGCCGCCGGATTGGGCGGCGTAGGCCGGAGGACGTATGAGTTCATGAGGGACTCCGATCGGATCGCTGGATTGCGGTCTGGACCCAGCTACGCAGGACAGCGGCTGGGGCGGCGCCGGACTGGCGTGCGAGGACCTGACCGTCGCGTAGGACCAGGAGGGTGGGCACGGATTGCACTTCGAAGCGTCGGGCCAGGGTTGGGGATCTGTCGATGTCGACCTTGACCAGCTTCAGGTCGTCGGCCATCTCGGTGGCCACCTGTGCCAGCGCCGGGCTGACCATGCGGCATGGTCCGCACCAGGTTGCCCATAGGTCGACCAGCACGTACCTGGTGGCCTGTTCGGCGATTTCGGCAAAGTTGGTGTCGTCAGCGTGCACGATCCAGGGCAGGGAGCGGTGGCAGTTGCCGCAGCGTGGTCTGCCGCCAGCAGCCGTGGGTACCCGGTTCCGGCGGCCACAGTTCGGGCAGGTGACGATGTTGGAGGCCAGCGCTGTGGTCATGCCGCGCTCGAGGTCTGTGTGTGTGCCTGCGCCGAACTCGGGCTGGTGTATCGGACGTCGAGTTCGCCGTTGCGGAGATCGATCGTGACGCTCGCCCCGTCGGGCACCGCTTCGGCCAGCAGCGCTCGGCCGATGCGGGTCTCGACCTCGCGGGCGATGAAGCGGCGAAGTGGTCGGGCTCCGTAGACCGGGTCGAAGCCCTGCTGCGCGATGCGGTGCTTAGCCGCCTCGGTCACCTCCAGGGAGATGCGCCGCTCGAGCAGCCGCTGCCGCAGATCGTCCAGCATCAACTCGACGATCTGCTCGATCTCGCTGCTCATCAACGGCTTGAACAGCACGATGTCATCGACCCGGTTGAGGAACTCGGGCCGGAAGCGGTCACGTAGCTCGCTCATCACCAGGTCGCGGGCGTCGGATTTGATCTCGCCGTCGGGTGTCGCCGCGTCGAGCAGATATTGCGAGCCGATGTTGGAGGTCATTATGACGACGGTGTTGCGAAAGCTGACCGTGCGCCCCTGGCCGTCGGTGAGTCGGCCGTCGTCGAGGACCTGCAGCAGCGTGTTGAATACGTCGGGATGAGCTTTCTCGATCTCGTCCAGCAGCACCACGCAGAACGGCTTGCGCCGGACGGCTTCAGTGAGCTGCCCACCTTCTTCGTAGCCGACGTAGCCGGGTGGCGCGCCGACCAGACGACTGACGGTGTGGCGTTCCTGGTATTCGCTCATATCGATGCGGATCATGTTCTGCTCGGTGTCGAATAGCGCCCACGCAAGCGTGCGGGCGAGTTCGGTTTTACCGACTCCGGTGGGGCCGAGGAAGATGAACGACCCGATCGGTCGGCGCGGGTCCTTGATCCCGGAGCGGGCGCGGATCATCGCGTCGGCGACCAGCTGTACCGCCTCGTCCTGCCCGATGACCCGCTCATGCAGGATGGTGTCCAGGCGCAGTACTTTCTGTCGTTCTCCCTCCTGTAGCCGGCTGATCGGGATCCCGGTCCAGGAGGCGACGATCTCGGCGATCTCGTCCTCGGTGACGGTCTCGCGCAGCATCCGGCGGGTGCCCTGTTTGGCGGCCAGCTGTTGTTCTTCGGCGGCCAGGCGGCGTTCGAGTTCGGCGATCTCGCCGTAGCGCAGCTCGGCCGCTCGGTTGAGGTCGTAGCGCCGTTCGGACTCTTCGGCTTCTTGCCGGCGCCGCTCGAGTTCGCCGCGCAGCTGTTGGACCCGCCGGATCCCCTGACGCTCGGCATCCCACTGGGCGCGTTTCGCGTCGGCCTCGGCTCGCAGGCCAACGAGCTCGCGGCGTAACTCCTCCAGCCGTGCTTTGCTGGCCGGGTCGTCCTCCTTGGACAATGCGGCGTCCTCGATCTCCAGCCGCATCACCCGACGGGTGAGGCTGTCCAGCTCGGCGGGCATCGAGTCGATCTCGGTACGCAGCCTGGCCGCCGCCTCGTCGACCAGATCGATGGCCTTATCCGGCAGGAACCGGTCGGCGATGTAGCGCTGGCTCAGCACCGCGGCCGCCACCAGTGCGCTGTCCTGGATCTTCACGCCGTGGAAGATCTCCAGGCGCTCGCGGAGTCCGCGCAGGATCGAGATGGCGTCCTCGATCGACGGTTCATCGACCAGTACTGGCTGGAAGCGACGCTCCAGGGCGGCGTCGGACTCGATGTGTTTGCGGTACTCGTCCAGAGTGGTGGCACCGATCATGTGCAGTTCGCCCCGTGCCAGCATCGGCTTGAGCATGTTGCCCGCGTCCATGCTCCCTTCGGACGCGCCGGCGCCGACCACGGTGTGCAGCTCGTCGACGAACAGCAGGATTCGACCCTCGGCCGCTTTCACCTCGGTGAGGACGGCCTTCAGCCGTTCCTCGAACTCGCCGCGGTACTTCGCGCCAGCGATTAGCGCCCCCATATCGAGAGAGAAGACGGTCTTCTCGCGCAGGCTCTCGGGGACGTCGCGGCGCACGATCCGCTGGGCCAACCCCTCGACGATGGCGGTTTTGCCTACGCCTGGATCGCCGATGAGCACCGGGTTGTTTTTTGACTTGCGGGACAGAATTTGAATGACGCGCCTGATCTCGGCGTCGCGGCCGATGACCGGATCTAGGCGCCCGGCGCGGGCGTCCTCGACCAGGTCGCGTCCGTACTTCTCCAGCGACTCATAGGCCGATTCCGGTGATGCGGAGGTCACCCGCTGGTTGCCCCGCACTTGGGCCAACGCGGCCAGCAGTGCGTCTCTGGTGGCGCCGTGCTGGGCCAGCCGCTGGGCGGCTCCGTCCGAGCCGCCAGCTCCGCCCGACTCAATCAGGGCGAGCAGGAGGTGTTCGATCGAGACGTAGTCATCCTTGAGCCGCCGTGCTTCGCGGTCGGCCGAGTCGAGCAGCCGGCTCAGCCGGGCCGTGACCCGGATCTGGCCGGATGTCTGGCCCGGTCCGCTGACCTTCGGTCGCCGGTCAAGATCGGACTCGACATCTGAACGCAGGGCATCGACGTCGACGCCGGCCAGGTCGAGCAACCGGACCGCCAGGCCGTCCTCGTCACTTAACAATGCCAGCAATAGGTGCTCACCGTCGACCTCCGGGTGCCCCAGCCCGGTGGCGAGGCTCTGGGCCTGCTGGAGGCCTTCCTGGGATCGGGTGGTGAGTCGATTCATGTCCATGGTGGTGGCCTCCGTGATCCCGGCGGTGTGTTCTCGAGTTGATGGATGCGGTCGAGCAGGTCCAGGACCAGACCGATCGCCGCGTAGTTGAGCGATAGGTCCGACCGCAGCCGACGGATGCGCGCGATGACGGCCAGATCGGCCGGCGAGAACCAAAGCTGGCCCGCGGCGTCGACGGTGGCTGGCACCAGCCCGAGCGCGACTAGGCGGGCGATCAGCTCGGGATGTAGGCCGGCCCGGTCAGCGAAGCTGGCCAGGCTCAGCGGCGGTGTATGCGGCACGACGAGCAGCGGGTAGCGCACCGCGACGCGTCCCCGGGTCATCGGCCGGCGCTCCGGGCATCGAAGTGTGATTCGCGGGCGAGTTGCTCGAACAGCTCACGCTCGCGCTTACGCAGCCGGTGGGGCACGACGATGCGGAGCTCGGCATAGAGATCGCCCGGCCTGCCCCGCCGGTTCGGCATCCCCTCACCGCTCAGGCGCAGCCGGCGCCCGCTGGATGACCCTGCCGGGATCTTCATCTTGACCTCGCCGCCGGGCGTCTGAATCGGTACGGTCGCGCCGAGCGCCGCCTCCCACGGCGCGACCGGGGCGTCGACGTAGATGTCGCGCCCCTGCACCCGGAAGTGCTCATCCGGCCTGATCCGTACCCGCAGATAGAGATCACCGGCGGGACCGCCCTCCGCTCCTTGACCGCCTTGGCCGCTGAGTCGGATCCGCTGTCCCTCGGTGACGCCGGGTGGCACGGTGACCTCGTAGGTGCGCTGCCCGGTCGGCCCGCCCAGCTCGATCCGCCGCTTGCCGCCGGTGAACGCTTCCGGAACGCTGAGCTCGAACTCGGCTTCCTGGTCGGCTCCCCGGATCGGACCAGTCGCACGCCATGCGCCAAACAGATCGTCGAAGTCACCTCGGCCGAACAGGTCTTCGACGTTGATGCTCGAGCTGGTGGCGCTTGAGGTACGGCGTGCTCGCCCGGTGCTCGGCCCGCCACCGGCGCCGCCGCGGCGTGTCCCGGCGTCTTCGCGGACCTGCCGAAAGTCCGGTCCGAACCGGTCATAGCGCGCTCGCGAGTCCGGGTCAGCGAGTACGTGGTAGGCCTCGTTGACTTCTTTGAAGCGCTCCTCGGCCGCGGGGTCGGAGTTTATGTCGGGGTGGTAGCGACGGGCGAGGGTGCGGAACGCGCTCTGGAGTTCCTCGGCGCTGGCACTGCGATCAACCCCTAGGGCGTCGTAGTAGTCGCGGGCCATACCGGCTCATCATTGTTTGCGGGCGACCGCAACCGCGGCCGGGCGCAACTGGTTCTCGGTGTCGCCGTAGCCCGGGCGCAGCACGCGCACTACGGTCCCCGGGGCCGCGTCGGGATCGTCGACCACGGTGACTACCTCGTGGGCCGCCGGGTTGAAGGGCACCCCGGCCTGCTCCCGTCGGCCATAGCCCAGGCGATCCAGTACGGCGATCGCCTGGTCGCGAACCGCGCGCAGGCCCTCGAGGATCGTGGCAGGGTCAGCGTCGGCATGAGCGAGGGCCAGTTCCAGGTTGTCGAGGACGGGCAGGAACTGCGCGGCCACGGCGGCGCGCTCGTTGCCGCGTGCGGCGCCGATCTCGCGGGCCGAGCGCTTGCGGACGTTGTCGAGGTCGGCGACCGCGCGTCGCCAGCGATCCTCAAGCTGCTCGACCGTCAACTCATCGGACTTGACCGGAGCGTTTCCCGGGTCGTCCGCCGCGTCGGCCGGATCGCTCGAGTCCACGGCGGGGCGGGCGTCCGTGCTCGGCGTCCGCCCGTGCGACGACGCCGTCTCATCAGGCACGGTCGAACTCGGCGTCGATGACATCGTCATCGTCAACGCCTCCTCCACCCTCGGGGCCAGTGCGAGGATCGCCGCCCGCCCCGCTGGTTTCGCGGCGAGGCCTGTCACCGGTGCCCGCGCTGGCATCGAATGCGGCAGAGGCCTGGGCGAGCTCCCCGGTAAGCGACCGCACGCGATCGAGGGGAGCCTGCTCCTCGATCGCCTGGCGAGCATCGGCGATGAGCGATTCGGCCCGTGCCTTCTCATGGACGGGGACGGAATCGCCGCGCTCGGTGAGCCGCCGTTCAAGCTGGTACGCGGCGCTATCCAACTCGTTGCGGGCCTCGACCTGCTGGCGCAGTTGTTGGTCCTCGCTTCGGTTGCGGTCGGCTTCGGCGACCATCCGCTCCACCTCGCTCGGATCTAGGTTGGAGCTCTGGCTGATCGTGATGCCTTGCTCGGCGCCGGTGTCACGGTCGCGGGCGGTCACGCTCAGGATGCCGTTGGCATCGATGTCGAAGGTAACCTCGATCTGTGGCTCGCCGCGCGGCGCCGGGCGGATGTTCGTCAGCTGGAAGCGCCCAAGGACGCGGTTGTCGGTGGCCAGCTCACGTTCACCCTGCAGCACCACCACGTCAACGGCCGGCTGGTTGTCGGCGGCGGTGGAGAACACCTCGCTGCGGCGGGCGGGGATCGTGGTGTTCCGCTCGATGATCTTGGTCATGATGCCACCGCGGGTCTCGACCCCCAATGAGAGCGGGGTGACGTCGAGCAGCAGCACGTCGGATACCTCGCCCTTGAGCACCCCGGCCTGCACCGCCGCCCCCAGTGCCACCACCTCGTCGGGGTTGACGGTCATGTTGGGGTCCTTGCCGCCAGTCAGGCGCCGCACCAAACTCTGTACTGCCGGGATGCGCGTCGATCCGCCGACCAGGATCACCTCGTCGATGTCATTGGCGCTGACTTTTGCGTCAGCCATGGCCTGCTGGACCGGTCCCAGGCAGCGCTCGATCAGGTCGTGACTGATCTCCTCGAATGTTGAACGCATCAGGCTCGCGGTCAGGTGCTTGGGTCCGTTGGCATCGGCGGTGATGAACGGCAGGTTCACCTGGGTCTGGCTAACCGAACTCAACTCAACCTTGGCCTTCTCCGCGGCCTCGAACAGCCGCTGAAGCGCCTGCGGGTCGGCGCGCACGTCGATGTGCTGCTCCCGCTGGAAATCATCGGCTAGCCGGTCCACGATCCGGCGATCGAAGTCGTCCCCACCCAGCTGGGTGTCACCGGAAGTCGCACGGACTTCGACCACCCCGTCGCCGACGTCGAGAATGCTGACGTCAAAGGTGCCACCGCCCAGGTCGAACACCAGCACCGTCTCATGGCCGCGCTTATCCAGCCCGTAGGCGAGAGCAGCCGCGGTGGGTTCGTTGATGATCCTCAGTACCTCCAGGCCGGCGATCTTGCCCGCGTCCTTCGTCGCTTGCCGCTGCGCGTCGTTGAAGTAAGCGGGGACGGTGATCACCGCCTGGGTGACGCGTTCGCCGAGCTGCTTCGCGGCATCCTCGGCGAGCTTGCGCAGCACCAGGGCGCTGATCTCCTCCGGGGCGTACTGCTTGCCGCGGACGTCGAAGCGTGCGACCCCGTCGGGGCCGGCCACCACGTCGAATGTCACCGCCTTGGCCTCTTCGGTGATCTCGTCGAAGTGCCGCCCGATGAACCGCTTGGCCGAATAGATCGTGCCCTTGGGATTCAGGATCGCCTGCCGCCGGGCGAGCTGGCCGACCAGCCGCTCACCACTGTCGGTGAACGCCACCACCGATGGCGTTGTGCGGGCCCCCTCCGCGTTGGGGATAACCGTCGGTTCACCACCCTCCCAGGCCGCGATGACCGAGTTCGTGGTTCCGAGGTCGATGCCGACAGCTCTGGGCATGAGGACTCCTTACGATGGGTGAGCAGCTGGGGTGGTGAGCGTCAAAGGTCAGGCGTTGACCGGTTGGGCATCGCCGGACTGGGGCGGCTGCGTGCTGTGGGAGCCAACGTCGATCGTGCGGGTCGAAGGCGAGGCGATCTGAACTTGACGGGGTTTGCTCTGCTCGGCGACTGGGATCGTCAAGGTCAAGACGCCCTGGTCGTAGTCGGCGCGTAGCTTCGCAGTGTCGAGGTTTTCACCGAGGAAGAATTGGCGGGTGGCGCGACCGTGCGGTCGCTCGTCGATGATCGGTTCGTCGCCGTCCTGGCGGGGCGAGGTGAAGGCCGCCTGCACGTTGACCACATTGCGTTCGACGGTCACGCCCACGTCGTCGGGCTCGACGCCAGGGACATCGATGAGTACGAAGAACTCGTCCCCGCGTCGGTAGGCCTCGGTTGGCATCGCGCGCAGACCCCCAGGTAGCACGCGTTCGCTGAGTCGATCGAGCTCACGGAAGGGATCGAATCGCATCAGGGTCATGGCGTTCTCCTTCGGCATGACGTGTCGGACACTGGCGTGTCGGTCGCGACTTGTCGGGCCAGGTGACCGCGGCGCCCACCGCTGACGGTGTCCAATCCGCCTTTGCCTCCGACGTCGCGCGAGCGAAGTGTGCGGCCTTGCCGTGGACCAGCGTCACACCTGCCTGATGGCATTGGCCTCACCCTGTGGTGTCGAACTTTGTTCATTGGTCTCGACTTCGCGGCACGTTCGTCTGCCGGGTGGCAGGATGCCGGGGCGGCGTCTCATCGGCGCTTCGCCGGCATGGTGAGGTTGCCGGCGAGTTGGGCCGGCCGGCTTCAGGTCACTCGCGGCCACTGCATCACGCGGAAAATAAGTCCCAACGGCACCACGGGCCCGGCCTTACGTGTGACGAGCAGAGCCGGCCGTCCACGGCGAACTCGCGTCCCGGCCGTCCACGACAAACTCGCGCTCAGCGAGCCACGCTCGGTCGCCGCTGATCATCCGGATACCGTGGCCTCATATCCGATAAACGCAGAGAATGCCGGCTCCCGGGGAATTGGCTTGTGGTACCGCCCTGACCAGCTAATACTGCCCGGGTGGGTAATGTTCTCGTTAAGTCTCTGCGTGGATTGCGCGCAGGGAAGGCCAAGACACCGGCGATTGGTGCGCTCGATGTCGCGACAATGGCCGAAGCGATCCCGCATATCGTGTGGATGGCCGACAGCTCAGGGGCTGGTGACTACCTCAACAGCCGTGCCCTCGAACTCACGGGCCTGACACCGGAGGACTTGATAGGTTCCGGCTGGCTCCACGCGGTCCATCCCGCCGACCGAGAACTCGCTGAATCGCAGTGGGCCGCCGCCGTGGCCAGCGGCCAGCCCTATCTGGCTGAGTATCGGGTGCAAGACCGTAACGGTCGGTACCGGCGGATGCAGGCACGTGCGTTGACCATCCGAGCTGCCACAGGTCAGGTTATCCGCTGGATCGGAACCTGGACTGATGTCGAAAATGACCGCCTCGTGGGCGATCAATCAGAGATCTCCCGTCGCCACGCGTCGGAGGCCCTTGCGCTGGTAGACGCATTCGAAGCCTCGGCCCCGTTAGCGTTCGGCTTTATTGACACCGAGTTTCGGCTGGTGCGCTTCAACGACACGTTGGCTCGCCTCAACGGTCTGACATCTGAACGCGACCTCGGCCGTACGGTCGCCGACGCGATTCCCGAGCTATGGCCCGTCTTTGAGCCGCATTACCGAACCGTCATCGAAAACGGGGATGAGGTCAACGTTGTTCACTCCATTCGGCACGATGCTGATGGCGGCGAGACTGTTTGGTTCACCACGTACTTCCCGGTCCGAGTCGAGGGCGAGCTGGCGGGAATCGGCGTCATCGGAGTGGACATCACCCAAACCAAGCAGTCCGAGCGGTTTCGCTCCGTCGTGCTGGACACCATGGCCGAGGGACTTTACGCCTTGGACGCGTCGGGACGAATAACGTTTCTCAACGGGTCAGCCGCCAGGATTCTGGGCTGGACCGAAGACGAGTTACGCGGACAGCTCGCCCACCAAACGTTTCACCACCAACACGGAGACGGCACTCCCTACCCCCAGGAGGACTGCTCCCTACTGACGGTCCGGACCGAGGGCCGGGTGGCCCGCAGCGCCGACGACTCCTTCACCCATAAGAACGGCAAGATCATTCCTGTCGCGTACTCCGCGTCGCCGCTGCGTAATGAATCTGGTGACGTCGACGGCGTCGTCGTCGTGTTCCGTGACACCACCGCCGAGACAGCCGACCGAGTCCGCGCCCAACGAGAACTGAACTCCCTGAGTTGGCTCGGACGCATCCGAGACGCGCTCGATGAGGACCGGATGGTTCTCTACTCCCAACCCATCATCCCATTGACCGGCGGACCACCCAGCGAAGAACTCCTACTGCGGCTCGTTACCCCGTTCGGTAAGGTCGTTCAACCAGGATCGTTTCTGCCGATCGCCGAGCGGTATGGCCTCGTGGCCGACATCGATCAATGGGTCATCACCAAGGCAATCGAACGAGCCGCTACCGGTCGCCGCGTCGAAGCCAACATCTCCGCCTGGACAATCGCCAATACCGACCTACTACCCCTCATCGAGCGCGTCATCCGTGAAACGGGCGCTGACCCATCGCTGCTGGTATTTGAGCTCACCGAAACCGCGTTCATGCAAGACCTCGGCGCCGGCAGAACTTTCGCCCATGGCCTACACGAACTCGGGTGCGGACTCGCACTGGACGACTTCGGCACCGGCTACGCCAGCTTCACCTACCTCAAAACCTTGCCGTTCAGCTACCTCAAGATCGACATTGAGTTCGTCAGAGACCTCGCCAACAGCGCCGCAAACCGGCACGTCGTGGACGCCATCGTCAGCCTCGCCAAAGGCTTCGGCCAACAAACCATCGCCGAAGGCGTCGAAGACCAGGACACCCTAGACATCCTCAAAGAACACGGCGTCGACTACGCCCAGGGCTTCCATCTAGGCGCGCCCGCACCGATGTCCTGAGCCAACGATCATCGCGCAACCGAGCGTCGAAGGCTTCTGTCGTAGGGGTAACTAGATGGCTGGGTCCTGCGTCGCGCGGTTTGCACCTGCCCGTCCGCTGGGCCTGCGACGGTTTCTGTGGGCCGCTTGCGCGGTTTGGGCCTTACAGACTCTTGACACGGTGTGCGAGGTTCAGTAATTATTCACAGGCCGCTCCAGTGGAGAGCTTACAAAGCGGTCGTCACGGTCTGGATTGACCGTTAGCACGGGGGTCAGCAGGGCCACTACCTGTCCATTCTTATTGTCATTTTCTCGGTGTTCGTGGTCCTGCGGATACCTCTATTTGTCGACTGCGAATGAGATCGAGAATTCCGGATGCGTGTTGCGATCAAGCTTTCTGGTGTCGTTTTGTCGACCGTTTTGGCTGGCGGAGCGCTAGTCGGCGTAGCCGGCTCTTCGTACGCAACACCGGACCCAACTCCCATCACTTCTGCGACAACTGTGGGCGCGGCAGTGTCGGCGGCCGAGGACCAGGGCTCCAGGGTCCAAATCGATTCGCTGCTCACGGCGACATCGACAACATGGGCAAACCCCGACGGAACCTTCACGCGAGACACATCGCCAACGCCGGTGCGAGTTTCGCGCGGTGATGGTTGGGCTCCGGTCGACACGACGCTCGTCGAGCATCCGGACGGAAGCATCACGACCGCGTCAACGACAGCAGACATCACCATCGGCGGCGAGTCCTCCGATGACCTGGCGACGATTCAACTAGGGGGAGGCAGCGTCACCTACGGTTGGCCGACGGCGCTTCCGGAGCCGGAGCTGTCTGGCTCGACCGCGACCTATCCGGACGTGCTGCCGGATACGGATCTGCGGGTGACCGCCTCAGACATTGGCGTCGAAACCTCACTGATCGTGAAGGCTGCCCCGGCCGACCCAAGCCCGACGTACGACTTCCCGGTCACGGTCACTGGTTTGACGGCCAGCACCGATGAGGGTGGAAACACCGAGTACAGCGATGACTCGGGCGTTGTCGGTCTCGCTGGTGCGCCGATGGTGTGGGACTCGACGATCAACGCGGCGACTCAGACCCCGGACATCCTCGAGGCGAGCTATAGCGAAACAACGCCCAGTGCCGGGAAAGGCAGCGGTGCCGGCACTTCGTCTGTCACAGACACAGACCAGACCATCCAACACGTCAGCATCGACGAAGGCGCTCTCGCCGTATCCACCGTGACGTATCCAATTATTGTCGATCCGGCTACGACCCGCGCTGACGTCGCCTTCGCCTACGTTGACCAGAACAACCCCGCCCAGTCCTACGTCAATGACGGATGGGACAGCTCTCAGCTGCACGTCGGCGCGGAACCCGGCACCAACAAGGTCAACCGTGCGCTGTGGATTTTCAACAATGCGGCTGGTTTTGACGGCAGCACCATTATCAGCGGAACTCTGGAGACTACCGAAACGCACGCCTATAGCTGTACCGCCAAACCGGTGGGGGCGTGGAGGACCGGCTCGTGGGGTGGTGGCATGACGTGGACGAGTCAACCGACGCCTGTCGGACCTGCGAGCACCGTCAGCACGGCGAAGGGGTACACGGGTTGCGCGAGCGGGCAGGTCAATTTCGACGTGACTGCGCTTCTCCAAGCTCAAGCCGACGCCGGCCAGGGCAATTTCTACATGGAGCTACGTGCTGGCACAGAGACCGATCCGACCCAGTGGAAAAAATTCGACGCCTCCGCGACGCTGGCGATCACCTATGACCATGTGCCCTCGACCCCGGACGGACGCTCCATCAGTCCCTGCGCGATCTGCCCCTCGCCAGCACTGACGAATTCAAATGATCCTGCGATGACTGCGCACAGCACCGACGCCGACGGCGGATCGCTCAACTACGACTTCGAACTGTGGAATGGAAACAGCGCGAGCCCAACCGTTCGGCGTGCAACCGGTACAGTGCACGCCGCACAGGGCGTGCCTATCGCCTGGCATGCCGGCCCATTACCTGATGGCACCTATGAATATCGGGTTCAAGCCACCGACGGTGCGATTGCAACCGGCTGGAGTCCTGGCTGGGTGGTATTCACCGTCGACACAACACCGCCCGCACCACCCACCATCGCCGCCTCCGCCGCGTGGCCCCAGTATTTGTGGGTGCCGGCGAATTCCGGGACTTTCAATTGGAGCGACAGCGATCCGAGCGTGACGGGGTATGCCACCCAACTCGACGCGCAGGCCGTCTCTGCGTACTCCACAGCGACGACGATCAGCTACACGGGCGTCACCACGAACATGGCGCATTCATTCGGAGTGCGCGCACATGACGCCGCGGGCAACGTATCGGCCACTACTGGTTACACATTCGGCGTTGGCGCGTTGCCGAATGTGCCTACCAACACGATCTACTCCTACACCGGCCAGACCTGCTTCAACGGCGTAACCGACACCTTTCGCGGAAACATCAGCCAAGACCTTCACGCCACCATCAGCGATCCGAACAACTTGAACGTGACCGCCACCTTTCAGGTCGTTGACTCAACTACAGGCGCGACGGTGTTGACGTACACGACACCCACAGCGTCCCCGTCCGGGTCAGTTGCATCCGCGACGCTGCCCGCAAATGCAATATCCAACGGGCATTCCATGTACTGGCACGTGTACGCCACCAACTCGCGAGGCGAGTCCTCGGGATGGAACTTGGCCTGCGGTGCAATCGTCGACAACACCGCCCTTGCCAACCCTACGATTCAATCGTCTTCCTTCGGAACCGCGACTCCCAGCGGTCGGATCGGTGACGCCGGAACCTTCACCCTGTCGATATCGCCAGCCACGCCCTACGTGACGCGTTACGTGTGGTCGGACTCCAAGCAAACGCCACCAACATCGACCGACCTCGCTTCTCCCGATGGGCTGTACAACGGCTACCACTTCGTGACGGTGCCACACGGCACGTCGTCGCTCAGCCAAATCTACATTCCGCAACAGGGAAACTTCGTTATTGCTGCATGGACAATCGACGGTGCGAAGCAGCCATCGACAACGTCCACTCAGGCATTCCAGGTCGGCCAAACTGACGTAACCACGCCGCTGCACGGATGGCTGACCAATGCTGCGCCGAGCACGCTGACCGACTTCAACACGACCTCCGCCATAACCATGGCTGTCTCCGGTCCGGCTACGGTGCAGACCGACGGCGCCAGCCCGAACGGCGACAACGGAGTCCTGAACGTCGACAACTCCTCTGCGGGCACGCCGGCGACCGTCACCGGTTCGGCCACGGCAGAACCCGTAGGAGCCACCCACACGTTCACCGTGCTGGCCTGGCTGAAGCCCACATCGAGAACCACGGGCGTATGGCAAACGGCAGTGTCGCAAGACCAAGGAACCGGCAGTGGTTTCGTCCTCGGCGAAGACCCCTCAGGAAACTGGGCATTCTGCGTCGCCGGCACCGCAGCCGGTCACTGCGCAACGGCTCCTGCTACCCAGACGGGCTTCGTGCAACTCGTCGGCGTCTGGGAGCCAGGGACCGGCCAAGTGAAGCTCTACGTCGGATCATCCGCCTCCAGCCCCGCAGCGATCATCTCGATCAGCTCGCCGACCTTCGGAACTGACGGTGTCGTCAGGCTCGGCTCCCAGAAAATCAGCGGCGCTGTCGGCGGTCTGCTGAACGGCGAGTTGACCGACCCCGTCGTCTACGACGGCGAGCTAACAGGTGGCCAGCTGCTCGCGCTGAGCACGTCCCCGCCCTTCTCCGCAGGATTCTGAGAGCCCCGACGCTAACGAGTTCCCCCCGCCCCCCGCTCAACCGTGGAGTCACCATGAATGTCAGCCGTACTCACAAGCTAGTTCTTGCCGCGGTGGCTCTGTCGTTGGCCGTGAGTTTCGCGCAGCCGGCGGTCTTCGCGTCACCGGTCAAGCTGAGCAAGCCAAAGCCCTTCAACAATCGGCCTGTCCCGGTGGCGACGTCGACTCCCGCGCCCAAGAAGACGGCCGCAGTACCGACGGCGAGCGCGCCAACGGCGCGGTGGAAGGCAGGGACCCAGACCGTCACTCTTCCCGCAAATTCAGGGTGGGCGCACACCACATCGATGGGGCTCGCCCTGCGATCGCCGAAAACGGCGACGATTGCAGTCGACGCCCTCACCCCTGCACAAGCAAAGACCCACGGCTTGACCGGGCCAACCTTCCGGCTTCGATCAGCTCAGGCAATCACGGGTGTATCCATTGCCGTCGACCCAGCCCTGCTCAATTCCGTCTACGGCGCCAACTACGCCGCGCGCGTCCACTGGGCCACCGTGCCCGACGCTACGGGGACCGTCACCGCACCGGCAAAGCCGCTGGCCTTGACCACGACACCGTCCACCACAGCATTCGCTTCACCATCCGCGCCAGTAACATCTATGCCGTCGAGTCCCAGCGCAACAACGAATCTGACGTCGACGCCCATGCTGCTGACCGCACTATCCGGCGCGACCGCATCCGACGGCACCGGCTCCTTCGCCGCCACGTCCCTCACTCCCGCGTCGTCCTGGCAGGTATCCACCCAGACCGGCGACTTCGCGTGGTCCTACCCAGTCCGGGTCCCGCCGACCGCGGCCGGCCCGTCGCCCGACATCGCATTCAACTACAGCTCAGGATCGGTCGACGGCGAGACCGGCTCCACGAACAACCAGCCCGGCTCGATCGGCGATGGCTGGTCAATGTCGGGAGCCGGCTACATCGAACGCAGCTACCTGGCCTGCGCTGACGACACCGCCGGCGGTGGCGCCTCAACCGGTGACGAATGCTGGAAATCCGACAACGCCACCCTTTCCTTCGACGGCCACTCCGGCACCCTGGTCAAAGACACCACGTCAGGCGCGTGGCACCTTTCCCCAGATGACGGCACGAAGGTCGAACACCTCACCGGCGCGACGAACGGCGACAACGACGGCGAATACTGGCTACTGACGACAACAGACGGAACCAAGTACTACTTCGGCAAGAACCGCATCACGGGTTGGGCAACCGGCAACCCCGAAACGCAGTCGACGTGGACGGCGCCGGTATACGGCAACGACAGCGGCGAACCGTGCCATGGCGCAACCTTCGCGGCGTCGGCGTGCACCCAGGCGTGGCGCTGGAACCTCGACTACGTCGTCGACACGAGCGGCAACGCCGAACTATTGAGATACACACCGGAGACGAACCGCTACGCCCAGAACCTCACCGACGCGAACGGCACTGTATACACGCGCGGTGGCCAGTTGTCCGAGATCGACTACGGCCTGCGCGACGGTTCCGTCTACGCCAACCTCGCTACCGCGCCGCAGCGAGTGCAGTTCACGACCGCTGACCGCTGCGCTACGCCGGGAGCCACCTGCGACGCTGCGCATCCCACGAACTGGCCCGACGTGCCCTGGGATCAAAGCTGCACCGCCGCGCCCTGCACCGGAAAATACGAACCGACGTTCTTCACAACCAAACGACTCGACAAGATACAGACCCAGGTCTACGTCGCGGGCGCCTACCAGAATGTCGACCAATACTCACTGACCCAAACGTTCCCCGTCCCGGGCGACGGAACGGACGCCGCACTGTGGCTGTCCAAGATCAGCCACGTCGGCCAGGTCGGCGGAACGATCACCGTCCCCGATACCACCTTCACGCCCTTCGGACTTCAGAACCGCGCCTGGGTCGCCGACGGGCTCGCGCCGTTGATCAAGATGCGGATCTCGGCCATCACGCAAGACACCGGTGGCACGACGGCCATCAACTATCTCCCCGTCCAGTGCGTGGGAACGAACCTGCCCGCCGCCGCGCAGACGAACACGATGCGCTGCTTCCCGCAGTGGTGGACCACGTCCAGTGGCACCACTCGGCTGGACTACTTCAACAAATTCCCGGTCGCCTCAATCACGTCAGACCCAGTCACCGGCGGTGGCGCTGACCTACCGGAGTCATGGACCTACGACTACTCCCTCGGCACGCCCGCGTGGCGATACGACAACTCACCGCTGATCCCGACTGCCAAACGCACCTGGTCGGTGTGGGCCGGGTATTCACGGGTCCGCGTCGAGCACGGTGACACCGGTACTCCGAGCACGGTGCAAACCACCGACTACCGTTTCTTCCAAGGTATGGACGGCGACCGCGCCGCGCCCGCCGGCGGTAACAAGACCGCCTCCGTTACTGCGACTGACGGCACCAGCATCACCGACTCGCTCTGGTGGGCCGGCGACACTCGCGAACAAATCACCACCCTCGGAGTGGGCGGCAGTGAAGTCGGCGGCACCATTACCGACCCCTACGCCTCGGCCGTCACCGCGACCGACGGAACCAACACCGCTCGGTTCGTCGGCACGGCTCAAATACGCAGCCGCACGGCCCTGTCCGCGGGCGGAAACCGCAACACCAAAATCGTTACCACGCACGACGCGTTCGGCAGAACGTCCACCGTCGACGACCAAGGCGACACCGCGATCGCAACGGACAACAACTGCACCACCACGACCTACGCCGACAACACCACCGCCTGGATCCGGGACGCCCAAGCAGAAGTCAAGGTCGTGGCTAAGGCCTGCGGCGTAGCGATCACGCTGCCGACCGACGCAATCAGTGACACTCGCTACTCCTACGACGGTGCCGCTTTTGGCATCGCGCCGACGGTCGGCAACCAGACGAGAGTCGAGAACGTCAAGTCCTACACGGGCTCAACGCCGAACTGGATCACCCGCGAAACGACCACCTACGACACACTCGGCCGCGTCCTCGTCGACAATGACGCTCTAGGCCACGGCACGACCACCGCCTATACCCCCACCGGTGCCGGTGCTACGACCCAATCCACCGAAACCAACGCTCTCGGCTGGATCACGACTACCAACTACAACCCCGCCTGGGGCGCAGAGACCTCTTACATCGACGCCAACAGCCGCCGAACCGACGCGACCTACGACGCACTTGGCCGGCGCGTCTCGGTCTGGCTCCCCGGCCGCGCGCAAGCCACGTTCCCGACCTCGCCCTCGACCAGCTACGCCTACACCCTCACCGCCGGCCACCCGGTCGCCGTCGCGACCACCTCGCTGACCCCCACGGGCGCCACGGTGACCGGGTACGCCCTCTATGACGGCCTCGGTCGCTCACGGCAAACCCAAACCCCCGCCGATGGCGGTGGCGACGTCATCACCGACAGCGCCTACAACCGAGCCGGTCAGGTGTATCTGACCAACGGCGAGTACTACAGCCCAACGTCGACCCCGTCCGCGACCCTCATCGTGCCGACGCCGCAATCCAGCGTTCCCGAGGAGCACGACACGCTCTATGACGCCGCTGGTCGTCCGACCGCGGACATCCTGAAGAGCCTGGGCACCGAAAAGTGGCGGACCACGACGGTCTACGGAGGTGACCACGTCGACGTCACACCCCCCGCCGGCGGCACCGCGACAACCACCTACATCGACGCCCGTGGCCAGACCAGCTCCCTGAAGCAGTATCACGGTGCAACCCCGACCGGCGCGGCCGACACCACCAGCTACGGCTATGACGGCGCCGGCGACATGACGTCGATGACCGACGCCGCGGGCAACCAGCGAACCTGGACCTTCGATGTCCTCGGACGGCAGACCGCGGCGCATGACCCGAACGCTGGCAACACCAGCGTGGGTTACGACGACGCCGACCGGCTCACCTCCACCACTGACGCGCGCTCGGTCACCCTCGCGTTCAGCTACGACGCACTGGACCGCAAGACCAGTGAGAATCTCACTACCACCGGCGGCACTCAGCTCGCGGGCTGGACATATGACACGTTGGTCGGCGGCAAGGGTGATCTCACGTCCTCGACTCGCTATGTGTCGGGTAGTGCGTATGTCTCGTCGATCGCCGGCTATGACAGCGCGGATCGTCCCACCGGGCAGTCGGTCACCATCCCGGCAGCGCAGGGCGCGCTGGCCGGCACCTACAGCTCGAGCCAGACGTACAACGTCGACGGCTCCGTCGCGACCCAGGTGCTGCCGGCCGTCGCCGGGCTGCCGCTGGAGACGCTCACGTCCAGTTATGACAGCGTCGGCAACCTCAGCTCCTACATCGGCAAGTCCGACTACCTCGGACCGATCACCTACAGCGCACTGAGCCAGATCAGCGAGACCAGCCAGATCTTCGGCGCCCAAGAATTGGACAACTTCAACTTCTACGACGACGCGACGGGTCGATTGACCGAGAACAAGGCGATGACGACCGCAGCGACGAATCGTGTTGTCGCTGACCGGACCTATGGCTACAACAACGCCGGTAGCATCACGTCCATCAACGACCACCCGGACGCCCAACCGGCGGACA
>JAOPUZ010000054.1 GCA_025966315.1 Frankiales bacterium | reverse complement strand
CGCGACTACAAGAAGCTGCTGGACAAGTATGGCTATGAAGCGTCGTTGTACGGTCATTTCGGCGATGGCTGCATCCATGGGCGCGTCACGTTCGACCTGAGCACGGACGCCTCTGTCGCACACCGGCGTTCAGCAGGGCCAGGGTCGAGGCGCAGACCGAGCCCATGGACGTCGAGCCGTTGGACCCGAGCGCCTCGGAGACCTGGCGGATTGCGTAGGGGAACTCTTCCCGGCTCGGCAGAACCGGCACGAGGGCCCGCTCGGCGAGTGCGCCGTGACCGATCTCGCGACGCTTGGGTGAACCGACGCGACCCGTCTCACCGGTCGAATAGGGCGGGAAGTTGTAGTTGTGCATGTAGCGCTTGCTGCGCTGCGGGCTCAGCGTGTCGAGCTTCTGCTCCAGCCCGAGCATGTTCAGCGTCGTGACGCCCAGGATCTGGGTCTCGCCGCGCTCGAACAGGGCCGAACCGTGCACCCGCGGAACCACCTCGACCTCGGCCGACAGCGGCCGGATGTCCGCCAGCCCACGCCCGTCGATGCGAATCTTGTCGCGCAGGATGCGCTGGCGTACCAGCTTCTTGTTCAGGCCACGGAAAGCCGCGCTGACCTCTTTATCGCGACCGGGGAACTGATCGGCCAGTTCGGTCTTGACCGCATCCTTGATGCGATCCAGCTCGGACTCGCGGTCCTGCTTGTCGGCGATGGTGAGGGCGGCAGCGGTCTCAGCTGTGGCCCGCTCCGACACCGCGGCATACACGTCGTCCTGGTAATCGAGGAAGACCGGGAAGTGCGCGGTCTCTTTTGCGGCCATGGCGGCCAGATCGGCTTGCGCCTGGCAGACCGCGGCGATGAACGGCTTGGCCGCTTCGAGCCCGGCCGCGACGATCTCTTCGGTCGGGCGGGTGCCGCCACCGGCGATCAGCTCGATCGAGTTCTCAGTGGCTTCGGCCTCGACCATCATGATCGCGACGTCGCCGGAGGCGAGAACGCGTCCAGCCACCACCATGTCGAAGGTGGCCAGTTCGGTCTCGGCGCGAGTCGGGAAGCCGACCCACTGCCCGTTGATCAGCGCCACTCGGACGCCACCGACCGGGCCGCTGAACGGCAGACCGGAGATCTGGGTGGACGCCGACGCGGCATTGATGGCCAGGACGTCGTAGGCGTGGTCGGGGTTGAGGGCCATCACCGTGATGACGACCTGGACCTCGTTACGCAGGCCCTTGACGAACGAGGGACGCAACGGGCGGTCGATCAGCCGACAGGTCAGGATCGCGTCCTCGGACGGACGCCCCTCGCGACGGAAGAAGGAACCCGGGATGCGGCCGGCGGCGTACATCCGTTCTTCGACGTCCACCGTGAGGGGGAAGAAGTCGAACTGATCCTTCGGGGACTTGCCTGCTGTCGTGGCCGACAGCAGCATGGTGTCGTCGTCTAGGTAGGCGACGACGGAGCCGGCGGCCTGCTGGGCCAGCCGGCCGGTTTCGAACCGGATGGTGCGGGTCGGGAAGGACCCGTTCTCGATGACGGCCACGGTTTCGTGGACTACGGCTTCGGACATGAAAGTCCGCCTCTCTGTAGGCAGCACGCAGTCAGTGCGCGCTGTTACTGGAGCCGGAGCGAGTTTGGGCGAGCACGTCGACATGCCGATCGGAATCGGCCGGTGCGGTGCCGGTCTTCGATCGAAGCGCGCGATTCACGGCCGGTTAATCCCAGCTCACCATCGCAACGCCACTACCGAGGACCGACCTCGTGGAGCCGCACGTTCTCGGCACGAAGTGCCCGCGGGTGTTCAGCTCCGGCTTAATGTTCAGTTTTCGCTCGCCGCTACGCGAGCAGGGGTTCGTTCGCCGCTACGCGAAACGGGTTTGTCGGGCGCAATGCCCGATACGCATCGTGGCCTCTCACCGGCGGTGAGAGGCCACGCACGCGCTATCGACGCAAACCGAGCCGCTCGATGATCGAGCGGTAGCGATTGATGTCGGTCTTGGTGAGGTAGTTGAGCAACCGACGCCGTTGGCCGACCAGCAACAGCAGGCCGCGCCGGCTGTGGTGATCATGCTTGTGGATTTTCAGGTGTTCGGTCAGGTCAGAGATTCGTCGCGACATGAGCGCGATCTGAACTTCTGGAGAGCCGGTGTCGCCTTCGGAGGCGCCGTACTCACTGATGATCTGCTTCTTTACGTCCAGCGCCAGGGGCACGGGCGTCTCCTTCGTCGGTCGGTGCAGCCGCGCCCCATCGGTCTGAAACACGATGAGTAGTCAACGCGAACTGCTAGTTACTTACCTCTTGCTTGAGTGCACGGTGAAACAAACCACCGAGCTGACGTCGATGTTACCAGCGGATGTCCTATCCGATGACCAACGCGTCGAGGTCCACGGTAAGTGCGGTGGGCCGGGCGAGCGTTGCCCGCCCACCGTTGAAATGGCCGGTCAACTCATAAGCACCCGCCACCAACAGGTACGCGTCGAGCGTAACGATCCCGTCCGTTTCGATGATCCAGTAGTTCTCGATTCCGGCCTCGGCATAATCAATCATCTTGGCAATCCGATCGCGTCGGCTCGAGCCGGGCGAGATGATTTCGATGGCCAGTAGGAGATCAGCCGCTGCCGCTCGCTTAGGCGCGGTGCGGGCAAATTCCCTCGTGATCACGGCTAAGTCGGGCGCGCGTACGAGGGGTAACGGATCGCCAACCAGGACGACGTCGATTTCGAGCACAACGACCAGGTCCTCGGCGGAAAACGCGGAATAAGTTTGGGCGTAGAGCTGACCGATAATGTGCTGGTGATCGATCGTCGGGCGCGGGCTCACCTGAAGCACCCCATCGACCAGTTCTAATTGACGGGATACGTCTTCTGGCAGGTCATCCCACTCCTGGAGCGTAAGGAGGTGATCCGGCCAGCTCGCTGAGCTCATTGCTACAACCACCGTTCTTTCGTACACATCGACCAGCCCAGTATGGACGCGAGGGCCGACAAAACCGGGCTACCCGCCGAGCCGCGCGGCCGCTCAGCCGAGCAGTGCCCTGGTTTGCTCGACATCCTTCGCCATCTGGACAACCAGCTCATCGATCGATTCGAACTTGTCCATGCCGCGCAGCCGCTCCACGAACTCGATGCCCAGATTCTGGCCGTACAGGTCACCCTCGAAGTCGAGCAGGTACGCCTCGACGGAACGGTGCCGGCCATCGAACGTCGGGTTGGTGCCGACCGAAATGGCGGCCACCTGCGGCTCGATGTCGCTGCGGGTGTTGCCCCATTCGTCGATCCGGACGACGTGCCCGGCATAGATGCCATCCGCCGGCACGGCGGCGAATTGTTCGGCCCGGACGTTGGCGGTGGGATAGCCCAGATCCCGGCCGCGCTGGGCGCCGCGTACCACCACGCCGTCCAGGCGATGTGGCCGGCCCAGTGCCACCGCGGCCGCGGTCAGATCGCCGGCATCGACACAGGAACGGATGTACGTCGAGGAGATCGGCCGCTCGCCTTCGGTCAGCAGCGGGACCCCCTCGGCGGCAAAGCCCCAGCGCTGCCCGAGTTCGTGCAACGCCGCAATGTCACCGGAGGCCCGGTGTCCGAAGCGGAAATTCTCGCCGACCACGACCGCGGCCGAGTGCAGGTCAGCGACCAGGGCCTGATGCACGAACGCCTCGGCGCTGAGCCGGGAGAACTCGGGCGTGAACGGGATGAAGACCACCACGTCCACCCCGAGCTCGGCGGCGAGTTCGGCCTTGCGCGTGTTCGTGGTCAGCAGCGGCGGATGCGTGCCGGGGCGAACCACCTCGGACGGGTGCGGGGTGAACGTCAGCAGCACCGTGGGCAGGCTGAGTTCGGCCGCCATCTCGCAGGCCCGAGCAATGATCTGCTGGTGCCCGCGATGCACGCCGTCGAACACCCCGATCGTGGACACACACCGGCCCCAACCGGTCGGTATCGCCTCGAGACCACGCCAGCGTTGCACGGTGACTACTTGCTCCCGCCGGTAGACGAGATCCAGCTGAGGGCGAGCACGTAACCCTCGACGCCCAGGCCGACGATCGAACCGGAAACGACCGCCGACAGGTAGGAATGCGATCGGAAGGCCTCGCGGGCGTGCAGGTTCGAGATGTGCACCTCGATGACGGGCGCGGTCCGCGCGGCCACCGCGTCGCGCAGCGCGATCGAGGTGTGGCTGAACGCGCCGGCGTTGATGATGATCGGGGTGCGCGTGTCGGTCGCCTCGTGAATCCAGTGCATGAGCTCGGACTCCGAGTCCGATTGCCGCACCTCGACCTGCAAGCCGAGTTCGGCACCGGCCCGCTCGCACAGGGCGGTCAGCTCGGCGTGCGTCGTCGTGCCGTAGACCTCGGGCTCCCGAGTGCCCAGCCGGCCGAGGTTGGCGCCGTTCAGCACCAGCACCGGCCGGCCCGCGACGTCGTTGCCATCGAGCTCTGTCATAGCGAAACCCCTGTCATAGCGAAACCTCCGAGTAAGCCGCGACCAGCAAGGCCGGGTCAGGATTGTCCACCGTAACGGGGCGGGCCAGCCCGTCCAGCACCACGAACCGCAGCCGGTTGCCCCGAGCTTTCTTGTCCACCTTCATCGTGTCCAGCAGTTGACTGAAGGCACCAGCCCGGTAGCCCACCGGCAACCGCAGCGCGGACAGGATGGCGCGATGGCGATCGGCGGTGACGTCGTCCAGCCGGCCCATCGCCCGTCCCAGCTCCGCGGCGAACACCAGCCCGATCGAGACCGCCGCACCATGCCGCCACGTGTAACGCTCCGCCTTCTCGATGGCATGTGCGAGGGTGTGTCCGTAGTTGAGTATCTCGCGCAGGCCCTGCTCGGTAAGGTCCTCCGACACGACGCGGGCCTTCACCGCTACTGATCGCTCCACCAGTTCGCGCTCGACCGGGTTGCCCGGCCGGGTTGCGGCCTCGGGGTCGGCCTCGATGAGGTCCAGGATGCGGGGATCAGCGATGAAACCGCACTTGACGACCTCGGCCAGCCCGGCGATGTAGTCGTTCTCGGGCAGGCTGGTCAACGTCCCCAGATCGCAGAGGACCCCGACCGGTGGATGGAAGGCGCCGACCAGGTTCTTGCCGCGGTCGGTGTTGATGCCGGTCTTGCCGCCGACCGCCGCGTCGACCATCCCAGCGAGGGTGGTCGGGATTTGCACGACCCGGATGCCGCGCAGCCAGCTGGCCGCAACCCAGCCGGCCAGATCGGTGGTCGCGCCGCCGCCCAGCCCCACCACCGCGTCGTTGCGGGTCAGCCCGATCTGACCGAGCACGTCGAAGCAGAATCCGGCCACCGCCAAGGTCTTGGCGTCCTCGCCGTCCGGGATCTCCACCGCGTGCGCCTCGAAACCGGCCTCGATCAGGTCGTCTCGTACCGCCTCGGCGCTCGTCCGAAGCGTCGGCGGATGGATGATCGCCACCCGGGCGGCACCGGCCAGTAGCGGCGCCAACTCGCCGAGCAGCCGATGACCGATGACGACCTCGTACGGCTGCGGACCGCCGACGGCAATCCGGGTGTTTGCGGGCCGCGATTCAGCCGGGGAACTACCCCGGGCCACTTCGGGTGAATCGGCGTCGCCATCAACGGCGTCGGTCAAGACGTTGCTCCTTCGAGGAGTGGGCGGGCCTGGCTACAGCTGGCGCTGAACATCAGTGGCCACCTCGGTCGGCGTACGTCCGCCGGTCGGGATGATCAGCGAGGCCAGCCGCCGGTAGATGGGTTCGCGTTGACGCGCCAGTTCGGCCAACCTACCGGCCGGATCCTCGAGCAACAGCGGACGATCGGCGGTACCGGTCATCCGACGCAACAGCTCGTCGAGATCGGCGGTCAGCCAGACCACCTTCACTCCGGCGCCCTGGATCGCGGCCCGGACGGTTTCGGTCGTCACCGCTCCCCCACCCAGCGCGAGCACGCCGTCGAATTCGCGCAGCGCGGTCGAGATCGCATCCGCCTCGAGGGCCCGAAAGGCCGCCTCGCCCTCGACGGCGAAGACCTCGCGAATGGACCGTCCGGTCGCGGCGATCACGAGATCATCACTGTCGACGGCGGCGAGGCCGAGCAGTCCCGCCAGCTCGCGGCTGATCGTCGATTTTCCGGCCCCGGGGAGACCGACCAGCACTGCCCGTGGCGGCATCAGATCGGCAGGCCCGCGTCAGGGCCGCTGGTCAGGCCCCGCTCGGCCAGCTGCTTGCGGTAGGCCTCGACGTTTCGGCGAGTCTCACCGATGGAATCGCCGCCGAACTTCTCCAACACGGCCTCGGCCACGACAAGGGCGACCATTGCCTCGGCGACCACACCGGCGGCCGGCACCGCGCATACGTCGGAACGCTGATTGATGGCCACCGCCTTCTCGCCGGTCGCGACATCGATGGTCTGCAAAGCGCGCGGCACGGTCGATATCGGCTTCATCGCGGCCCGGACGCGGAGCACCTCACCCGTCGACATGCCGCCCTCGGTGCCGCCGGCCCGATGCGAGCGGCGGCGGACCACACCCTGGTCGTCGCGTTCGATTTCGTCGTGCGCGGCCGAGCCGGGCGTGGCGGCCAGCACGAAACCGTCGCCGACCTCGACACCCTTGATGGCCTGGATGCCCATCAGCGCGGCGGCCAGCCGAGAATCGAGGCGACGGTCCCATTGCACGTGACTGCCCAGGCCGGGCGGCAGATTGTGGACCACGACCTCGACCACGCCACCGAGGGTGTCGCCGGCACGCTTGGCCTCATCCACGTGTTCGATCATCGCCGCGCTGGCCTGGGGGTCCAGGCACCGGACCTCGGAGGCATCGATCTGTTCGAGCTGGCCTGGCTGCGGGATCAACCCGTCCGGCGCCGCGACGGCACCGATCCGCACCACGTGACTGAGCACCTCGGCGCCGACCGCCTGGGCGAGGAATTGTTTGGCGATCGCGCCGAGGGCCACCCGGGCCGCGGTCTCGCGGGCACTGGCGCGCTCCAGGATGGGACGGGCGTCGTCGAGGTCGTACTTCTGCATGCCGACCAGGTCGGCGTGACCCGGCCGCGGCCGGGTCAGCGGCGCGTTGCGGGCCTGCTCGGCCAACAGGTCGGCATCGACCGGGTCAGCCGCCATCACGGTCTGCCACTTGGGCCACTCGGTATTGCCGACCCGGACCGCGATCGGACCGCCCATCGTGGCACCGTGCCGGATGCCGCCGGTGAGTTCGACCTCGTCCTGTTCGAACTTCATCCGGGCACCGCGGCCGTAGCCCAGCCGGCGTCGAGCCAGGTCACGGCCGAGGTCGGCGGAGGTGACCCGTACCCCAGCGGGTAGGCCTTCGAGAATTGCGACGAGCGCAATCCCATGGGATTCACCAGCAGTCATCCAACGCAGCACGGGTGAATTCTGTCAGACCGGGCGGCGCGGAAATGTCAGCGGCAGGCAGCATCATGGCAATCATGGACGACAGCGGTTGGACGATCGACCCCGCGACCCTGCGGGAGGTGGTGACCGACCCGGCCGCGGCCGAGGCGGCGCTGGCCCGCGCCGACGAGTTGGACCGTCCGTTCTGGCTCCGAATCCTGGGCCGGCTGCCCGAAGCGGCCGCCGAGACGCAGGCATTGCTGGCCCGTCCCGCGCTCGGCACCGACCCGTGGCCGCTGCTGCTGCACAAGTCCGACATCCTGCGCTGGCTGGGTGAGGCCGAGCAAGCCGCGATCGTGATCGAATCGGCCTGGCCGCAGGCACGCTCGCGCAGCAGGCAGGGCCAGGCCATGCACAAGCTCGGCCTGTGCTGGTGGGAATGGGGCGATCTCGACGCCGCGGCGCGCTGCTTCGAGCTCGCCGTGACGCTGCGGGAGCCGTTCGACCCGCCGGCCGAGGTGGATTGGAGCCGGCAGGGCCTGGGCCGGGTGCGCGAGCGATGTAACTTCGCCGCCATCGTGCTGGCCGGTGGAGCGGGGCGGCGAATGGGCGCCGGCGGCATGGACAAGACAGCCAAGACAGCCAAGACAGCCAAGACAGCCAACCGCGGCAACGCCGGCAATGGCGGCGACGCCGCGCGGACCGCCAAGACCGAGGCGAGGCTGGCCGACTGGCCGCTGCTGGATCACGTGCTGCTGGCCACCGCTGCGGCCCGTCGACGGATCGTGGTCGGGCCGAGGCCCACTCGGCCGGTCCTCGGCGCGCCCGAATTCTGCCGGGAAGACCCACCCGGTTCCGGACCGGTGGCGGCAATCGCGGCCGGGTTGTCGGCGTTGGCGCCCGAGCCCGAGGACACCGTGTTGTTGCTGGCGGCCGATCTGCCCTTCATCGGCCGCGAACTGGACCAGCTGCGCCAGCCGGTGACGATCGTGCACCGGGATGCCGGCGCGTTCGTCGACATCAGCGGGACAATCAACTACCTCGCCGCGAGCTGGCGGGCCGGCTCATTGATGCGCGCCCTGGCCGCCCTCGGCGATCCCGCGGGGTTGCCCGTCCGCGCGCTGTACGAGCAGGTCGACGCGGCCTACCTGCCGGACTTCGACGCGATCTCGGTGGATTGCGACACCCTCGGTGACCTGGCTTCGGCCCGCCAGCGGATCAAGCTCCACACGCCGGGGCGGCTGCCAGCAGAGCTGCTCGCATGGCCTCGACTGGAGCTGCACAGCCCGTCATGAGCTCGACCTGCCGGGCGGCCTGATGCAACAACATGGCCGCTCCGCTCACCACGATCCCGCCCCGGGCGCTGAACGAGTGGGCGAGCACGGTGGGCCACGGGTGATAGATGACATCCAGCAAGGTCTGGTTGTCGCGCCAGCGCAGGTTCGCCAGATGATCGGCAGCCGTGGCCGGCAACGTCGCGATCACGACGTCCGACGTCATCAGCAGCTCAGTATCGGCCAGTGAGGCGATGTGGATCGGCCGGTTCATCCGTTCGGCGGCGCCGCGCAGTTCGGTGGTTCGGGCCGCGTTGCGGACCAGCACGCTGACCCGGCCGGCGTGACCGAGCGCGGCCAGCGCGGACTGGGCCGTACCACCGGCTCCGAGGACGGCCACCGATGCCCCGTCCAACGTCACGCCGCGCTCGGCCAGCGCGATCCGGATGCCGATCCAGTCGGTGTTGTCAGCAAACCAACCACCGTCCCGGCGCAGCAGCGTGTTTGCGGCACCGATCTGCGTGGCCTGCCTGCTCTGGGCGTCGGCCACGGCCAGTACCTGGCGCTTCAACGGCATCGTGCAAGAGAAGCCCACGGTCGTCGGGGGCGCGTCGGCAACCAGCTGGGACAACTCGTCCTCGCCGCAGTCGATCGCGTCGTAGCTCCAGTCGGTCAAGCCGAGCGCCCGATACGCCGCCCGATGAAGTTGCGGGGACAGCGAATGGCTGACCGGCCGACCGAGCACCGCGGCCTGAAATCCGCTCAATCAACACCAGCCGTTGTCGACGCAGCGTTGCTCGGCGGCCGCGAATTCCGCTTCGGTCGAGGTGAAAATGTGGTGCCCTTGCGCATCCGCGACGACGTAATGGGTCCAGTTACCGACGGCCGGCGAGATGGCGGCCTGCAGCGACGCCGCGCCTGGGTTGGACACCGGTGTCGGCGGCAGGCCCAGGTTGATCCGGACGTTGTAAGGCGAATTCTCCTGGTAGGTGACCGAGTTCGGATCCTTGCCCTGCACGGCCAGGCCGTAGCGGTTGGAGGCGTCGATGCCGATCGGGACGCCGCTGGCGAGCCGGTTGTAGATGACGCGGGCGATCTTGGGTCGATCCTCAGGGAACTTGGCTTCCGATTCGATCAGCGAAGCGACAATCAGGACCTGGCTCGGCGTCAGGGACAGCGCCTTGGCCTTGGCCGCAAAGTTCAGCTGGGCGACCCGCCCGCTGAACCTGGTGACCATGTCCTGCAGCATCGCCAGCGGGGTTGTGCCGTCGTCGAACTGGTACGTGTCGGGGAACAGGAAACCCTCGGCCGTCTTGGCGGTGTACCCGTCCGGAATGCCGAGCGAGTTCAGCTCGGTGGCGGCCGCGTTGAACTGGGCGGCCGGCAAGCCGGTCTTACTCGCCAGCGTGGCCAGGATCTGGCGCTCGGTATTGCCTTCCGGGATCGTGACTTTGGTGACCAGTCGGTTGGCGGGATCGAGGATCGCAGCCATCGCGGCCTGACCCGAGGACCGCAATCGGACCTGGTAGACGCCGGGCTGGATGTCATCGGCCTGACCCGATTTCTTGGCCGCGTCCACAAACGCGCGCGAAGACTTGACGACCCCGGCCTCTTGCATTGCGACCGCGACATCCTCGGCGCCATCCCCGCTGGCCACCCTGACCTTGGTGAGCGCCCCGGGGGTGCCGCTGAAATCGGCCACCGCGAGCCGGTTCCCCAGGCTGCGAACCAGCACGAAACCGACGCCCACGACGGCGATGATCACCGCGATGGCGATCAATGGCGCGATTCGGCGGCGCCGGCGGCGTTTACGACGATGCCGCTGCGAGCGGCTCCGGCTGCCCGGCACGTGCCGGTCGCCGACCGCGCTGTCGTCACCACCGAAGAGTGGATGATCGTCGGGGTGCGCCTCGTCGACCGAACGCTCCACTGAGTACGCCCCCTCGAACTGGTCTAGAACGGATCGCGGTCGGACGGCTCGTGCATCCGTCCCACGGTTGAGCATGGCCGTTGCTGGTCTTTGCCGATCTTGGTTGCCGTCGTGCTGAACACGCCCTACGAAGTTCGCCTGCGGTCCAGGAACGACTGCAAGATCTCAACCGCGGCAGCCTGGTCGATCCGCTGTCGCTGGGCCTTGCCCCGGACGCCGCTCTGGGCCAGATTACGCGTTGCGACCACGGTGGTCATCCGCTCGTCCTGGTAATACACCGGCAATGGGGCGATCCGGGCAGTCAGTTCGTTCCCGTATGACTGCGCCGCTTCGACCGCTGGCCCGTCCCGGCCGGCCAGCGTCCGGGGCAGCCCGACGACCACGCCGACCGCGTCGAATTCGGTCAGCAGCTCGACCAGCTCCGTCAGGTCACTGTCGCGATAGCTGTCCCGTCGCAGCGTCCGCACCGGCACCGCCAACATGCCGGACGGATCGCTGCGGGCGACACCGACCCGTACTGAACCCACGTCCACGCCGAACCAGATCCCGGACAATCCCGCGCCGCCCGGCTCACGAACCGGCCGCGGCGACGGCACGGATTACGGCCTGCAGCGCAGCCGGGACCTTGACCGGCTCCCCGCCGGCACCCTGCGCGAGGTCAGCCTTGCCGCCACCTCGGGCGCCCAGGATCGGCGCGAATTCACGGACCAGATCGCCGGCGGACAGCCCGGACCGCTGGCCCGCTTTGTTGACGCTGGCCACGAACTGCACGACGCCGGCCACGTCGGAGGTAAGCACGACAACGCCGGGCCGGGCCTCGTCCAGCCGCCCGCGAACGTCCATCGCCAGGGTTCGCAGATCGGCCCCGGTGACCCCGTCGGGCGCTGGCACGGCCACCAGTTGCACGTCGCCAACTTGCTGCACCTGAGCCGCAAGCCGCCCGGCGCCGGCCAATACCGCCGCTACCCGGCCGCGTTCCAGCTCTTTCTCAACTGTCCGTAGCCGCTCAACCAACGCCGCGACGCGGTCGGGGACTTCGGCCGAGGGGACCTTCAGGGTCTCCGACACCGCGTTGACCAGGGCCCGCTCCTGAGCCAGGAAGCGGATTGCCTCGAGACCCACATAGGCCTCGACCCGGCGAACGCCGGCGCCGACCGAGGCTTCACCGATTACGGTCAGCGCGCCGACCTGGGATGAGTGGTCGACGTGGGTGCCGCCGCAGAGTTCCCGGGACCACGCGCCGCCGATCTCGACCACCCGCACTTCGGCGTCATAGGTTTCGCCGAACAGGGCGAGGGCGCCGAGCTCGCGCGCCCGAGCCAACGGCATGTACTGCACGCCGACCGGTAGGTCCGCCCGCAGTGCCCGGTTGGAGACCTCTTCCAGGTCGCGTTTGCTGGTGTCGCTCAGCGCCGACCCCCAGGCGAAGTCGAGCCGGAGGTAGCCGGGCTTGTTGTACGAACCGCTCTGCAAGGCGCTGGGTCCGAGCACCTCACGCAGTGCCGCGTGCACGATGTGCGTGCCCGAGTGCGCCTGCCGGGCCGAGCGGCGCCACTCCGGGTCGACCTGGGCCGACACGATCATCCCGGTGGCGACCTCGCCGTCGGCCACCTCGACCTGGTGCACGATCAACCCCTTGACCGGCCGCTGCACATCCAATACCCGCAGCGTCACGCCGTTGCCGGTGATCAGACCCTCGTCGGCGACCTGCCCGCCGGATTCGGCGTAGAACGGCGTCTCGTCCAGCACCACTTCGACGATCTCGCCCGGGCCGACCGACAGCACCAGTTCACCGTCCCGAATCACGCCCCGGATCGCGGACTCGTTCTGCAGCTCGGTATAGCCGCTGAACACCGTCTCGCCCACGTCGCGCAGTTGGCGGTAGGCCGGTGAGTTCTCGTGCGCGCTCTTGTTCGCCTTCGCGTCGGCCTTCGCTCGTTCGCGCTGAGCCGTCATCAGCCGGTGGAACGCCTCGATGTCGACGTTCAGGCCTTGCTCGGCGGCCATCTCGAGGGTGAGGTCGACCGGAAAGCCGTAGGTGTCGTGCAAGGTGAAAGCGTGATCGCCGGACAATGTCGACCGGCCGGCTGCTTTGACCTCGTCGGCGGCCGCGTCGAAGATGAAACTTCCCTTGACCAAAGTTCGCCGGAAGGACTCTTCCTCCGAGTAGGCGATCATCGTGATCCGCTCGAAGTTGGTGATCAGCTCCGGGTACGAGCCGGCCATGCAGTCGCGGGCCACCGGGAACAGCTCGGGCAGCGCGTGGCCATCCCAACCGAGCAGCCGCATCGACCGGATCGCCCGGCGCAGGATTCGGCGCAGCACGTAGCCGCGACCTTCGTTGGATGGCGTCACGCCGTCGCCGATCAGCATCAACGCGGTACGGATGTGGTCGGCGACGACTCGCAACCGGACGTCGTCCGGGTGTGACTCACTGGCCGCGTGACCTGAGTGCTGCCCGTAGATCTTGCCGGTCAGCTCGGCGGCCTTCTCGAGGATGGGACGGGTTTCGTCGATCTCATACAGGTTGTCGACGCCCTGGAGCAACGCCGCCATCCGCTCCATGCCCATGCCGGTGTCGATGTTTTTGGCCGGCAGTTCGCCCAGGATCGGGTAGTCGTCCTTGGTCGTACCCGAGCCGCGCTCGTTCTGCATGAAGACCAGATTCCAGAACTCCATGTAGCGGTCCTCGTCGACCTCCGGGCCACCCTCGGCGCCGTAGTCGGGGCCGCGGTCGTAGAACAACTCGCTGCAGGGGCCGCACGGTCCCGGGATGCCCATCGACCAGAAATTGTCGGCTTTGCCGCGCCGCACGATCCGCTCCAGTGGCAGGCCGATCACCCGATGCCAGATGTCGATGGCCTCGTCGTCGTCGACGTACACCGTGGCCCAGATCCGGTTGCCGTCCAAGCCGAACCCGCCGTCGTCCTGCGACTTCGTCGACAGCTCCCAGGCGAGTTTGATCGCCTCTTCCTTGAAGTAGTCGCCGAAGGAGAAGTTGCCGTTCATCTGGAAGAACGTGCCGTGCCGGGTGGTCTTGCCCACTTCTTCGATGTCCTGGGTCCTGATGCATTTCTGCACGCTGGTCGCCCGCGGCCACGGAGCGGGCTCCTGACCGATGAAGTACGGCACGAACTGCACCATGCCGGCGTTGACGAACAACAGGTTCGGGTCATCGAACGGCAACGGAGCGCTCGGCACCACGGTGTGCCCGTTCGCCTCGAAATGCGAGAGGAACCGCCGCCGGATCTCGGCTGAGCGCATGGTGGGTACTCCTTCGGATGTACGGTCAGGCTGGCCCGAGCAGGCGCGTACGGGGGGCTCTCGGGTCACGGTCAAGGACAAGCCTAGGGGCCGATCGCCGGCATTTGCGGTGCCGGGGCGGCTCACCCCGATGTGCGCGGGCTCTCGTCGCTGTCCAGGCCGGCCGCATTGCGTAGCTCTGCCTCGCGAGATTGCATGGCCTCGCGAACGTCGGCCGCGAAAGAACCGATCGAGTCAGCAAGCTCCGACAGTCCGGCACCGACGCTGGAGGCGATGCCCTGCGGGGTCAGCCTTTCCGCGGCGCGGGACAGCTTGCGCATGATCAGGACGGCCGTGGTGGCGCCGAGGGCGAGCCAGAACAGGCGGCGCACCTCAACGCGCCCGTCGGGCGCCGCGGCGGGACCGGCGGGACTCGGCAATCGCTTCGTTGTCCTGCCGCTTCTTCACGGTGGAGCGAACCCCGTAGGAGAACGCCGCGACCTTGATCAGCGGGCTGCCGACGGTGGCCGAGACGATCGAGGTCAACGCGGCGGCGTTGGACGTGATCGAGCCGACGCCTCGAGTGATGCTCTCGACCTGGTCGAGCTGACTGTTCACCGAAGCCACCGTGGTCTGGGCCTGAGCGAGCAGCGGGACCGCGCTCTCGTGGGTCTTGCGGATGGCCAGCGTCGCCTCGTCCAGCGTCCGGCCGAGCTTGACCAGCGGGATGGCCAGCAAAAGAACCAGCAGCGCGAATGCTCCGGCGGCGATCAAGCCCGCGATGGCACCAGCATGCACGGCGTGGACCTCCTCGTGTATGGCCGGATCGCTGCATTGCGAACGTTGAGAACGTCTGCGAACGCGAAACCGAACCGTCGGCGTGTGCCTTCGGGTGCTCTACTGACCCGATCTATCCCCAGCGGTGAGACCCTACCGGGTACCGCCCCGGATGAGAGCGCGCAGTTTCGCTAACCGCTCGCTCACCGCTCGCTCCGCGCCACGCTGAGTCGGGTGGTAGTAGTCGGTACCGAGCAATTCATCCGGCGGATACTGCTGCTCGGCGACCCCGTCCGGGAGGCTGTGCGGGTATTGGTAGCGCTGCGCGTGACCAAGTTGTTTCGCGCCCGGGTAGTGACCGTCGCGCAGATGGGCCGGCACCGAACCCGCGAGCCCCGCCCGCACGTCCCCGATCGCCTCGTCGATGGCGGTGACCACCGCGTTCGATTTCGGGGCCAGCGCCAGGTGAAGGGTGGCCTGCGCCAGGTTTATCCGCGCCTCCGGCATGCCGATCAGAGCAACCGCGTTGGCTGCTGCCGTTGCCGACAGTAGGGCGGTCGGGTCCGCTAGCCCGATGTCCTCGCTGGCGTGCACCACCAACCGGCGCGCGATGAAGCGTGGATCTTCACCGGCCACGATCATGCGGGCGAGATAGTGCAACGCCGCATCCGCGTCCGATCCGCGAATCGACTTGATGAACGCCGAGATCACGTCGTAGTGCTGATCACCATCGCGGTCATAGCGGACGGCCGCGGTGTCGACGGCGGCCTCGAGTCCTTCCAGGGTGATCTCTTTCACCCCGCCGTCCGCGTTCCCGTCGACAGCGTCGCCGCCGGATGCGGCCTCGAGACCGGTCAGCACGCGTCGCGCGTCGCCGTCCGCCATCCGCAACAGGTGCGCGCGGGCATCGTCGTGCAGCGTGACGCGTCCCGCGAGGCCGCGCACGTCGGCCAGGGCCCGATCGATGACCTCGTTCAAGTCCGCCTCGGTGAGCGGGTGCAAGGTGAGCAACAGGCTGCGCGACAGTAGCGGCGAGACCATGGAGAAGAACGGGTTTTCCGTCGTGGCGGCGACGAGGGTGACTGTGCGTGCTTCAACCGCGGCCAACAGCGAGTCCTGCTGGGTCTTGGAGAACCGGTGGATCTCGTCGATGAACAGCACGGTTGGCCGGCCGCCGTGTTCCAGCGTCCGGCGGGCCGTGTCGATGACCGCGCGCACGTCTTTCACCCCAGCGCTGAGGGCTGACAACTGCACGAAACGCCGGTTCGTGGCGGTGGAGACGATGGAGGCCAGGGTGGTCTTGCCCGTCCCGGGCGGCCCGAACAGGATCAGCGACATGGGCGCATCGCCCTCGACCAGCCTTCGCAAGGGCGACCCCGGACCGAGCAGGTGCTGCTGGCCGATCACGTCATTCAGGGTCCGCGGGCGCATTCGAACGGCCAGCGGCGCGCTCGGATCGAAGGCGACCGGCGGGGACACCGCGTCGCCCGCTTGCTCGGTCTCGGCCGGCTCGCCAAACAGCGTCATGCCTACATGATGGTCGAACGTCAGCTCGGCGGGTATTTGGCCACCGCGCTCTGGAGGCTCTGGTCCAAAGCTGTCTGCCGAGCTGGCTGGGTTTGCGAGCACACGGACATTCGCACCGCGAGCTTGTTGCTGGCGAAAAAGCTGTAGGTCAAGAAAGGGCAGTTCTTGTTGCTGGGTGAGTCGGTCGAAAACGATTGGACCTTGTCGATCGACACCGGCACGGGTGTGGCGCCGGCCGGGAGTTGGCTGAGCGAGGTGACAACCCGGGTAGCCGCGCCGGCGTCACGACAGGCGAAGACGCTCGCCACGACCGCCCATTGGAAGTCGGGCCCACGCACAACCTCCACCGCTCCCTGGGTTGCCCCGCAGTCGGTGAACAGCGTCTCTTCGCCAGCGGAGATGTACTGCGTTGCGCGCGCCTTGGCCGGCGTCATGGGCGAGGTCGCCGCAGCTTGCGGTGGATACCCCGGTATCTCGAAGATCGGCGCTGCCGCGGCGAAGTCCGGCCCAGTCTGGCCGTCGCCTTGCCGGGACAGCAGCCAGATGCCCAGCCCGGCCAGCAGGGCCACGACGACCAATACGCTGGCGGTGACGAGTAGTCGCACCCGTCGGGGCGCCGACACCGGTGCCGGCATGGGCGCCGACGGTGGTGGCATCGAAGACACGGTCACGGCCTGGATGCCAGCCGTGTCAGGCGCGTCAGGCGCCGTTTCGGCCTGCGGTGAAGCCACCGGCAAGACGGTCGTTGGCTGCTCCTCGGTCGGGAGTTGCACAACTGGAAGCTGTTCGGTCGGTAGTTGGGCGGCCGCATCTTGGTCGGCCGCATCTTGGTTGGCCGCGTCTTGGTCGGCCGCGTCTTGGTTGGCCGCGTCTTGGTTGGCCGCGTCTTGGTCGGCCAACTCCCGACCGGCCGCGTCTTGGTCGGCGTCGTCGGATACGTGCCGACCGGCCCGGGCTGACCGGGACGTGGGTTCGTAGGCGTTCGGTATATCCGCGTTTACTGCTTCCGGCTCGTCACCGGTAGCGGCCCGCTCGTCCGGATCGGCCCGGAAGCGCGGCGCCTGGAACGGTGGCGGCGCGATGTATTCCAGCGCCTGGTAGGCCGGCACTTCGGGTGGGGCCTCGACGGCGGCTGGCGGCTCGAGGTCCGGCGTGGGCTCGACGGCAGCGGGCGATTCGGCAGCGGGCTCGACGGCAGCGGGCTCGACGGCAGCAGGCGATTCGAGAGCGGGCGATGCCACAGTTTCGGCGGGCTCGGGGGCTTGCCACGGATTCGCGCTCACTGGAGCCGGCCCAACGAACAACTCATCGGCATGCGACGGCGCGCTGTCAGCCGGTATCGGGGCCGGAGCCGTCAGTAATTCCGCACGAAGCTGGAAATACTGCGGAAGCCTGATCTCGCCGTTTCGTAGACGCGCATCCAGCGCCGCTAGTTCGTCCTCCGCCGTCACGGTGCACAGTCTGCCGGACCGACCGCCCTAAACCGCAACTCACTAGGTCCGCGGTGCTAACTACCTAGACTGGGGGCCGGGTGCCCGCCCGCCCGGCGGCAACGAATCGCGAGGTCTCTGATGGCAGTCATGACCACCCGACGGCGCATCGTCCGTATCGACGCAGCCCTGCCGGCCGGCGCGGCCTGGGACGAGCGGGGCGACGACCTCACCGTGGAGTCGCCCCTGAACCTGGTGATCGACGGCCAGGTGATCGCGACCCTGATGCGGACTCCCGGTCACGATCTCGAACTGGCCGCGGGTTGGCTGGCGGTGGAATCAGGCGTACGGCACTCGACCGACCTGATCGGCTTACGCCAATGCCGCACCGATGACGACGTCGCCGTCCGAGCGGAGCTGGACGGGCTGGGCCGCGGCATCGACCAGGTGCATCTCAAGCTCGCCCCCGAGGTCACCCCGCCCGAACCGCGGGCCTGGGTGACCGGCGCATCGTGCGGAGTATGCAGCGCCGACATTCTCGACCTGCGTCCACTGAGCTGGGCCGTGCCGGCGCGGGCTGAATGGACG
Source organism: Frankiales bacterium (assembly GCA_025966315.1). Taxonomy (GTDB): domain Bacteria; phylum Actinomycetota; class Actinomycetes; order Mycobacteriales; family Jatrophihabitantaceae; genus Jatrophihabitans_A. The sequence continues at coordinate 29,852 of JAOPUZ010000054.1, read as the reverse complement.
GTGGCGGCCGAGACCTTGCGCCGGCTGCCGGATGACTTGCGTAAGCAGCAGCGGACGTTCGCCCGCACCGGCTCACTGCATGCGGCCGGGCTGGCCGAACCGGACGGCACGCTCGTGGTCGTGCGCGAAGACGTCGGGCGCCATAACGCTGTCGACAAGGTCAACGGCTGGTCCGTGCTGCTTGATCGGCTCCCGCTGACCGATCATCTGCTGGTGGTCAGCGGACGGGTCTCGTTCGAGATTGTGCAGAAGGCGGTGGCTGGTGCGGTGGCAGGCATCGTGGCCGTGTCCGCGCCGTCGGATCTGGCCGTCGATCTGGCCCGCGAGCACGGCTTGTTGCTGGCGGGAATGGTGCGGGGCGATCGGGTGAATCTGTATTCCGGGGCGGAGCGCGTCACGACGTCCGACCGTTAGGCGTCAGCACGCATCCCGCTGGATCGAACGGTGCTCGGGCATCAGCCGGCCGACGTGATTTCGCCGTGTTCGGAGCAGCGCGCCCGCCAGCCGAAGGGGTTTACCTGAACGACCATCCGTCGCGCGCAGCCCGCGCAGTATCGCGGCGGTTCGAATTGGGCGCGCCGGAGGCAGGATTCATGCACGCCCGCCGGTGCGTCGATGCTGGACTTTCCGCACCAGCAGCAGTAGGTCGGGATCTCGCTCACGCCGCGCTACAGCGTCGCCGACAAGGCCTTGACCGGCATGTTCAATGTGTCGAGCAGTTCGAGGTCGGACTGCGGCGAGCGTCCGAGGGTGGTTAGGTAATTGCCCACGATGATGGCGTTGATGCCGCCGAGCATGCCTTGTCGGGCGCCGAGATCACCGAGGGTTATTTCTCGGCCGCCCGCGAAGCGCAATACGGTGCGGGGCATGGCGAGTCGGAACGCGGCCACGGTTCGCAACGCATCCGCGCCGGGCACCACCGGTAAGTCCGCGAACGGCGTTCCCGGACGCGGGTCCAGGAAGTTGAGTGGTACCTCGTGCGGATTGAGCGCCGCCAGCTGGGCGCCGAATTCGGCCCGTTGACGCAGGGACTCCCCCATCCCGATGATGCCGCCGCAGCACACCTCCATGCCGTGCTGGCGCACCAGCTCGAGAGTGTCGTGCCGCTCGTCCCAGGTGTGGGTCTGGACGACGTTCGGGAAGAATGACCGCGCCGTCTCGAGATTGTGGTTATAGCGATGTACGCCGAGCCCAGCCAACTCGGCCGCTTGCTCAGGCGTGAGAATGCCCAGCGAACAGGCCACATTGATGTCGACGGCTGCGCCGATCGCCCGGATCGCCTCGCCGATCTGGGTCATCAGCCGCTCGTCCGGCCCCCGGACCGCAGCGACGATGCAGAACTCGGTGGCTCCGGTCGCCGCGGTCTGGATGGCGGCGTCGACCAGGGAGGGGATGTCCAACCAAACCGACCGAACCGGCGAGCTGAATTGGCCGGACTGAGAACAGAAGTGGCAGTCCTCAGGGCAGCCGCCGGTCTTCAGGCTGATGATGCCCTCGACCTCGACCTCGGGCCCGCACCAGCGCATCCGAACCTGGTGGGCAAGTTCGAGCAGTTCGGGCAGCTGTTCGTCGTCCAGTTGCAGCAGTTCGAACAGGTCGTCCTCGGTGATGCCGGTTCCCTCGTCGAGGGCGAGGGCCCGAGCTCGGGCGAAAACGTCGGGACGAATGCTGCTCACTGATGAACCTCCACGTACTGGGCCAGGAATTGCGAGTAGTCGAACGATCCGCCGAGGCTATCGTCCAGCGCTGGACGCATGTGCTCGGCAAACACCAGGGGGCTCACTGTGCCGGATCTCGCTGGGAGTACGCCACGGAGCGGCGCCTTTCCGTAGCGCGGCAGGTCCGCCAGGTTGCAGCGGTCGGCCAGGTCTGGCTCGTTCGGCCAGCTGCCGACGACGAAGCCGTGCAGCGACTGGCCGGCTGCGGTGAGGACTCGTTCGGTCAGCGCGGCATGATTGAGCATGCCCAGCCCAGCGGGCGTGACGACGACCGTGCGTGTTTCGGCCAGCCCCGACAGCAATGGCAGCAGATCGAGCAGGGTCTCACCGGCCGCGTTCAGCTCGACCAGCAGACCGCCTGCACCCTCGACGACCACGAGGTCTCGGTCCGAGAGCGTCGCGATCTGCTCGGCAATGCTGGTCATCGAAGGGCCCGGCCGCCGCGCCCGGATCGCGGCCGTGCCCGGCGCCAGCGCCTCGGCGTAGGAGTCGTAGCAATGCAGGTCATTGCTGCCGGTCAGCTGCGCGACCGTCCCGAGATCCGTCGGCGCATCGTCCGCTGCGCCGGTCTGTACCGGTTTGACCACGGCGACCCGTCGCCCGGCGGCGAGGTTGACCGCGACCAGCGCGGCGGTGGTCACGGTCTTGCCGACGTCCGTCCCGGTGCCGGAGACCACGATGATCCTCATCGCGATCTCGCTGGCTGGGTCGGCGCTGGCTGGGTCGGCGCCGGCTGGGTCGGCGCCAGCTGGGTCGTTGGCGGCTGGCTCGCTGACGGTTGGGTCGTTGGCGGTTGGTGTGGCGGCGGTCCGGCCAACGCGTGGTGGGCTGCTCCCAGCGTCGCTGCGAACCGGGCGATGTCGTCGTCGGACAACCCCGCCCGCGCGGTGAGCCGAAGCCGCGCCGTGCCGACGGGGACCGAGGGCGGCCGAAAGCAGCCGACCACGAAGCCGTCGTCGAAAAGCCGCGCGGCCAGGTCGAACGCCCGGGCGGCCTCGCCGATGATGATCGGTACCACGGCCGAATCGGTCGCGGCCACCCCGGCGGCGGGCGCCAACACGCTGGCGCGATCAAGCACCAATGCGGCAAGTTCCGGTTCGGCGGCAATGATCTGGATCGCCGTCAAGGCGGCCGCAGCGGCTGGCGGGTTCAGGCCGGTATCGAAGATGAACGACCTGGCCGTGTTGATCAGATGCCCGATCACGGCCGGAATCGCGACGATTGCGCCGCCTTGGGAGCCGAGGGCCTTCGACAATGTGACCGTGACAACGACGTCCGGTGCCGCGGACAGCCCGGACTCGTAGACCGAGCCACGCCCGCCGCCCCGCACCCCGAGACCGTGCGCATCGTCGACGAGAAGTACGGCACCGTGGCGACGGCACACGGCATGCCACTCGGCGAGCGGAAACAGCGTCCCGTCGGCCGAATCGACGGCATCGACCACCACCAGGGCCCGGGGCGTGGTGCGGCTGGTCAGGGCCAGTTCGGCCGCGGCCAGATCACGCCGCGCAGTGACGACGACGTCGGAACGCGCGAGCCGGCAACCATCTACCAGCGAGGCGTGGTTGGCCGCGTCGGAAACCACCAGGCAGTCCGGCCCGGATAGTGCGGTGACGGCCGCCAGGTTGGCCAGATAGCCGGAGGAGAAGACCAACGCTGCTCGCGGCGACCCCGATGGACTGACAAACTCCGCCAGGTGTCGTTCCAGTTCCTGGTGAAGTTCGGTGCTGCCGGTGACCAGTCGCGAACCGGTCGAGCCGGCGCCCCATTCAGCGGCGGCGCGTCCGGCCGCGGCGGTCACCCGCGGGTCGCGGGAGAGGTCCAGATAGTCATTGGACGCGAGATCGACGGCGCCGACCGCGCCGTTGTCCGATCCGACCGCTCCAGTTAGCCGTCGGGATGGCATCGGGCGAGGACGGAGCGCGCGGCTCATCCCGTCTTTAGCGCGCTGGTCGGCGGCTTCGGTCAGCCAGTCGAAGACGCCTCCCGCGGCCGTCATGCGACGTCCACGGCGGCCGAGATTGCCCTGACCAGCACGGCCAGATCGGCGTCGTCCGTCGGGTAGGGCGGCATCGTGTAGATAAGGTCGCGGAACGGTCGCAACCAGGCACCCTGCTTGACGGCCGCCTGCGTTGCCGCCGGCACGTCAACCGGATGATCCAGCTGGACGACACCGATCGCGCCGAGGACCCGAACGTCTTTGACCCCAGGACGGTCCCCGAGCGGACGGAGACCGGTCTGCAGCTCGCTTTCGATACGGGCCACGTCCGCTTGCCAGCCACCGTCACTCAGCAGTGCGATCGAGGCACGCGCGATCGAGGCGGCCAGCGGGTTGGCCATGAAAGTCGGTCCGTGAGCCAGGCCCCCGCCCCCGGATGCCGCCTCGGATGTCGACGCGCTGACCCCGTCGGCGACCGCGGCCGTGCAGAGCGTCGCGGCCATCGAAAGATAGCCACCGGTGAGGGCCTTGCCGACACACAGGATGTCGGGAGAGATGCCAGCCTGCTCGCTGGCAAACATGGTCCCGGTTCGTCCGAAGCCGGTGGCGATCTCGTCCAGAATCAGCAGCACGTCGTGCCGATCCGCCAGCTCGCGCAGCGCAGTCACATAGCCCGGATGGTGGAACGTCATGCCGCCCGCGCCCTGGACGACAGGTTCCACGATGATCGCGGCGAGCTCGTCGGCGTGCTCGCCGAGCAGCTGATCCCAGTGGGCGAGGTAGCTCGCGTCGACTGCGCCGTCACCGTTGGACGCGTCCCCGTTGGGCGCTTCGCGGTTGGCTGCGTCTCGGCTGGCCAGGTACCGGTTAGCCGCGTCGAAGCCGGCGGGCGGCTGATCGGCAAACAACTGAGCGGGCAGCCGGCCCGGATGCGTGGTCCAGAGATTGTGCATTCCGCCGTCCGGGTCGCAGACGCTCATGGGCTGCCACGTGTCGCCGTGATAGCCGCCGCGCCAGGTCGCCAACCGGTGCTTGCCGGGACGCCCCCGCCCGATCCAGAACTGCAGCGCCATCTTCACCGCGACCTCGACCGACACTGAACCGGAATCGCTGAAGAACACATGCTGCAGCGGTTCCGGCGTCAGGCGAACGAGGTCTTCGGCCAGCTCGATTGCCGGGGCGTGGGTGAGCCCGCCGAACATCACATGTGACATCCGGTCCAACTGGCCGTGCGCGGCGGCATCCAAGTCGGGGTGCCGGTAACCGTGGATGGCAGCCCACCAGCTGGACATCCCGTCCACCAGTTCGCGTCCGTCGGCCAGCCGTAGCCGGACGCCCGCGGCGGACTCGACGAGCAGCGGCTCGACCTGACCGGGCATCGCCCCGTACGGGTGCCAGACGTGGGCACGATCGGAGGCCAGCAGCGTGGCCGAGTCAGCCATCTGCGACGTCAGGCATCCGGAGCGGTGGTCGCTGGCGGCACGGCGGGCGTCGTCGTGGTGAGCGGGGGGATCACGACATCGATGCCGGCTTCCTTGCGCTGCTCGGGGGTGATCGGCGCCGGCGCCTCGGTCAATGGGTCGAAGCCGCCGCCGGTCTTGGGGAAGGCGATCACTTCGCGGATCGAATCCGTTCGGGACAGCAGGGCGCAGATCCGGTCCCAGCCGAAAGCGATGCCGCCGTGCGGCGGGGCACCATAGGCGAAGGCGTCCAGCAGGAAGCCGAACTTTTCCTGCGCTTGCTCGTGCGAGAGGCCCATCACCGCGAAGACGCGCTCCTGGACGTCGCGCTGGTGGATACGAATCGAGCCGCCGCCGATCTCGTTTCCGTTGCAGACGATGTCGTAGGCGTAGGCCAAGGCGCTGGCGGGATCCGTGTCGAAGCTGTCGAGGAACTCCGGCTTCGGGCTGGTGAAAGCGTGGTGCGTGGCCGTCCAGGCGCCGGCGCCGACCGCGACATCGCCACTCGCCTTGGCTTCGGAACTGGGTTCGAACAGCGGGGCGTCCACCACCCAGACGAATGACCAGGCGGCGGTGTCGATGACGCCGGTTCGCCGGCCGACCTCCAGGCGAGCCGCGCCGAGTAGTGACTGGGACGATTTTCGCGAGCCGGCTGCGAAGAAGATGCAGTCCCCCGGCTCCGCCCCGACGTGGGCGGCAAGTTCGGCGCGCTCGGACTCGGACAGGTTCTTGGCCACTGGGCCACCGAGTTCGCCGTCCGGCCCGACCAGGACGTAGGCCAGGCCACGGGCACCGCGTTGCTTGGCCCACTCCTGCCAGGCGTCGAGCTGCTTACGCGGCTGCGACGCGCCGCCGGGCATCACGACCGCGCCGACGTATTCCGCACTCGCCGGGTTGAAGACGCGGAACGGGGTGTCGACGAAGAATGCGGTGCAGTCGGTGAGTTCCAAGCCGAAGCGCAGATCCGGCTTGTCCGAGCCGAATCGGTCCATCGCGTCCGCGTAGGTCATCCGCGGAATTGGCGTGTCCAGCTGGTACCCGACGAGCGCCCACAGCGCGCGGAGCACCTCTTCGGCCACCGCAATGATGTCGTCCTGCTCGATGAAGCTCATCTCGATGTCGAGCTGGGTGAACTCCGGTTGGCGGTCGGCGCGGAAGTCCTCGTCGCGGTAGCAGCGGGCGATCTGGAAGTAACGCTCCATGCCGGCGACCATCAGCAATTGTTTGAAAAGCTGCGGAGACTGTGGCAGCGCGTACCAGGAACCTGGGCTGAGCCGGGCCGGCACCAGGAAGTCACGAGCGCCCTCAGGGGTGGAACGGGTCAACGTCGGGGTCTCGATCTCAACGAACTCGCGGTCGTACAGTGCTTCGCGGGCGGCTCGATTGACCTTGCTACGCAGGCGGATTGCGGCCGCGGGTTCGGCGCGACGCAGATCCAGGTATCGGTATTTCAGGCGAGCCTCTTCACCGACGCCGACGTGCTCGTCGATCTGGAACGGCAACGGAGCGGCTGGATTCAACACGTCGAGACGTTCAGCGATGACCTCGACGTCGCCGGTAGGAAGGTTGGGATTGGCGTTGCCCGCGGGTCGCACCCGGACCTCGCCCGTGATCTGGACGCACCATTCATTACGCAGGTCGTGCGCGACATCGTCCTCACGTACGACGACCTGGACGTTGCCCGAGGCGTCCCGCAGATCGATGAAGGCAACCCCGCCGTGATCGCGACGGCGGGCAACCCAGCCGGCGAGAGTGACCTGCTGGCCTTCGTCGGACGCCCGGAGCGTGCCGGCCTCGTGTGTGCGTAGCACTGAAATCCCTTTCTCGTTCCTGCGGTGTTCGTTGAGCTGCGGTGTTCGTTGAGCTGCGGTGTTCGGTTATTGGTCGTGGTGTGGTTGATGATCTCGGCTGGCGCTGGTCAGGCGGACGGTTCGCTGACGATCTGGGGCCGTAGATCGGCAACGGGCGGCATCCAACTGGCTGCGTCCGCCTCCTGCTGATCACCGCTGCGGATATCTTTCACCGCATCGGCACCACCCGCGCCATCGCTCTCATTGCGGGACCCGCCGTCGCTGGGCCCGCCCGGGAACCACACGTACGGAATGCCCCGGCGCTCGGCGAAGCGGATCTGCCTGCCGTACTTCTGTGGCGCCGGCGCCACCTCGGTGGCGATCCCACGGGACCGTAATTGCTGGGCGATCAGCGTGCAGTTCTCGCGGGCGTCCTCGTCGGCCAGCGCGACCAGCACCACGGAGGGCACCGAACGGCTGGCGGTCAGCTTCTTGCGCGCGAACAGCGGAGTCAGCAGCCTGGTCACGCCCAGCGAGATGCCCACCCCCGGATAGGTAGTACGGCCGTCGTCGGCGAGGGAATCGTAGCGGCCCCCCGAGCAGATCGAGCCGAGGCTTTCGAAGCCATCCATCCGGGTCTCGAAGACCGTGCCGGTGTAATAGTCCAGGCCCCGCGCAATGCGGAGGTCGGCCTCGACCGTGAACCGATCGGAGTTCAGCGCTGAGCAGCCGGCGATGACCGTGGCCAGCTCGTCCAGCCCCTGGTCCAGCAGTTCGTGCTGCACCCCGAGCGCGCGGACCCGTGCCACGAACGAGACGTCTGAGGCCCGGATATCGGCCAACGCCAAGCACGCATCGGCCTGCCCGGGTTTCAGCCCGGCTTCGTCCACCAACATGGTGTGGACCATCGCGGGTGGCACCTTGTCGATCTTGTCGATGGTCCGCATGACGGCCGGAATGTCCTCGGCCCCGAGACCGGTATAGAAACCCTCGATCAGTTTGCGGTTGTTGATCTGCAGTCGTAGCGCCGGCAACGGCAGCGCCGACAGCGCCTCAGCCATCACCCGGGCCACTTCGACGTCGTAGTGGAAGGCGAGCGTGTCCTTGGCGACGACGTCGATGTCGGCTTGGGTGAACTCGCGATAGCGGCCCTCTTGAGGGCGCTCGCCCCGCCAGACTTTCTGGATCTGATAACGCCGGAACGGGAAATCGAGCTTGCCGGAATTCTCCAGGACGTAACGTGCGAAGGGCACGGTGAGGTCGAAGTGCAGCCCGAGCGTGTCCGGCGCGGTCTCGTCGGACTCGCCGGCCTCGGCGTGCAGGCGACGCAGGATGTACACCTCTTTGTCGATCTCGCCCTTACGCAGCAACTGAGCCATCGGCTCGACCGCACGCGTCTCGATGGGCGCGAAGCCGTGCAGTTCGAAGACGCCGCGTAGCGTGTCGAGTACCTGTTGCTCGACGAAACGTTCGGCCGGCAGTAACTCTGGAAAGCCGCTCACCGGGCTGGGCTTGGTCGAACTCATAGCTGCTGACTCACGGGATTACTCACTCACTAGTCCTTCAGATCCTGCAGGAACGGGTTGCTCAGTCGCTCGCGTCCGATGGTCGTCTGCTGGCCATGTCCCGGCAGCACGATTATGTCGTCGTCCATCGGCAGGATGACCTCGCGCAGCGACCTGGTCATCTGCTGCATCGAACCGCCGGGCAGATCACACCGACCGATAGAGCCCGCGAACAACACGTCGCCTGAAAACAGCACGCTCTCTTGGCTGTCGTCGCCGTCGAAGGAGAAGACCGCCGAACCCGGTGTATGCCCGGGAGCATGCCGGACGGTGAAGGACAGTCCGGCAATGTCGAGACGCTGGTTGTCGGCCATCGTGCGCACGTCGTCCGGTTCGGCAAAGGTCAGGCCCTCGACGCCGAAGACCGGCGCGCCGACGGGTAGTCCCATACCCGTCCATGGATCGGCCAAGGCGGATCGGTCGTCGCTGTGGATGAACGCGGGCACGTCACGCGCCTGGCAGACGGGCAGCACCGAGAAGGTGTGATCGAGATGGCCGTGCGTCAACACCACCGCGACCGGATGCAAGCGGTGTTCGGCAATCAGTTCGTCGAGCGTGTCGCCGACGCCGACCCCGGGGTCGATGACCAGGCACTGCTCGCCCGGACCGGGGGCCACCACAAAACAGTTCGTACCGGCCACCTGGGCCGGAAACCCTTGGATGAGCACGTTCGGCTCGCTTCTCTACTCGCCAGGCGTCGATTTGATGACCCCAACCCTACCGAGGTGCGCCGACAGTATTGCCGAGCCGAGGCCGTCCGGCGGCACACGGCCAACTCACAGGTGTTCGATTCGTCGGGTCAAAGGCTGGTTTCGTAGACTGCGCGCGGTTGCCAAAACCGTGCATGCCGTCACCCAAGGTGATGGCAGCGAGCAGGAGGAAGAAATCAGTGCCCAACAGCAAGCAGCGCCGCGAGGCCGCCCGCCGTCATCTCGAGCGGCAGGCCGCCCGGCGGTCGCGGCGTGACGAGCGCCGACGCAAGGCAACGTTGGCCGCGACGGTGTTCGGGGTACTGGTGCTCGTGGTTGTGGTGGTGACGGCGGTGGTGATGCTGACCAACGACGACAAGAACACGTCGGCCGCATCGGCGAACCCCTCCGATTCCGGCAGCACCGCGGCGAGTCCGTCCGCATCGGCCAGCAATGATCCATTCGCGATCGCCGGCAAGACGGCACCGGCTAAGACCGGCCTCAAGGCGAAGGTCACGACCGGCGCCTGCAAGTACGACCAGGCCGCGGCGGACGTCTCCAACCCCGAGACGATCAACGTCGGGCTCCCCCCGGATCCGGCTAAGACGCCGGCCACCGGAACTCAGAACGTCAAGGTCGTGACCACTCGGGGCGAGATCGACATCCAGCTCAACCGCGCCGATGCCCCATGCGCCGTGCAGAGCTGGGACTACCTGATCGGCAAGAAGTTCTACGATCAGACGCCTTGCCACCGGTTGGTCAATTCCGGGATCTACGTGCTGCAGTGCGGCGATCCCACCGGCACCGGCAGCGGCGGCGCGACCTACCGTTACAAGGAAGAGAATCTGGCTAAGGCCAGCTACGGCGAGGGTGTCGTCGCGATGGCCAAGCAGACCGCGGCCGGCACCACCGGCAGCCAGTTCTTCATCATCTACAAGGATTCCACCGCGGGCCTGGGTAAGGACTACAGCGTGGTGGGCAAGGTGACCAAGGGCCTGGACATCGTTCAGCAGGTGGCCGCGGGGGGTTTGGCCGACGATCAAACCGCACCCAAGCTGGCCATCGGCATCAAATCCATGACGATCAGCGGCTGAATCCGGGCGGCAACGACGGCGACCAGCCGACCAGCTCGGCTGAGGTCACCGGCAGCGACGACCGGCTGGGTCGCCTCAGCCGGCGCCACGCCGACCGGCTCGGTCAGGTCGCGGCGTGCACCCGGTATACGTCGTACACGCCTTCGACGTTGCGGACGGTGCGTAGCAATTGATCCAGGTGCTTGGATTCGGCGAGTTCGAACGTGAAGCGGGACACCGCCACCCGATCCCGGTTGGTCGTCACCGAAGCGGACAGGATATTCACCCGTTCGTCGGAGAGCACCCGCGACACATCGGACAGCAGGCGGTGGCGGTCCAGTGCCTCGACCTGGATGGAGACGACGAACACCGAATCCGAGGACGGCGCCCACTCGACGTCGACCAGTCGCTCGGCCTGTTGAACCAGGGCATCGGCGTTCGTGCAGCTTCGCCGGTGCACCGACACTCCGCCGCCGCGGGTGATGAAGCCGATGATCTCGTCGCCCGGCACCGGGGTACAACATCGGGCCAGTTTTACCCAGACGTCTGACATCCCGGACACCATGACGCCCGCGTTCGCTCCGGTACGCCGCCGGGACGGCGTCCTCGTCGGGATCTCGGTCTCAGCGAGATCCTCGGTGGCACCTTCGACGCCACCGAGCGAGGCGACCAGCTTCTGGACGATGGACTGAGCCGAGACGTGCCCTTCGCCGACGGCGACGTACAGGGCCGTGATATCGGTCAGGTGCATGTCGCGAGCGATGGTGACGAGCTGATCGCCGCCGAGCAGGCGCTGCATCGGCAGCGATGATTTGCGCATCGCCCGGGTCAATGCGGTCTTACCCGCCTCGACGGCGTCCTCGCGACGTTCTTTTGCGAACCATTGCCGGATCTTGGTCTTGGCCCGCGGCGACGCGACGAAGGCCAGCCAGTCCCGCGACGGTCCAGCACCCTCGGCTTTGGACGTGAACACCTCGATGGTGTCGCCGTGATCCAGCGCCGTCTCGAGCGCGACGAGCTTGCCGTTGACCCGAGCCCCGATGCAACGATGCCCGACGTCGGTGTGCACGGCATACGCGAAGTCCACCGGGGTCGAGCCGGCCGGCAGCCCGATCACATCCCCCTTGGGGGTGAAGACGTACACCTCTTGCGCGCCGAGGTCGAAGCGCAGGGTGTCCAGGAATTCGCCCGGCTCCTGGGCCTCGCGCTGCCAATCGAGCAGCTGACGCAGCCAGCCCATCTCGTCGCTGACGGCGGTTGGTTTGGCGGCGTTGCCGCCGGCCTGCTTGTACTTCCAGTGCGCCGCGATGCCGAACTCGGCGGTACGGTGCATCCCCTGGGTGCGGATCTGCAGCTCGACCGGTTTGCCGCCCGGCCCGATGACCGTGGTGTGTAGCGACTGGTACATGTTGAACTTCGGCATCGCGATGAAGTCTTTGAACCGGCCGGGCACCGGTTGCCAGTTCGAGTGGATGACGCCGAGCGTGCCGTAGCAATCGCGCTCAGAATCGACCAGCACCCGGATTCCCACCAGGTCGTAGATGTCGGTGAACTCGCGGCCGCGCACGATCATTTTCTGGTAGATCGAGTAGTAGTGCTTCGGTCGCCCGGACACCTGGGCCTTGATGCCGCCGAGCTTGAGGTCGCCGGAAATTCGCTCGATGACCTCGTTCAGGTAGACGTCGCGCTGCGGGGCCCGCTCGGCGACCAGACGCACGATTTCGTCGTACCGCTTCGGGTACAGGGTGGCGAACGCGAGGTCCTCCAGCTCCCACTTGATCGTGTTCATGCCAAGCCGGTGGGCCAGCGGAGCCAACACCTCGAGCGTCTCGCGAGCCTTGCGCTCCTGCTTGGCCGGCGGCAGGAAGCGCAGCGTCCGCATGTTGTGCAAGCGGTCGGCCAGCTTGATCACGAGCACTCGCGGGTCGCGGGCCATGGCCACGATCATCTTGCGAATGGTTTCGGCCTCGGCCGCCTCGCCGAACTTGACCTTGTCCAGCTTGGTCACGCCCTCGACGAGGTGGGCGACCTCGGCTCCGAACTCCGTCGCCAGCTCATCCGTCGTGAGTCCGGTGTCCTCGACCGTGTCGTGCAGCAGCGCGGCGACCAGGGTGGTGGTGTCCATACCGAGCTCGGCCAGGATGGTGGCGACGGCCAACGGATGGGTGATGTACGGGTCGCCGGACTTGCGCAATTGCCCGCGGTGTCGTTCTTCGGCCAGGTCATAGCCGCGTTGCAGCAGGCGGGCGTCCACCTTCGGGTGGGCCGCACGGTGGACGGCCAACAACGGCTCCAGCACCGGCTTGATGACCGATGCACGTTGCGGGGTGACGATCCGGCGCGCGATCCGGTCGCGGACCCGTCGGCGATGTGCGCCACTGGCTAAATCAGCAGCGGATCGTCGCTCGACGGCGGGGACCGACGACGGGATGCTTGCCCGGCCGGCAGAACGGATCGGGGCGGCCTGCGCCGAGCTGCTGCCGGTCGTGCCCGAGGATGCCGGCTTGGCGGTCGTCGCGGGCTTGCTTGTCGATTCGCTCTTCGTGGACGGGCCGGGGGCAGCGCTGGGCGCCGTCTTGGCCTCGGCCGCGGACTGGGTTGAGGCGGTGGCTACGTTCCGAGCAGCGTTTGAAGCGACGTCGACGGTCGACTGCGGCTGGTTGGCCGGTGTGGCCTCGTCAGTGACATTCGCGCTGGTGGGATCGACCAACCCGTTCGGCGTGCCTACCCCATTCGGGCCCGGCTCGGGACGTGACGACTCGGTGCGAACGCCGTTGCTCGTCGCACTTGGTCCAGCCGCCTCAGTGGTCAGGGGATCCTCCCGGCGCGGTACCGAAAACCTTTTGTGATCACCAGTCTAGGGGCCAGCGGAAGTTACTGTCCGGTGACTCCCGCGACACGTGATGTGCCGAGCTCGACCCGTCGCCTCAGCCGATCGCCGGTGGCGACGTCAGAGGATGAGTAGGGCGTCCAGATCGAGCCCGGTATCGGCTAGGCGTTGGCGGCCGTCCAGGAACGAAAGTTCGACCAGTACGGCAATGCCGGTCACCGTAGCGCCCGCTCGCGAGAGCAGCCCGATCGTGGCTTTGAGCGTGCCCCCGGTGGCGAGGACGTCGTCGACGAGGTACACCTTGCGCCCCTCGAGCAGGCCGACGGGCACCTCGATCTCGGCACTTCCGTACTCCAGTTCGTAGCTGGCACTCACCGTCGGCGGGGGCAGCTTGCCCGCCTTGCGAACCGGCACCACGCCGGCATGGACGGCACGGGCCAACGCCGCGGCGACCACGAAGCCGCGCGCTTCGACGCCGGCAATCAGATCGGCTTCCCGCGCCGCCGGGAGTTCGGCCAACGCGTCGATGCAGGCGCCGAACACGTCCGGATCCGCGATCAAGGGCGCGATGTCCTTGAACATCACACCGGGCAGCGGAAAGTCCGGAACGTCGCGTAACCGACCGGCAATGGCGTCGGCCAGCGCCTGATCTGGGCTCGACATCAGGTGCGCTTGCGGGGCTTGCGATCAGGCCGGCGCGCACCGGGCCGAGGGGCCGGGCGCGGCGTACCGCGCACCGGGGCAGCCGCGCTGCCGCCGCCGATGGCCGGGCCAACAGCACTGGCGGAGGCTAGTTCGGCGGCCGCCTGTTTCGCGGCGTTGGCCCGCCGGGCCGCGACCCGGCGAACCAGATGCTGGTACTGCGGATCGCGGTTCTTCAGCTCGACCACGATGGGCGTGGCTAGGAACAGCGATGAGTACGCACCCACCGCGAGGCCGACGAACAAGATGAGCGCCAGGTCCTTGATCGTGCCGACGCCCAGCAGTCCGGCACCGACAAAGAGCAGGCCGGCCACCGGCAACAGTGAGATCACCGAGGTATTGATCGAGCGCATCAGCGTCTGGTTGACCGCGAGGTTGGCGGCATCGGCATAGGACATTCGTGCGGTGGCGAGGATGTCCCTCGTATTCTCCGAGACCTTGTCGAAGACGACCACGGTGTCGTAAAGGGAGAAACCGAGAATGGTCAGCAGGCCGACGACGGTGGACGGCGTGAGCTCGAATCCCACGATGGAGTAGATACCGGCGGCAATGACCAGGTCGTGCAGCAGGGCGACCAGGGCACCGGTCGCCATCTTCCAGTCGTAGCGAACGGTGATGTACAGGAACACCGCGATCAGGAAAATAATCAGACCCTGAACGGCTTTCTTGGTGACGTCGCTGCCCCAACTCGAGGACACCGAGTCGATCGAGATGTTGGCCGGGTCGATGTGCAGTTCTTGGGCGAACTTCACCGACACATCGTGCTGCTGCTCCTGGTTCAGCTCCTGCATCTTGATGATGATCGAGCGGGTCGAGCCCGATCCGACCTCTTGCGCGGCGCTGTCGGCCGGTTCCCCCGCCGCCGCCAAGGCGTTCTCGACCTGCGTGGTCGTGATGCCAGCGGCCGCCTTGTTGATCTGGAACTGCGTCCCGCCCTTGAAGTCGATGCTCACGTTGAAGCCGCGCAGCGCGATGCTCAAGATGCAGATGACCACCAGTACGAGCGACACCGCGTACCAGCGTTTGCGGGAGCCGATGAAGTTGAAGCGCGTTTCGCCTCGGTAGAGCTTGGTGAAGACGCTCACTTCGAATCCCCTTCACCGTTGGCGGCACGTGCCCTGGCCCGACGGGCGGCAGCTCGTTCGGCCGCAGTCGATCCGTTCGCGGCCACGGACGGCGCCGGCCTGAGCGACGAATCTTCGGCAGCTTCGACAGCGGTCTCATCGAAGCCCGGCAGATCATCGACCCGATCATTCTCGCCAGCCGCGTCGGTGGTCGCACCGGCGGGCACGTCGTCGACCAGCGGGTCCTCGTACTCGGCGTAGGCATCCTGCGTTGCCGGTGAATCGGTCAGCGCGAGGTCATCGTCTGCGAAATCCTCTGTTGCCGGCTTTGCGGGTCGCGGTCGCTCCGGTCGGCGTGTCCGTCGAGCCGGACGAGTTGCCGCCCCGGCGGGGATGCCGGCCATCGAGGGCACCAATCCGGCCTCACGCACGTGATTCAAGCCGGTGAACCGAGCCGAGCCGAAGGCCGCGCTGCGTGAGAACAGCGCCACGATCGGGTGGGTGAACAGGAAGACCACGACGAGGTCGATGACGGTGGAAAGCCCGAGCGTGAACGCGAACCCCTTGACCTCGCCCGCCGCGAAGAAGTACAGGATCACCGAGGCCAGCAGGGACACCACATCGGCCGAAATGATCGTCTTCTTGGCCCGTTCCCACGCTCGCGGGATGGCCACTCGCGCCGATCTGCCCTCGTGGACTTCGTCCTTTATTCGTTCGAAGAACACCACGAACGAGTCCGCGGTGATACCCACCGCGACGATGAAACCGGCAATACCGGCCAGCGTCACCGTGAAGTCGATCTGTGCACCGAGCAGTACCAACATGCCGTAGGTCAGACCAGCCGAGACGGCCAGCGACGCAATGGTGACCAGTCCGAGCGCCCGATAGTAGAGGAGCGAGTAGAGCACCACCAAGAAGAGACCGATGCCACCGGCGAGCAGACCGGCCCGGAGCTGATCGGTCCCCAGCGTGGCGGACACGGTGGTGTTTGTCTTGGTGACGAAGTTCAACGGCAACGCGCCATACTTCAGCGCATTGGCCAGGTCCTGAGCTGTCTGAGGCGTGAAATTGCCACTGATCTGGGTGTCGCCGGTGATCGTCTGCTGAATGGTGGACGACTCGATCACCTTGCTGTCCAAGGTGTTCGCCACCTGGTTGGCGACGTCGCCAGGCGCCACCTCCTCGTTATGGGCCGCGGTGTACTTCGCCCACGCCGATTGGCCGGCCGAATTCAAGCTGATACTCACGACCCAGCCAACCTGGCCTTGCTGGCTTCCGGGCGCGATCGCCGAAGCCGATTTCACTTGCTTGCCCTGCACGATTACCGGGCCGAGCAAGTAGTGCTGGGTGTTGTCCTGACTGCAGGTGATGAGCGGCTTGTCGAGCGTGTCGAGCGGGCGGGTGTTGTTGTCGCACGGCCAGGACTCGACGGCCGCCTGCAACAACGAGGCGGAATTCTGGTCGAGCGCCGTATAGGCGGTGGCCGAGGTGGGCGGCGTGAAGGTGATACCGGCCGACTTGGCGATGGCCGAGATGCGGGCCCACTGGTCGACCGGTGCGGCGCCGGCCGGAGTCGGCTGGAAGATCGAGTTTTCCGGCGTGGCCGCCGTCCCGGTCGGAGCAGCGGTCGCTGTCGCGGTCGGGCTGGTGGTCGCTTTCGCGGTCGCCTTTGCCGTCGGGGTCGGGGTCGGGGTCGGGGTGCCGGCGGCAAAGGGAACAACCCGTCCCTGCGGGGACGGCGAGGTGCTGGCCGACGCCTTCGCGGAGGCCTTGGCCGACGCGGTCGCGGTCGCGGTGCTCTTGGCCGTTCCGGTCGCCGAACCGCTGACTGACGGCGACGCGCCGCTGGGGGCCGGGGTCGCCGCGGCGGCAACCGGCGTGGCGGCAACGAGCAACGGCCGGAACTGCAGCAGGGCAGCTTGGGTGACGGTCCGCAGTTCGTCGCTCGGCTTGCCGGGCACCGAGATGACGATCTGGTTGCCACCCTGGATGACAACCTCGGCGTTGGATACGCCGAGGCCGTTGACTCGGTTGGTGATGATCTCGCGGGCCTGGTTCATCGCCGACTTCGACGGCGTTTTGCCGTTGGCATCGGCCTGGATGACGATCTGGGCGCCGCCCTCGAGGTCGAGGCCGAGCTTCGGGGTGTTGGAATGGCCAGGCCAGAAGACGATGGCGTAGAGAACGGCGAAGAGCGCGAGCAGGGTCAGGAAGTAACGACCTACCCGCAGCGTCCCGGCAGATGGTGGCACGGAAAGTTTCTCCTCGATCGAACTGTTTCGGGCGGTAGCCCCCACGGGTGCTCGTCACTCAGCCCTCGCCGGACAGTATGACCGACACGCTGATGAGCTTTCACTGTGAGCAACCGCTGGTTCCGTGACGTTCAGCGCGTGGGCGAACCCGGTTCCTCAGGCCCGTCCCACTTACCCGTACCAGTCGAACCGTCCGGCCCCGTGGACGGTTCGTCGGTTTCCTGCACCGGACCACGGTACTGCCCGGGCAATTCTTGTACATCTCGAAGCGCCGCGAGGCTCCATTTCAACTCGACGCCGGGAGCTACCGACAGCACCGCGGTACCGGCCTCGGTGTCCACCGCAACCAGCGTCCCGTACAGCCCGGAGGTCGTCATGACCTCGGTGCCGGGCTGCATCTGGGCCCGACGGGCCGTCTCGGCTGAGGTCTTTCGCTGCGCATTGCGACGGTTGAACATGATCAGCCCGACGAAAACCAGGGCAAGCAAGATCAGGGGCAGTTCTTTCACAACGATGTCCTCGAATTCAGCATCTCGACGTGGGTGGGCGCACCTGCGCCGTCGACGCGGCCGATGGCGGTTAGCGACCCAGTCTAGGTGTCGAACAGGGTGGGGCCGGCAATTCCGGACTTCGGCGGCATCAATCCGAGGTGCAACCAGGCCGCCGGGGTGGCGATCCGACCGCGGGGTGTGCGGGCCAGCAGGCCGGCTCGCACCAGAAAGGGCTCGGCGACTTCCTGCACGGTTTCGATCTCTTCACCGACGGCGACGGCCAGCGTGCTGACCCCGACCGGGCCACCACCGAAGCGCCGGACCAAGGCGTCCAGCACAGCCTTGTCCAGCCGATCCAGGCCGAGTTCGTCCACGTCGTACACCGCGAGCGCGTCGCGGGCCACGTCGGCGGTGACCACTCCGTCCGCGCGAACCTCGGCGAAGTCCCGTACCCGACGAAGCAGCCGGTTGGCGATGCGCGGCGTGCCCCGGGACCGGCCGGCGATCTCGACGGCGCCCTCGTCGGTTAGCTGGACACCGAGCACGCCGGCGGAACGTCGCAACACCAGTTCCAATTCGGCCGGTTCATAGAAATCCATATGCGCGGTGAAGCCGAACCGATCCCGCAACGGTCCGGTCAGCAGACCGGAACGAGTCGTAGCGCCGACCAGCGTGAACGGGGCGAGGTCGAGCGGGATCGCGGTCGCGCCAGGGCCCTTGCCCACCATGATGTCGACCCGGAAGTCCTCCATCGCCATATACAGCAGTTCTTCGGCCGGGCGGGCAATGCGGTGGATCTCGTCGATGAACAGCACTTCGCCTTCGGCCAGGCTGGTGAGTAGCGCTGCGAGGTCGCCCGCACGTTCGATGGCCGGGCCGGACGTCAACCGGAAGGGCGCACCCAATTCGGCTGCGACGATCATCGCCAAGCTGGTCTTGCCGAGCCCGGGCGGCCCTGACAGCAGGATGTGATCCGGCGGGCGATCCCGGCCGAGTGCGCTCTCGAGGACCACCTGTAGTTGCTCGCGGACCTTCGGCTGCCCGACGAATTCGGCCAGCCGCTTGGGCCGCAGCGTCGCTTCGACCTCGGTCTCATCGACCGCGGGCAGGGCCGAGACGATCTGGTCGCCTTCGCTGAGTGCGGCCGGCTGAACGTCGAACGCGTCGCCGCCACCGAAACCGGCAGGGTCTCCGTTACTGCGGGTGTCAGCGTTACTGCCGGTGTCTCCGTTGCTGCGGGCGTCGCCGAAACCGGAGGTGTCGCCGAAACCGGAGGTGTCGCCGAAACCGGAGGTCATGCCGCCCTCATCGGGTACGCCCGAGCAGCTGGATAGCCCGCCGCAGGATCACCGACACCTCAGGAAGCTGATCGGATTCGTCCGCTATCGTCTCGATCGCCTCGGACGCCTCGCGCCCGGTGAAACCGAGCCCGGCCAACGCATGCAACACCTGGTCCTTCCACGGGGCGATGGCAGTGATGCCGGCCAGCCCGGTCGTCGTCCCGGTAGCGGCGTCGCCGTCGAGAGAGCCGATCCGATCGCGCAGTTCGACGACCAGTTTCTCCGCGCCCTTCCGGCCGATTCCGGGCACCTTCACGAGCGTGGTGTAGTCGCTGCTGGCGATGGCCCGACGTACCTCTCGCGGCGGGAACACCCCCAGAATCGTCTGAGCCAGTTTCGGTCCGACTCCGTTGGCGGTTTGCAGCAATTCGAACAAACCGCGCTCATCATCGTTGGCGAAGCCATACAGCGTCAGTGAGTCCTCGCGAACGACCAGGCTGGTGGATAGCCGGGCCGGCTCCCCCACCCGGAGCCGGGCGAGCGTGCCGGGCGAGCAGGACACGGCAAGCCCGACGCCGCCGACCTCGACCACTGCTCCGTCCGGACTGACCGCGGCAACAACCCCGTGCACGCTGGCGATCATCGCCGTACCCCCAGAATCCGATTCGTCGCGAGCTGACTAGCGCGTTGCTGCGCGGCCGCATCGGCGATGCGCTGCTGGGCGGCCCCGCGCCACACGTGGCAGATCGCCAGCGCCAGCGCATCGGCCGCGTCGGCCGGATGCGGGGCTTCGCTCAGCTTGAGGATGCGGGTCACCATCGCGGTGACCTGCGCCTTGTCCGCGGTGCCGGAACCAGTGATGGCCGCCTTCACCTCGGACGGCGTGTGCAGCCGGACCGGGATCCCCCGGCGAGCCGCCGCGATGGCCGCGAAGCCGGCGGCCTGGGCGGTGCCGGTCACGGTGCGCACGTTGTGCTGAGCAAATACCCGTTCCACCACCACAGCATCCGGCCGAAACCGCTCGACGACCAGTTCGAGAGCCTCCGAGATGGCCAGCAGTCGGGCTGACAGCTCCTGATGGGGCGGTGTCCGGATCACCTCGACGTGCAGCATGGTGAGCGGTTTGCCGGCAATACCTTCGACGACGCCCACCCCGCAGCGGGTCAAGCCGGGGTCCACGCCGAGCACGCGCATCGGTGAGAACTCCCGCCGCTAATCGAATGGACGTTCGACAGGATATTGAACCGGCCCGGACCGACGGTGCACCGACACGCAGTACCGCGGTCTCGATGCCGTACGAGCCCAGCCACGCTCAATAGACTGCCCAGATGCCGTATCCCGCGACGACGCACCAACCGACGACCGCGCCACCGACCCGATGAGTTATTCCTACGCCGGACCAAGCCGGGCGCGGGTTCGTCCGTCGCCGATCTTTCTGGTCGTCGTTGTCATCGCGATCGGCAGCGGCTGGTGGGCCTGGCACGCCGATAACTCGGTCACGCGCGGGTCCCGGTTCGCGGTCTTCCTGTTCGTGGTTGCGGCCTGGGTGGTTACGCTCTGCCTGCACGAATTCGCGCATGCGTTTTCGGCTTGGCGGTTTGGCGACACCGAGGTCGAGGCCCGCGGATACCTGACGCTGAACCCGCTGAAGTACAGCCACCCGGTGCTGTCGATCGTGCTGCCCATCGTGTTCATCGCCCTGGGCGGGATCGGGTTGCCCGGCGGTGCGGTGTTCATCCATCCCAATCAATTCCGGACGAGATTTCAACGGGCTGTCGTGTCGTTAGTCGGCCCGGCCACGAATGCCCTATCGGCCATCGTGCTGTTGATCGTCTTCGCCGGCCGTTCGGCTGCCAGCGATGACCATCAGGTGTTCTGGGCCGCCCTCGCCTTCCTCGCGTTCCTGCAGCTCATGGCGGCGATTTTGAACCTGTTGCCGATCCCGGGCCTGGATGGCTGGGGAGTCATCGAGCCGTACCTCGACCCAGGAGTTCAGCGCGGCGCCGAGCAATTCAAGCCGTGGGGCATGATCATTCTTTACGCGTTGCTGCAGATCAACAGCGTGAATAACCGATTTTTCGACGCTATCTACCGTCTGTTCGATCTGCTCGGAGGCAATGACAACATCGCGTATACCGGGCGCGTCTTGTTCCAATTCTGGCAGAAGTTGGGCTAGCCGACAGCTTCCATGATCTCGTCGGAGACGTCGAAGTTCGCGTAGACGTTCTGCACGTCGTCGGAATCCTCGAGTGCGTCGATGAGCTTGAAAACCTTCCGCGCGCCGTCCTCGTCCAGCGGCACCTGCACGCTGGGCAGGAACGACGAGTCGGCCGAGTCGTATTCGATGCCAGCCGTCTGCAGGGCGGTGCGGACCGGGATGAGGTCCGTCGCCTCGCTGATCACCTCGAACGAGTCGCCGATGTCGTTGACCTCCTCGGCGCCCGCATCCAGCACGGCGAGCAGGACGTCGTCCTCGGAAAGGCTCTCTTTGGGGACGATCACCACACCCTTGCGATTGAACAGGTACGACACCGAACCCGGGTCAGCCATATTGCCGCCGTTGCGGGTCATGGCGATCCGCACCTCGCCGGCCGCACGGTTGCGATTGTCGGTCAGGCACTCGATCAACACCGCTACCCCGGACGGGCCGTAGCCCTCGTACATGATTGTTTCCCAGTCGGAACCGCCGGCCTCAGCACCCGAACCGCGCTTGACCGCGCGCTCGATGTTGTCGAGTGGCACGGAGGATTTGCGAGCTTTCTGGATGGCGTCGTACAGCGTCGGGTTGCCGTCCGGGTCGCCGCCGCCGGTCCGCGCCGCGACCTCGATGTTCTTGATCAACTTGGCGAAGAGCTTGCCGCGCTTGGCGTCGATGCCGGCCTTTTTGTGCTTGGTCGTCGCCCATTTTGAATGCCCGCTCACTGCGACTCCCTACTCGCTTCGATGCTCATTCCGTCTGCCCTTCGATGTGCGCGCCGTGCTCGACCATGTCAACGAAGTACTGGTGCACCCGGGCGTCGCCGGTCAGCTCCGGGTGGAACGACGTGGCCAGCAGGTGCTGCTGGCGAACGGCCACGATCCTACCCGCGGCGGGCCCGGTATCGACCCGGGCCAGCACCGTTGCGGCCGGGCCAGCCTCCTCCACCCAGGGCGCCCGGATGAACACCGCGGTGATCGGCGCGCCCTCGATCCCGTCGATCTGCACGCGCTCCTCGAACGACTCAACCTGGCGCCCGAAGGCGTTCCGGCGGACGGTCATGTCGATGCCGCCGAACGTGTCCTGATCGGCCGGCGCATCCAGGATCCGGTCGGCCAGCAGGATCATGCCGGCACACGACCCGTAGGTTGGCAGGCCAGCGGCGATGCGTTGCCGTAATGGCTCGAACAAATCAAAGTGATGCGCGAGTTTGACGATGGTGGTCGACTCGCCCCCGGGAATGATCAATCCGTCGACCTCGGCCAGTTCGCGCTCGCGGCGAACGATCCGGCCGGTGACCCCGACGATCGCCAACGCCGCCAGGTGCTCACGGACGTCACCTTGAAGGGCCAGAACACCGACTTGCAGATCATGGCTGGGCACGGCCGTTGAGCTTATCGGTCTGAATTCGAGGCCGAGCCGGTCCTCGGCGCGGTCGGTCCTCGGCGCGGTCGGTCGTCCACGGCGGTCGTCCACGCCGGTCGTCCACGCCTGTAGGGGCGTCAGCACCCGACGGTGGCTGCCCGCAGCGGTCAGGCCGCCGGCGAACGCACCGTGATACTGGCCAGCAATTCGTCGGTGATGTGCGCTATGTCGTGTACGGCCCGTTCGAAGGCTTCAATGTTGGCTTTGGACGGCGTCCGCATTCCGGCCACTTTGCGAACATATTGCAAAGCTGCCGCTCTGCTGTCGTCCGGCGTGGGATCGTCGGTGTACGGCGGGCGCAGGGTCTTGATGCTTCGGCACATGCTTTCTGGTGTACCAGTCGGATCCGACCGTGACAACGGTTGCTCTTTTGAGCCCGGGCCTCGCCGGCTACGCGATAACGACGGCCGCTTCTGGCATGCTTCCGCGGTGAGCTCGGACGCAATGACGGCGCGCCGTCCTGGATTCCGGGCCTTCATGAGCGGCTCCGGCGGCCGGCTCGTGGCGATGGTTGTCGCGATACACCTGGCCACGAGGGCCCTCACCCTGCTCGCATTCGCCGCGTTCGGCCGCCACGAGCACCGCGCCTTCGCCCGCGTCGTCACGATGTGGGACGGCAACTTCTACGCGAACATCGCCGCGCGCGGCTACCCGAAACGGCTGCCCACCTCGCACGGGATCATCAGACCCAACGGGGCGGCGTTCTTCCCCCTGTTCCCGTGGTCGACCAGGCCGTTCACCGCCCTCGGCCTGCCGTTCTGGTCCGCGGCGCTGGTGGTGGTCACCGTGTGTTCGACCGTAGCGGCCGCCCTGATCGCTCTCCTGGTTCGGCGTTATGCCGGCGACCGGGTCGGGCTGCTGACCGCCGTCTGCTGGTCGGCGTATCCACTGGCCGGCGTGCTGTCGGCCGCCTACTCCGAAGCGATGCTGACCATGCTCGGCGCCGCGGCCTTGTTGGCCCTGGCGCACCGCCGCTGGCTGCTGGCCGGCGTCATCGGCGCGCTGGCCGGATTCACCCGCCCGACCGGTGGCATTGTCGCGGTGGCCTGCCTGGTCGCCGCGATTATCGCCATCCGCCGCGACCGGGACTGGCGCAGCCTGATCGCGGTCGTCCTCTCGCCACTGGGCGTCCTCGCCGCGTGGGCCGTCATCGGACACCGAGCCCGGCGCTGGGACGCGTGGTTCGCGACCGAGAAGGGTGGCTGGAACGCTCACTTCGACGGTGGCATCGACACTGTGCGCTCGTTGATCCATGAGCTCAGCGGGTCGGCGACTCAAGCTTTCGCACCGCTGCAGGCCGTATTTCTGATCCTGGCCGTCATCGTCACGGTCGTGGCCATCTGGCAGCGCCCGCCCGCGTCCGTCAACGCCTACTTGATCGCCGGCTTCGTGCTCGCGGTCGGCACGTCGAACGTGCACGCCTCGATTCCGCGTTTCTTGTTGCCGGTGTTCCCGATGCTCGTCCCCGTCGCACGGCTGCTCGACCGCTGCCCCGCAGTCGTCCGGTGGACTTTGCTGAGCTTGGCGGCAATGGCATCCGCGGCGCTCGGCGGTTGGTACTTCGCGGCCGGCACCTTCGCGCCCTAGACAAGCTAGACGCACCGGATTGTGCAACATCTGGCATCGCTGTGATGCCAGATGTTGCACAATCCGGAGTCGGTGCTACCAGCCGCGCTCGGCGAGCCGGTGCGTCTGCGGTTTGTCCTCGACGTTGATGCCAACCATCGCTTCTCCCAGCCCGCGCGAGACTTTGGCCAGCACGTCCGGATCGTCGTAGAACGTGGTTGCTTTGACGATTGCCTCAGCACGTTGGGCCGGGTTACCCGACTTGAAGATGCCGGAGCCGACGCAGACACCTTCGGCGCCGAGCTGCATCATCATGGCGGCGTCCGCCGGGGTGGCAATCCCACCGGCCGTGAACATGACGACCGGAAGCTTGCCTGCGCGAGCCACTTCGGCGACCAGTTCGTACGGCGCCTGCAGTTCCTTCGCGGCGACATAGAGTTCGTCGGGGCTGAGGGACGTCAGCCGGCGCAGTTCGCCGCCGATCTGTCGCATGTGAGTGGTCGCGTTGGACACGTCGCCGGTGCCGGCCTCGCCCTTGGAGCGAATCATCGCCGCGCCTTCGGTGATCCGGCGCAACGCCTCACCGAGGTTCGTCGCGCCGCACACGAAGGGGACGGTGAACGCCCACTTGTCGATGTGATTGGCGTAGTCGGCCGGGGTGAGTACTTCTGACTCGTCGATGTAGTCGACACCGAGGGCCTGCAGCACCTGGGCTTCGACGAAGTGCCCGATGCGCGCCTTGGCCATCACCGGAATCGAGACCGCGCTGATGATGCTGTCGATCATGTCGGGGTCGCTCATGCGCGACACGCCGCCCTGCGCGCGGATGTCGGCCGGCACTCGCTCGAGAGCCATCACCGCGACCGCGCCAGCGTCCTCAGCGATTTTCGCCTGTTCGGCCGTGACGACGTCCATGATCACGCCGCCCTTGAGCATCTCAGCCATCCCGCGCTTCACGCGCGACGTGCCCACCGACGGGGCATTGGCGGATCCTTCAGTGGGCGTCACAGCGTCAGCATTCATGCCCGCCATTCTACGGCCGACCTCGGACAAAATAAGACGACCTCCGACGCGCGCGTGGCTCGCATGACTATCGCGTGCCCCCGGCCAGAGCGGGTCAGTCTGATCAGACTGGCGCGCCGTTCGTCGCCAGCACCACGTATGCCCCACCCGGCGCCATCTGCAGGGGCTTGCCGGTCAGATCGGTGAACTTGGTCGGCGCCAGCAATGACGGCCGCGACCACTTGCCCTCGATCCGTTTGCCGTTGCGGAACAGCACCACGCGACCCGATCCGATCGAGTGCGTGTACTGCGACGGGTTGCCGGCGACGTCGACGTCGGTGTAGTCCGTGGCGACGCGGCACATCTGGACGATGACGTTCGGGGTGGCGATCGCAGCTCCGTTGGCCGCCCGCAGGGTGACGCCGTCAACGGTGCGCTGGTACTTCTTGGTCGTGGGGTTATAGCTGAACGAGACCGGGGTACCGCCGACCCGGGTGCTGATGCTCGGCGCCGACTTGGACTTGGCCAGCGCGGCGTATCCGGCCGACCAGTGAAAGCCGACGTTCTTGGCCGGTGCGCCCTTCTCGGCGGCGGCGACCTGCTGCAGGTTCGACGTCAGGTTGTATGGCGAGGACCGGTTGTCGTCCCGTGAGAAGCCCGGACCACCGAGGTCGTTGATCACGCCCTTGAGGATGGACCGCTGCAGGACCGGGATCGAATCGCCGCCGCCACCTGAGGCCACCAGCGTGATCTTGCCGTACTGGCTCAATAGTTCCGGGTCGCTGGCGCGGGTACTACGTACCGGTTCGACGACTGGATGATTCGTGGCGAACACGGCCACCAATCGCGTCAGGCCGCCTTCGGCTTGCTCGATGTAGACGATGTCGGCCTGATTCAGGTTCAGCGGCGGTCGCCCGTTGTCTGTGTCGTCGATCTTGACCGCGATCACCGCTTTGCTCGACGCGGCGCCGATCCCGGTCAGGTAATTCACGGGCGGCGGTGCTGGCTTCTTGGTCGGCTTTGGGGTCGGCGCCGGGGGCTTGGACGTCGCGGGCGTGGTCGCGGTCTGGGAAGGCAGTGGGGCGGCGGCCGATTTCTTGTCATTGCCGGTGAGCAATGCGGCGGTGGTACCGCCGGCGGCGAGGACGACCACCACGGCTGCGGCAATCAGCGACTGTTGCTTGGTGAAGCGGAAACTCATGCAGAACTCTCCTCGATGCGACCGAGTTCGTCGCCGGTGGCTTGGTACGGAACGGCTAGCAGGTTCGTGTCGTCGATGTCGAAGAATTGGGGTAGCTCGCGATGGCCGGCCAGGTGCAGCAGGCGAGGCATCCGGCGCGCGCGCAATGACCGGGTATCGCGTACCGAGTCGTTGTAGAAGCGTCGCGCGATGGCCACTCGGGTCGCAGCCTCGGATAGTTCGGCCACGGCGTCGACGGCCAGTACCGGCCTTAGATTCGCGAGCCCGCCGATGGCCCGGCCGACCTGGTTCTCGGCCGCTTGCCGGTCGAGCAGATCGACGGCCAGTGCACTGTGAGCCGCGTGGGCCAATTGCAGCGCGTGCTCGTCCGGCACCCCGGATCGCGGCATCTCAGCCACGTGCAGCAGCGCTGCCGATCGGCGAACCAGTTGTGCATCCAACGCGGCCTGGGCCGCGTCCACCTTGGCGTGCAGCCGGTCCAGGCGGGTCACCGTAAAGGTGACCCAGGTGGTCAGCAGGATCGCGACCACCACGGCCGAGATCCACCAACTTGCCGACAGCATTCGACAAGGCTACAAAGTCCAGCGGCAACATGTGGACAGGCGGCCCGTCATGGGGCGGCGAATCTGGTGTGTACCGAGCCGCTCAGTGCACGCTCGCGGCGACTGCGATCTCGTATACCCGCAGGATCTGACTCGCCACGACGGGCCAGTCATAGGGCCGGACGACCTCGACACTGGCCGCTGAGAGCTGGCCCCTCAGCGCGCTGTCTCCGAGGACCAGTTGCAGCGCTCGGGCCAGATCGGTCGCACTCCGATTCTTGAACAGGACGCCGGCCCGCCCGTCGGCCAGCACTCGACGGAACGCATCCAGGTCACTGGCCACGATCGGTGTCCGGGCGGCCATCGCCTCGAGCAGGATGATCCCGAAACTCTCGCCGCCGGTGTTCGGGGCGACGTAAACGTCCACGCTGTGCAACAGGCTCGCCTTGTCCGCCTCGCTGACCATGCCGAGCATGACCACGTTGGCTCGCAGCTCGTCCGGCAGGCTCGCGACGAAGTCGGCTTGCTCGCCGGCCCCGGCGATGAGGAGTTCGACGCCCGGGCGGGTGGCCGCCAGAATCCGCAGGGCATCGAGGAGCACGCTCATGCCCTTGCGGGTCTCTTCATAGCGACCGATGAAGCCGATGGTTCCGCCCAGTTCCAACGGCCGAGGGTAGCCGGGCAAGGGCTTCGCGTGCTCATAACTCGATACAGCGACGCCGTTGGGAATGACTACGGCGTCGGCGCCGAGATGCTCCACGATCATCTTGCGGGCGGCCTGCGAGACCGCGATCCGGCCGGACAGCCGCTCCATGAACGGCTGCAACAGGGAGTCGAACATGGCCAGGAACCGGGACTTGGTGGAGGCGGCATGGAACGTGGCCACCAACGGCACATCGGCGATGACGCAGGTCAGCAGCGACAGGCTGGGTGGCGCCGGTTCGTGCACGTGAACGACGTCGAAGACGCCGTCGCGCAGCCATCGGCGCACCCGCGTGGCGGATACCAGCCCGAATTGCAGTCGAGCGACCGAGCCGTTGTATCGGATGGGCACGGTTTTGCCGGCGGCGACGACGTACGGGGGCAGGTCGGGCGAGTCCTCCTCGCCGGGCGCCAGCACCGATACCTGATGACCGAGGCCGATCAGGGTTTCGGCCAGGTCTCGGACGTGGGCCTGGACGCCGCCGGGGACGTCCCAGGAATAGGGGCAGACAATGCCGATTCGCATTCGGCTCAGCTCCCGACGGCCGGATCGACGATGCCGGCATCGTCGTTGGCATCGTCGTTGGCACCGTCGGCCAGCCAGAGCCGTTGCAGCATGTGCCAGTCCTGCGGATGTTCGGCGATGTGGGTGGCGAAGAAATCGGCCAGCGCCTGCGTGCCTCTGGTCACTCGTTCGCGAAGTGAGCCCTCGCCGAGATCGACCGGCGGCGCGATCGTCTGGCCCCAGCCGTTCTGCTCGTAGTAGAGGTGTACGGGTAACAAGGCGGCCCCGGTAGTCGCGGCCAGCAGGGCCGGGCCGGCCGGCATCCGGGTCCGCTCACCGAAGAACTCGACCTCGATGCCGCTGCGCGAAAGGTCCCGTTCGGCGACCAGGCAGACCATCCCGCCGGCCTTGAGCCGCTCACGCAGGATGTGCGCCGGTGGTTGCTCGTCGCCGGTCAGGGGAATCACCTGCATGCCCAGACCTTCGCGGTAGGCCACGAACTGGTCGAAGAGGGATTCCGGTTTGAGTCGTTCAGCGACCGTGGTGAAGGGAAAGCCCTGGTCAACCAACCAGATTCCGGCGACTTCCCAGTTGCCGCTGTGCGGCAAGGCGAGAATGACTCCCCGCCCGTGCGACGCGGCGCGGTGGATATGTTCGGTGCCGACCGCGTGGGTGCGAGCCAGGGTGTCATCGATGTCCATCGACGGCAAGCGAAACGTCTCGAGCCAATAGCGGGCGTAGGACCGCATGCCGTCCCGCACCAGCGCGTCGACTTCGGCGTCGCTCGATTCGGTGCCAACGACCCGCTTCAGATTCCGGCGGAGCTGCTGAACCCCTCGTCCGTCCTTGCGCGTCGAACGATCCGCCGCCAGCTGAAATACACGCTGGGCCACGGGTTCCGGGATTGCACGTACGAAACGCCAGGCGGCTTGATACCCGACGTCGGTGACGCGATCGGTGAGCGTCATGTGACCGGTTCGTGCGCCTGCCGCCATACCGTGGCAAAGCGTTGGCCGACGGTCACGGTAGAGGCGGCCACGAGCAGCCAGATGGTGATGGCTTGGACATAAGGAACCCGGATCGGCCAGCCCGTCAGGCCGGTGCCGACCAGAATGATGATCAGTCGTTCGGTCCGTTCGGCGATGCCCACATTGCAGGTCATGCCCATGCCTTCGGCCCGTGCCTTGATGTAAGACGTGAGCGAGCCCAGCACGAGGCAGAGCAGACTGCCGGCCAAAAGCGCCGGCTGGTCGTGACGGGCGAAGTACCAGGCAAGCGCGCCGAAAATGGCCGAATCGGCGATTCGATCGCAGCTGGAGTCGAGTACCGCGCCGAAGCGGGTCGTCATCCCGCCCGCTCGGGCCACGGCACCATCGACCATGTCGAACATCACGAACAGCCAGACCAAGAGAGTGCCGACGAAAAACGATCCTCGCGGGTAGAAGATCAGCGCGGATGCCGCGGTGCCGATCGTGCCGAGAATGGTGATCGCATCCGGCGTTACACCGGTGCGCGCCAATGCTCGGCCGAGCGGAGCGATGCCCTTGCCGATCGGGGCACGCAGGTTGTTCAGCACCGTTGCAGGGTACCGATCCAGCGAGGGCCAAACTGCCACGCCATCGCGAGGGGCAGCCACGTCCGTCACGGCAAGCTGGTCTGACGTAGACAGTTCGCGCCCGCTGCACGGCTTCGAGACTGCGCGCGTGTCGCCCGTATAAATGGTTGGCGTCGATTCGTCGGGTGTGCTGGCGGGGCTCATTGGTGGTGGTGTCGGTTGTGTTGGGGGGTTTGGGTGGGGTCGATCCAGGTGGGTGGGATCCAGTAGGGCAGGCCGTTTTTCATGGTGCAGCGCCAGCCGT
>JAOPUZ010000013.1 GCA_025966315.1 Frankiales bacterium | reverse complement strand
GCGGTGGGTGCTGGTCGTGTTCGGGGCGGCCAGGGCGTGGAGCACGGTCATCGCCGCGGCACCGGTCGCGGCGTCCAGCAAGCCCCGGATGGCGACCATCCCGTCCGGCTGCGGGGTGATCGACAGATACCGGCGACGCTGCTGATCCCTCTCATCGGTCAACGTCCCGTCCGGATCCAACACCTCACCCAACACCCGGGCGTAGCCGGCCAACTGCTCACAGTTGATGTCGACCGCATGCCCGGTCAGATTCACCTCCGCGAACTCGGCCTGCTCCACCGCCACCGAGGCCGGCAGCTTGCTCAGCATCGCGGTGATCACATCCACCTGCGCCGCGTCCACCCGACCAGCGATAAACGCCTGCGCCAGCACCGGGCGCAGCGGCGCCAACACCTGACCAGTCAACGTCACCCGCGGACCCAACTGCCCAGCCCGGACCACCCGCCGCCGCGCTACCCGCAACGGCACCTTCCACAACCCGGCCAACACGGCCGAGGTCCCGGTCGCGGTCAACCGCGCGGCCAGGTTGCACTGCTCGGCCTGCGCCACCACAGCCACGTCGAACGCGGCCAACCGACGCGCGGACTCCTCCACCGACCGGATCACCCCGGCCTGCTCAGTCACGTCCAACCCGGCCCACGAGCCAGCCGACAGCCGGGACGTCAGGTCGGCCAACTGCGCCGCCAACACCACCATCGACCCAGCCTCGCCGGTTTGCCCCGTTCCCATAAAAGGAAACTACGTCCAGGCTCTAACACTAACGACCCCGAAACCAGGCCCGAACACGACCTCAACCAGACTCTGCCCATACAGGCAAAACCCTTTGCCCTAAAGGGAAGTCTTGGCGGTTCAAGCCGTCCAACCGAGAATCAGCCTTCCCGCAAAGGCGAAGGCTGTCTGGTCAAGCCGATAATCAGACCCGCGTTCGTTGCCGATGTCTGGTGACCCCGGGTTTTCGAGCATGAAGATGCCACTCAGGATCGCGCCGGGGAGCACGCCGATCCACACTTCTCCGGCCGCGAATCGCTGGATCCGCGGTCCGGACATCGCCGCCACGCCGAGCAAAGCGACCGCGAATCGCAGCGCGAGAATGGCGATGACCGTTGGTGGTGTCACCAGAGCTTGGGTCGCGAGGTAGCTCGATCCCCCTACTGCGGGACCTCAAGCATCGGAGACTCAGGGGCGGCGTGGTGGTGCCGGGCAACAGAAGGCGGGGCAATCCACACCGCACAGCCCGAGTTCGCCGAGATGCTCGGCGTTCGCCCCTGTCAGTTGCTCCGCCACCAGATCGGCGATCGCGGCGACGAAGCTCGGATGGGTTCCCGCGGTGCCAGCCCGGACGAACTGCAGCCCGAGTTCGGCCGCCGTCTCGGCTGCCTCGTTGTCAAGATCCCAGATGACCTCCATGTGATCGGAGATGAATCCAGTCGGCGCCACCACGACTCGCTGCACGCCCTGCTGGGCCAACGTTCGCAGATGCTCGTTGACGTCCGGCCCGAGCCAGGGGACGGACGGTGGCCCGCTGCGGGATTGCCACACCAGGTCGAACTCGGCCCCAGGTCCGCGGACGGTCTCGGCAACCAGGCGAGCGGTGACGCGGTGTTCGGCCAGGTAGAGCCCACCTTGCGGGCCGGATTGCTCGTTCATGCGGTTAGGCACCGAATGCGCGGTGAACACGAGCCGCGCCTCGCCGGCCGTCGCACCACTCGGGCCCGGTGAACCCGCTGGCTCGCCCGCCTCCACCAGCTCGCCCAGTTCGGTCAGCGCCTTGCGGACGGCGGCGGCGTTGGCGGCGATGAAACCGGGATGGTCGAAGTAGTGCCGCAACTTCGTGAACCGGGGCGCGGCGCCAGCCAGTTCGTCCGTGGTTCGGGCGAGATCCTCGCGGTACTGCCGACACCCGGAATAGGATCCGGTGGCGCTGGTGGCCAGCACCAGCGCATGCCGTACGCCGTCGGTGTGCATCTGCCGGGCGGTGTCGGTGAGGTAGGGCCGCCAGTTTCGGTTGCCGAAGTACACCGGAACGGTGATGCCGCGGCGTTCGAACTCGAGGGCGATCGCGGCCAGCAGGGCTTCGTTCTGCGCGGTGATCGGTGATACGCCGCCATAGTGCAGGTAGTGCTGGGCCACCTCCGCCAACCGCTCATCCGGGATGCCACGGCCGCCGGTGACGTTGCGCAGAAAGGGCATTACCTCATCGGGCGCCTGCGGACCGCCAAAGGAAAGCAACAGAAATGCGTCGACAGCAGCGGCCGGATCGCTGGCCGATGACGTCATTACACACCCATGGCGTGAAAGCCGCCGTCGACGTGCACGATTTCACCGGTGGTGGCCGGGAACCAGTCCGACATCAGGGCCGCGCACGCCATGCCGACCGGAGTGGCGTCGTTGATGTCCCACCCCAGCGGGGCTCGCGGGCCCCATGCTTCTTCGAACGCCGCGAAGCCGGGAATGCTCTTGGCCGCCAACGTCCGCACCGGCCCGGCGGCAACCAGATTCACCCGGATCCGGCGGGGACCGAGCTCGCGGGCCAGGTACCGCGATGTCGATTCGAGAGCCGCCTTGGCCACGCCCATCCAGTTGTAGGCCGGCCACGCCACGGTGGCGTCGAAGTCCATCCCGACCAGGCTGCCGCCCTGCTCGCCGTACAGCGGAAGGACAGCTGTGGCCAGTGACTTGAACGAGTACGCCGAGACCTCGAACGCTTTGGCGACGTCATCGAACGGGGCGTCCAGGAACGGTTCGCCGAGGCAGCTGGGCGGCGCGAACCCGATCGAATGCAGCGTGCCGTCGATGCCGTCGACGTGTTCGCGCACGCGATCGGCCAGCCCGGCCAGGTGCTCGGGCGAGGTCACGTCGAGTTCGACGACGGGGGCCGGCTTGGGCAGTTTGCGAGCGACCCGTTCGACCAGTGACATCCGGCCAAAGCCGGTGAGCAGCACCTCGGCGCCCTGTTCCTGCGCGACCCGGGCTGCCGCGAATGCGATCGAGGAATCGGTGATCACCCCGGTGATGAGCAGTCGCTTGCCTTCGAGAATGCCCATATCGCTCAAGCCTTTCCGGTGCTGTTCGAGAGGGTGCCGTTCGAGAGAGTGTTGTTCGAACGGGTGCTGTTCGAACGGGTGTTGTTCGAGAGAGACGAGTTCAAGGAACGCAGCCGTCGACTCACATGCCCATGCCGACGCCGCCGTCGACGGGCAACACCGCACCGGTGATGTAGCCGGCCGCATCGGAGGCCAGAAAGGCGACCGCGGCCGCGACGTCGTCGACCGCTCCGTAGCGGCGCAGCGGCACGTTGGCCAGGATCTCGGATTTGCGCGCGTCACTGAGCTCGGCGGTCATGTCGGTGTCGATGAAACCCGGGGCAATGACGTTGGCGGTGATGTTCCGGCTGCCGAGCTCGCGGGCGATCGACCGGGCCAGACCGAGCAACCCGGCCTTGCTGGCGGCGTAGTTCACCTGGCCGGGCGAACCGATGAACGCCACCACCGAGGAAATGAAGATCATCCGTCCGCGCTTGGCTTTCAGCATCGCCGGGGTGGCCCGCTTGGCCACCCGGTAGGCGCCGGTGAGGTTCGCGTCCACCACCTGGGTGAAGGATTCTTCGCTCATCCGCATCAGCAGGGTGTCGTCGGTCATGCCGGCGTTGGACACCACCACCTCGACCGGGCCGTGCTCGGCCTCGGCGGCAGTGAACGCCGCGTCCACCGCCTCGGCGTCGGTCACGTCGCACTTCACGCCGAACAACCCGTCCGGCACGGCGTTGCCGCGATGGGTGATCGTCACCCGATCCCCCGCGTCGGCGAAATGCCTCGCAATCGCGAGCCCGATGCCGCGATTGCCTCCGGTAACCAGCACTGATCGACTCACGCGCAACACGCTAGCCGATCCGACGGCCGATCAGGTGAGCCGCCCCGACCAGAGCAGGGACACCGCGCCCGCGGCAATCGCGGCGAGCAGGCCGGCGAGCATGAAGCGCCAGCTGATGTCCCGTTGCGCGGTCGTGTAGCCGATCTGAGAGCCGATGTCCTTGTACACGGACTGTAATTCCTCGACCGACGCGGCGGTGTGGAAAGAACCGCCGGTTGCCTGGGCCAGTCCCTGCAGGGTCTGCTTGTCCACCTGAACGGGCACGGTCTGGCCCTGCACGGTAACCGTCCCGCCGGGTGTGCCGAAGGCGATCGTCGAGATCGGCGTGTTGGCTTTCTTGGCCGCGGCCACCGCGTCGGCAACCGACCGGCCGACCGTGTTGTAGCCGTCTGACAGCAGGACCACCCGGGCCGGCGCGGGCTTGTCCTGCGGCGCCGTCGTCGATTGGCTGAAGGTGGAAAGCGCGTCCAGACAGGCGAAGACTCCCTCGCCGATGGCCGTCGACTCCTCCAGCTGCAGGCTGGCCACGGCCCGTTTGAACGCGTCCCGGTCCAGCGTCGGCGGGACAACCACGCTGGCCTGACCGCCGAATTTGACCAGCCCCAGGTTGATCCGCTTCGGCAGCAGATCGGCGAAGGACTGGGCCGCGCTCTTGGCCGCCTCGATCCGGGACGGAAGCACGTCGGTCGCTTCCATCGACAGCGAGACGTCGATGGCCAACATGACCGTGGCTTTCTCTTGCGGGACCCGCACGGCCGCGGTCGGTCGGGCTACCCCGAGGGACAGCACCAGCAACGCGATCAGCAGCAAGGCAAAGGTGAGATGCCGGCGCCAGCCTGGGCGCCGTGGGACCACGCTGGCCAGCAGCGACGCGTTGCTGAACCGGGCCACGAACTTGCGGCGTCTCAGTTGCAGCAGCAGGTAGCCCAAGGCCACCGCGGCCACCGCGACGAGCAGGAACAACCAGAGCGGCGAGGCGAAATGCATCAGTGCACGCCCTCGACGCCGGCTCGCGACGGTGGTCGGGCCGATATGCCCCGGCGGCGGGTGACCACGAACCGCACGATGTCCGATATCCAGTCCGAGTCGGTACTGAGGCGCAGGTGGTCGGCGCCGGCCCGGCGCAGCGTCGAGGCGATCTGGTCTCGTTGTTGCTGGGCGGCTTGGGCGTAGCGCAGGCGCAACGCCGCGTCTGAGGTCTGTACTTCGAGCTGCTCACCGGACTCGGGATCGACGAAGGTCACCAGGCCGGCCGCGGGTAGTGCGAGTTCGCGTGGATCGACGATCTCGATACCGAGCACCTCGTGCCGGTCGCCGAGACCGCGCAGCGGACGTTCCCAGTCGGGGTTGCCCAGAAAGTCCGACAGCAGCACGATCATGCCCCGCCGCCGAGGTGGGCGACGCAGTTGCTCGAGGATCTCGCCGAGTGCGTTCGGCTCGGCGCGCTCGGCCCGCGGGGTCGCCGCGATCCGGCGCAGCAGGTACCGGGCGTGATTAGTGCCGGCCACGGCGGGCACCCGGAACGAGCTGTGGCCGGTGCTGACAACGGCACCGATGCGGTTACCGGACTTGCTGGTCAGATGGATGATCGCCGCGGCTGCCGCGAACACCAGATCACGCTTCTCGACGTTGACCGTGCCGAAGTCCAGGCTGGGTGACAGATCGACCGCGAGCCAGGTTTCCAGTTCCCGGTCGGCCACGGTCTGACGGACGTGGGGGGTCATGGTCCTGGCGGTGACCGGCCAGTCCATCCGGCGTACGTCGTCGCCTGGGTAGTACTGCCGCGACTCCCCCGGTTCGGTGCCCGGGCCGGGAACGAGTCCCAGGTAGTTGCCTTGGAGCAAGCCGTCGAGCTTGTTCCGCACCGTGTATTCCAGCCGGCGGAGCATCGCCTCCGTCTGGGGCGGCAGTTCGTAGCGAGCCTCGGTCACGCTGGCGGTCCCCACCCGCCGGGCGGTTGAGCCTGCGGCTGCTGGCCATTCGGTTGCGATTGCTGGCCTTGGGGTTGCGGCGGCTGTGGCGGGTATTGCTGGGCCTGCGACGGTTGGGTGAGTCCGTTCGCCGGCGGAACGGTGGCCGGCACGAACGCACCGGTCGCTCGCTGGCGCGGGGCAACCTGCGGCAGCGGGACCGTTTGCAGCACTCGTCCGACCGCATGAGACGCGGGAATCCCGTCGGCGATCGCGTCGTAGGACAGCACC
Source organism: Frankiales bacterium (assembly GCA_025966315.1). Taxonomy (GTDB): domain Bacteria; phylum Actinomycetota; class Actinomycetes; order Mycobacteriales; family Jatrophihabitantaceae; genus Jatrophihabitans_A. Next base: position 43,905 of record JAOPUZ010000013.1, on the reverse strand, counting down.
AAGCGGTGGGGCAGCACGTCCATCGCGACGTCCAACACATCCTGGGGCAGAACGTAATCGCGGCCGCGAAGCAGGGCGAGCGCTCGGCCGGCGGCGATCAGGCCGAGGCTGGCGCGCGGACTGGCTCCGTAGGAGACCCAGCTGGCGACATCGGCCAGGCCGAATTCCCGTGGCTGCCGGGTGGCGACGACCAGGCGCACCACGTAGTCGACGACGGCGTGGTGGACGAACACCCGGCTGGCCCGGCGCTGCAGGGACATCAGCTCGTCGGTCGAGATGACCGGCTGGGCGACGGGCGGATCGACGCCCATCCGGTAGATGATCTCGCGCTCTTCGGCGGCGGACGGGTAGTCGACATTGATCTTCATCAGGAATCGATCCCGCTGCGCTTCCGGCAGCGGGTAGACGCCCTCGGACTCGATCGGGTTCTGGGTTGCCAGCACCAGGAACGGTTGCGGTAGCGGGTAGCGGATGCCGCCGAGCGACACCTGGCGCTCGGCCATCACCTCGAGCAGCGCCGACTGTACTTTGGCCGGTGCGCGGTTGATCTCATCGGCCAGCACGAAGTTGGCGAAGACCGGGCCGAGCTCGGTGTCGAACTTCTCCGCGCCCGGGCGGTAGATCCGGGTGCCAACGATGTCGGAAGGAACCAGGTCGGGCGTGAACTGCAGGCGGGCGAACGTGCCCCCGACGGTGTGGGCGAGGGTCTCGACCGCAAGCGTCTTGGCCACGCCGGGCACGCCTTCCAACAGGCAGTGACCGCGGGCCAGCAGGCTCACCATCATTCGCTCGACCATGCGCTCCTGGCCGACGATGACCCGCTTCACCTCGAACAGCGCGCGCTCCAGCGCACCTGCGTCGGCGGCCGGGGTGGGGTGGGCCGAGTGGGACGTGGCCGGCTCGGTCATGGAGCTCCTTGCTGCTGGTCGGATCCGTGTGTTCACGGTAACGACTCCCCATGAAACGTGCCGGACTGGGGCGACTAAGTCTTGCCTGTGCCTCGTGGTCTGGACCGTGCCGCCAGCAGCAGCCGTGACGTGAACAGCAGCCGTGGCGTGAACAGCAGCCGTGCCGCGGGTCAGCCGCCGATGGCCGACATCGGGCGATCGGGTTGCTTGAAGTCGGGCAGCGCGATCCCGTGACCGGCGGCCTTGCCGGCCACTGCCGTCGCGATCAACTGAGCCAGTTCGTCATCGTCGGCACCGGTTCGCAACGCGGCCCGCAGGTCGGTCTCGTCGTGGCTGAACAAGCAGGTTCGCAACTGGCCGTCCGCCGTCAGCCGCAGCCGGTCGCAGTCACGGCAGAACGGCCGGGTGACCGAGGCGATGATGCCGACGCGCCAGGGCCCGACCGCCCAGGTGTCGCGTCCCGGACCGTCGACGATCTCGAACTCCTCAGCGGGGGCGTTGCCTCGATTACCCACTGGGCGCAATACGAACTCGTCTTCGAGCACCGCCAGCACATCCTCCGCGGTGACCATGTCGGCTCGGGTCCAGGCGTGCTGGGCGTCCAGCGGCATGTGCTCGATGAACCGCATCCGGTAGCCGGCCCGCAATGCCCAGCCGAGCAGCTCGCCGGCTTCGGAAAGATTCTGGTCACGCATCAGCACGGCATTGACCTTGATCGGGGCCAGGCCGGCGTCGGCCGCGGCCTGCAGCCCGGCCAGCACGTCAGCCAGCCGATCGCGACGGGTGAGCGTGCGGAATTTCTCGCGATCGAGCGTGTCGAGGGAGACGTTGACCCGATCAAGTCCGGAACGGGCCAGATCGACGGCCTTGTCGGCCAGGGCCAGCGCGTTGGTGGTCAGGCTGAGTTCGGGGCGCGGTTCCAGCGCGGCCAGCCGTGAGACCAGTCCGGCCACGCCCGGTCGGACTAGCGGCTCGCCGCCGGTCAATCGAATCGATTTGACGCCCAGACGCAGGAAGATTGCGCTCAACCGGACTATCTCGTCGTCGCTGAGCACCCGGTCCTTCGACAACCACTCCAAGCCCTCTGCCGGCATGCAGTAGGTGCAGCGCAGCGAGCATTTGTCGGTGAGCGAGATACGCAAGTCCTCGGCGCGACGTCCGAAGGCGTCGACTAGCTCTGTCACCGGTGCCGCGGCGGATGCGCGGGTCGTCAGGGCTACTGCGGTCATCGGCCCACTCTAGTGTCTGGCGGCTCGGGGCGGTTCGTGATCAGTATCCATAAACCTGTCAGGTCAGCGGGCGAGTCGCTCCGAAGTAGTCCGGCGAGACCTGGTCCCACGGGGTGATCTGGACGTATGAACCGGAGTTGGGTGCCTGGATCACGTTGCCGTTGCCGATGTAGATGGCAACGTGATGTATGCCACCGATGCTGCCGTCACCCGACCAAAACAGCAGATCGCCGGGCTGGAAATTGCCCGCGCTCGGGTGATACGAGCCGGCCTGGGTGTATTGGGTAGCGGCGTAGTGGGCCATGTACAGGCCCTGCGGCGCCCACGCGTACATGGACAGACCGGAGCAGTCGTAGCCGTACACTGCGCTGTCGTTCCAGCCGTCCGTGCCGGGCGAGTTCACGCCGTAGGTCGGGCCGTTGTAGCCGCCACCGGCCCAGGCGTACGGCGTGCCGAGCGTGTGCAGGGCCCGCGCCACCGCGGCGTTGCCCTTGGCTGCCGTCCAGCCGCCCATCGAGTTGGCAGGAGGCAGATAGGTGTTATCGCCGGACTGGGTGTTGTTGTTGTTGGCCGCGGCGGCCGCAGCCGCGGCGGCCCGGGCGGCCGCGGCCCTACGCAACGCGGCCTGACGGGCCCGGATGGCGGCCAGTCGAGCTTGTTCCTTCTGATACGCGAGGTATTTGGCGCGTTGGCCGTTGAGGTTGGCGAGCTTGAGTTGGGCCGCCGCCAGCTGACTCTGGTAGCTCGCCGACTGCTGTTGCAGCATCGCCTGTTGTTGCTGCTCGGCCTGCACCGCGGCCAGGGCGGCGTCCTTCGCGTTGGCAGCGGCAGTGGTCAGCCGCTGCTGGAGCAGCACCGCCTGCCTCGCTTTGGCGTCGGCGTTGGACTTGGCCACCGTGGCTCGGTCCAACGAGCTCATCGCGTCCAGATGCCGGGTAGCGATGAAATTGACGTAGTCGCCCGTCTGCAGCAGCGCATTCGGGTCGGTGGCGGTGAGCAGGCTGGTCGCGCCCGAGGTGGCATTGGGCTGGATATAACTGTTGCGGACGAAGTTCTTCAGCGAGGCCTGGGCGGCCGTGATCTGAGTCTGGGCCGCGACCACCGCCTGCTGCGCCGCGATCGCCTGGGCCTTGGCCTGGTCGAGGGCGAAAACGGCCTGGGCCCATTTCTGCTCGGCCAATTCCTTCTTGTACGTGAGCTGGGCGAGCTGGTTCTGAGCCTGGGCCAGCAGCGCCGACAGCCGCCCGACCTGGGCGGCCATGTTGTTCTTCGCTGCCTGGGCGGCCGAGAGTTGCTGGTTCGACGGGTTCGGCGGCGGTTTCGGGGCAGCCGAAACGGGCGCACCGCAGGTCAGTACCAGCGCCGTTACGGCGGCCGAGCACACTGCGAGCTTCATTCCCCGTGGCGTTCGAGCTGTTTTCGTCGCCTGTCGGAACACCGGACAACCCCTCAACGTCGTAGTTCGCCACGCAACAGGATGCCAGTTCCGCATCATGAGCGCCACTGGTAACGCCGGTAACATGAGTTTCTCTGGTTACTACAGTCTCATAGGTCCCCTGAGTCACGTCTATCACTTGCGTAACGTCACATCGACCAATACATCGACTCCGCATCGCGAAAACTGAACCCATGCGCCAACTGGGATCCCACAATGGGGAAAGATGGGATGAGCAGGAGCGGTTGGGTCCGCAGACCCGGTAGGCAGAGGACGGTGGCGACGGGCGGCGCTGAGGCGCCGGCGCCATCACGGGTCGCTGGCCTCGCCGCATTCGCCCGTGACGAGGAGAGCACCGTGCCAGCAGGCAACCCGAACAGTTTCCAAGCCAAAGACCAGCTGCAGGTCGGTGACACGACCTATACGTACTTCCGACTGGACAAGGTGCCCGGTTCGGACCTGTTGCCGTTCAGCCTCAAGATCCTGCTCGAGAACTTGCTGCGGACCGAGGACGGCGCCAACGTCACCGCCGAACACGTTTCCGCGCTGGGCAACTGGAACCCGAACTCCGAACCCGACACCGAAATCCAATTCACCCCGGCCCGGGTCGTGCTACAGGACTTCACCGGGGTGCCTGCTGTCGTCGACCTGGCCACGATGCGTGAGGCGGTGACCGCCCTCGGCGGCGACCCGGCCAAGATCAACCCGCTGGCGCCGGCCGAACTGGTGATCGACCACTCCGTGATCGCTGATCTGTTCGGCGGCCCGGACAGCTTCGTCGGCAACGTCGACCTCGAATACGAGCGCAACCGCGAGCGCTACCAGTTCTTGCGCTGGGGCCAGACCGCCTTCGATGAGTTCAAGGTGGTTCCGCCGGGCACCGGCATCATCCATCAGGTCAACATCGAACACCTGGCGCGGGTGATCTTTGGCCGCACGGTCTCGACGCCGGACGGCGACGAGCTGCAGGCCTACCCGGACACCGTCGTCGGCACGGATTCGCACACCACGATGATCAACGGTCTGGGCATCGTCGGCTGGGGCGTCGGTGGTATCGAGGCCGAAGCGGCCATGCTCGGGCAGCCGGTGTCGATGCTGATCCCGCGGGTGGTCGGTTTCAAGCTCACCGGCGAGATGCCCGAGGGTGTCACCGCGACCGATCTGGTGCTCACCATCACCGAGATGCTGCGCAAGCACGGAGTGGTCGGAAAGTTCGTCGAGTTTTACGGGCCGGGCGTCACCGCGGTGCCACTGGCCAACCGGGCCACGATCGGCAACATGAGCCCTGAGTACGGCTCCACGATCGCGGTTTTCCCCATCGACGACGAGACGATCACGTACCTGCGCCTGACCGGCCGAGATGAGCAGCAGATCGCCTTGGTGGAGCAGTACGCCAAAGCCCAGGGTCTCTGGCACGATTTGTCGGTCGAGGCCAAGTACTCCGAGTACCTCGAGCTCGACATCTCCACCGTGGTCCCGTCCATCGCCGGTCCGAAGCGTCCGCAGGACCGGGTCTCGCTCACCGACGCCAAGGCCAACTTCCGCAACGCACTCGGCGCCTACGTTTCCGACGCCGACGAGCACGGCTACGACGAAGCTGTCGCCGAGTCGTTCCCGGCCAGTGACTCCCCCAGCAGCAGCGAGCACGACGAGGCCGCGCCGGGTGAGCTCATCTCCTGTGCGCCCACCGACGGCGGCCGGCCGAGCAAGCCCACCCGGGTCACGCTGGCCGACGGCACCAGCTTCGAACTAGACCACGGCGCGGTGACCATCGCGGCTATCACTTCGTGTACGAACACCTCCAACCCCTCGGTCATGATCGCTGCCGCGCTGCTGGCCAAGAAGGCGGTCGAGAAGGGCCTGACCCGCAAGCCGTGGGTGAAGACGACCTTGGCCCCGGGGTCGAAGGTGGTCAGCGACTACTACGACCGCGCCGGTCTCACGCCGTATCTGGACAAACTCGGGTTCAATCTCGTGGGTTACGGCTGCACCACCTGCATCGGCAACTCAGGCCCCTTGATTCCAGAAGTCAGCGCGGCGATCAATGCTGCCGACCTCGCGGTCGCCGCCGTGCTGTCGGGCAACCGGAACTTCGAAGGCCGCATCAATCCGGACATCAAGATGAACTACTTGGCGTCCCCGCCCTTGGTGGTGGCGTACGCGTTGGCCGGGTCGATGGACGTCGACCTCTACAACGACTCACTGGGAAACGACACCGAGGGCAACCCGGTCTACATGCGTGACATCTGGCCCAGCCCGCAGGAGATCTCCGACGTCGTCAGCTCAGCCATCGCGCGCGAGATGTTCGTGGACGACTACGCCGACGTCTTTGCCGGCGACGAGCGCTGGCAATCGCTGCCGACCCCGCAAGGCCAGACCTTCACCTGGGACCCGGACTCGACCTACGTCCGCAAGGCGCCGTATTTCGACGACCTCGCGCGCGAACCATCGCCGGTGACCGACATCGAGGGCGCCCGGGTGCTGGTCATGGTCGGCGACTCGGTGACCACCGATCACATCAGCCCGGCCGGCTCGATCAAGGGGGACTCGCCCGCGGGCAAGTACCTGGCCGAGCACGGGGTTGACCGCAAGGACTTCAACTCCTACGGATCCCGTCGCGGCAACCACGAGGTGATGATCCGCGGCACGTTCGCCAACATCCGGCTGCGTAACCAGCTCGCCCCGGGCACCGAAGGCGGCTTCACCCGGGACTTCACGGCCGCGGACAAGGCGGCCGACGCTCCGGTCAGCACCATCTTCGACGCCTCGGTCAACTACATCGCGCAGTCCACACCGCTGGTCGTACTGGCCGGCAAGGAGTACGGCACCGGCTCGTCTCGGGACTGGGCGGCCAAGGGCACCGCGCTGCTGGGCGTCCGAGCCGTGATCGCCGAATCCTACGAGCGCATCCACCGGTCCAACCTGATCGGAATGGGCGTGCTGCCGCTGCAGTACAACGAGGGCGAGTCGGCCGAGTCGCTCGGTCTCACCGGCGAGGAGACCTTCTCGTTCACCGGTGTGACCGGTCTCAACGATGGCAGCATCCCGGCCGAGGTGACCGTGCAGGCGGGCGACAAGACCTTCACCGCGAAGCTGCGCATCGACACACCTGGTGAGGCGGATTACTACCGGCACGGCGGCATCATGCAGTACGTCCTGCGCTCACTCATCTGACCCGAAAGTCCTACTCTGCCGTTGTCATACCCACGGCAGAGTAGGACATACCCGCCCCACGCCCCGAAAGTCCTACTCTGGCGTCGTCATAGCGACGGCAGAGTAGGACTTTTTGGGGTTTTGGCCCGCGCTGTTGTCCCGAAGATCCCACCGGATCGTGTCCGGGTACTCACCCTTCGTGCACCAATGGCGAGTGTTCGGGCACCAATGGCGAGTGGACGGGGTCTCGTGTTGATCTCGATCCGAACTCGCGGGTAACAAGTTTGTTTCGGACTCTTTTCCGATACCTAGCTTCGGGGATATGTTCCCGCCGACAACATTTCCCGTTTCACCCTTCGCTGCGCGGAGTCGGGAACCGTCAGATAGCCAGCGAGGTCTTTCGAAAGGCGGTAAATGTCCATGCGCAAAAGCGCACTCGGCTTAATGATCGCGGGTACCGCGGTCGCGCTGCTGGTCAGCGCATGTAGTTCCAGTTCCGACAACAACACGCCGGCCGCCGGCTCGTCCTCCACGCCCAGCACCAGCACTAGCACCAGCGGCGGCGCCGCCGGGGCGCTGGACGGCAAGGGCGCCAAGGTCGGCATCATCCTGCCGGACACCCAGTCCTCACAGCGGTGGGTCACCTCTGACCCTGACGCCATGAAGGCCGAGTGCACCAAGGTCAATCTGTCGTGCGACATCCAGAACGCGCAGAACGACCCGGCGAAGATGAAGACCATTGCCGAGAGCATGGAAAGCAACGGCATCAAGGTGCTCATGATCGTCAACCTGGACTCCGCGTCCGGTGCCGCGATCGAGAAAGAGGCCCAGAGCAAGGGCATCACCACCATTGACTACGACCGGCTCACCCTCGGTGGCGGCGCCGCGCTGTACGTCTCGTACGACAACGTCGCGGTAGGCACCGCGCAGGGTACGGCGCTCACCAAGTGCCCACAGGTCGCCGGCAAGGCTGCGGTGAACTACGTGGACGTCAACGGAGCCCCGACCGACAACAACGCCACGCTGTTCAAGCAGGGCTATGACGGCGTGCTGAGCAAGACCGCCGGTTGGAAGAAGCTCGACGACCAGTCGATCGCCAAGTGGGACAACGGCGTTGCGGGTACCACCTTCACCGCGATCCTGCGTAACCACCCGAACATCAACGCGGTCATGGTCGCCAACGACGGTATGGCCAACTCGGTCATCTCGGCGTTGAAGAACCAGAAGCTGAACGGCAAGGTTGCCGTTTCTGGTCAGGACGCCACCGCCCAGGGTCTGCAGAACATCCTGACCGGTGACCAGTGCTTCAGCATCTACAAGCCGTCCAGCCAGGAAGCCGTCCCGGCTATCGACGCGATTGCGCAAATCGTCAACGGGCAGACCCCGACCACGAAGGACACGGTCAAGGACACCCAGACCGGCAAGGACGTGCCGGCCGTGCTGGCGACTCCGATCCCGATCACCAAGGACAACGTCGCGCAGCCGATCAACGATGGCTACACCCCCAAGGCCCAGGTCTGCACCGGGGCATACGCCGCCCTCTGCACCGCGGCCGGCGTCAAGTAATCGCAGCGGGGCGGCGGCGCGCACTGCGCCGCCGCCCCGTTCGCTTGCCCTGCGCGCTTGACTAAGGACTTGAATAAGGGCAGGCCGTACTCCGAGGAGAACGAGGGACGTCGATGAGTGACCCAATCCTGCAACTAAGGGCGATCAGCAAGAGCTTCGGTGCCGTGCATGTGTTGTACGACGTCGACTTCGAGGCTCGCGTTGGCGAGGTGACCGCGCTGGTCGGTGACAACGGCGCGGGTAAGTCCACGCTGGTCAAGTGCATCGGTGGTACGTACACCATCGATTCCGGCCAATACCTCTTCGATGGCAAGCCGGTAGCGGTACACAGCCCGCGCGAGGCGTCCGAACTCGGTATCGAGATCGTCTACCAGGACCTGGCGTTGTGCGACAACCTCGACATCGTCCAGAACATGTTCCTGGGACGAGAGAACCACAAGGGCGTACTGCTCGACGAGATCAGCATGGAGAAGGCCGCCGCGGGCGCGCTGGAATCGCTGTCGGTGCGGACCGTCAAGTCCGTACGCCAGCGGGTGTCCAGCCTGTCGGGTGGCCAGCGCCAGACCGTTGCGATCGCGAAGTCCGTGCTCTGGCAGTCGAGAGTCGTGCTGCTGGACGAGCCCACTGCCGCCCTTGGGGTGGCCCAGACGGCACAGGTCCTTGACCTGGTCCGGCGGTTGGCCGATCAGGGCATCGCGGTCGTGCTGATCAGCCACAACATGACCGACGTGCTGCAGGTGGCCGACAAGATCGCGATCCTGTACCTGGGACGGATGGCGGCCATCGTCGACCGCAAGGACGTCAATCAGCAGCAACTGGTCGAGCTGATCACGACGGGCACGTCCACGTCGGTGGACCTGACCCAGTCGTCCAGCTCCGCCGCTACCGCAGGGACGGTGTGACATGACCACCTCACGCGAGGGAACATCAGGCGTATCGACACCGTTACCGCCGGACGACGACGGGGCTGATTCACCCGTCCACAGCGGCGTCGCGGCGACGGCCCCCATCGAGGGCGGCCTGATGGACTACTTCAACAACTACCGGCAACGGGTCCGATCCGGTGAGATGGGCTCCTTGCCTGCCATCGCCGGTCTGATCGTGCTAGTGATCGTCTTCTGGTTGGCGCACTCGACGTTCGGCTCGCTGGCCAACTTCTCGGACCTGCTGAAGCAGGCTTCCCCGACGGTGTTTATTGCGATGGGCCTCGTCTTCGTGCTGTTGCTGGGTGAAATCGACCTGGCCGCGGGTACGGCCGGTGGCGTGTGCGCGACGCTGATGGCCCGGGTGTCGGTCGGCTACGGCTGGTCCTGGCCTTTCGCGATCGGCATCGCGCTGATCGCCGGTCTGGTGATCGGGTTCGGCACCGGCACGCTGTGCGCCAAGGTGCGTATCCCGTCGTTCGTGGTGACCTTGGCGTTATTCCTGGCCTTTCAGGGCGTGACGCTGTTCATCGTGCTCAACGGCAAGGGTTCGCACGGCAACATCTCGATCAACGACAGCTTCATCACGAACCTGTACAACGGCCAGATGGCGCCCTGGCTCGGCTGGTTGATGGTCGTGGTGCTGGTCATCGGTTACGCCGCCATCAAGGCCGAGCAGGTCATCTCGCGCACTCGAGCCGGCCTGACCGCCGAGCCGATGGCCCTGGTCGGGGTAAAGGTCGTAGGCCTCATCATCATCGCCGGTATCAGTGTCTGGCTGCTGAACAAGAACCGTGGCGGCAAAGGCGGCGGCCAGTTGGTCAACATCAACGGCAAGCTGACCTTCGTCACGCCGCCGGCGCTGCAGGGCGTGCCGTGGGTCGTGCTGATCACCCTGTTCTTCCTGGTGTTGTGGACCTTCGTGCTGACCAAGACCCGCTACGGCCGGCACGTTTACGCCGTCGGCGGCAACGCCGAGGCCGCGCGCCGGGCCGGCATCCGGGTGGACCGGATCCGGATCTCGGTGTTCGTCATCAGTTCGTTCATGGCCGCGGTGGGTGGCATTCTGCTCGCGTCCAACACACACTCCGTCGACGCCAACATCGGCGGTGGCAACGTGCTGTTGCTGGCCGTCGGCGCGGCCGTCATCGGCGGTACCAGCCTATTCGGCGGGCGCGGCCGGCCGCTCGACGCGATCATCGGCGGCCTCGTCGTCGCGGTCATCGCGAACGGTATGGCCGACTTGGTCCAGGGCAACAACCGCGATTCCATCCAGTACATCGTGACCGGCGCGGTGTTGCTGCTGGCCGCGGCAGTCGATGCACTCTCGCGACGCCGGGCGGGTGCATCAGGACTCGTGTAGGGGCAGAACCGGGTGACGCGAGCCGGCGCGGCGTCCGTGCCCGCTCCGGCCCCGGTGAGATCGGTTGGGTAAACCCCGTCGGCGGTGGAGTCGACAGAGTCGCCAGCATCGGCGCTGTCGGCCATTTTCGGCCGCGTCGAGAGCGGGTCAGCTCGTGCTGATCGGAAAGCGAGATGACGCAATGGCCCAGCGAACCGCAGTCCGGCCGGAGGAGATCCGCCGGCACAACGTCAGCCTGGTCCTACGTCACATCCACCAGCACGGTGAAGTGACGAGGGCGGAATTGACCGCCGCCACCGGACTGAACCGGAGCACCATCGGGGCCCTGGTCGCCGATCTGGTCGGGCTGGGCATGGTCGAGGAGTACGTGCCGCCCGGCCGGGACCGAGCCGGGCGCCCGTCGCACGTGGTTGCGCCGCGCCCCGATGGCCCTTACGTGATCGCGGTCGACATTGCCGTCGAACGGGTCGTCACGGCGGCGGTCGGGCTCGGCGGGCGGGTGTACTCGCGCCGGGCCACCGTGATCGAGGGAGCCGCGCGTTCGCCCGCCGGGGTCACCGAGCAGATCGTCGCCGACGCCATCTGGCTGGCCAGCCAACTGCCGCCGCGGGCACGGCCGGTCGGCATCGGAATCAGCATTCCCGGCATCGTGCGGCGACGCGACGGATTCGTTGAGCACGCCCCGAACCTGAACTGGCGGGCCGTGCCGTTCGCCGATCTGCTGCGACATCGGATCGCTGAGGTGCTGGGCAGTGATCTGGACGTCTGGGCGGGCAACGACGCCGATCTCGGCGCGGTGGCCGAGCACCAGCGTGGCGCCGCCTTCGGCCTGGACAACGTCATCTACATCAACGGCAGCGTGGGCGTGGGTGGTGGCATCATCGCCGACGGTGCGCAGCTGCACGGCTTCGGTGGTTACGCCGGCGAGATCGGGCACATGACGCTGGACCCGGCCGGGCCGAAATGCCATTGCGGATCGACCGGCTGCATCGAGACCTACATTGGCGAGCATGCCCTGCTGCGGGCGGCCGGGGTCGAGGACGAGCACGGACCGGCCGTGGTTGCGCGGGTGTTCGCCGAGGCGGATGCGGGTGACGAGCAGGCGCTGGCGGCTGTGCACGAGGTCGCGGTCTGGCTCGGACGGGGTTTGGCCAACCTGGTCAACGTGTTCAACCCGCAGGTCGTCATCATCGGTGGTTCGCTGGCCGGCGTGCTGCGCCTGGGCCAATCCAGCATCGAGGCCGAGCTGGACCGGCGGGCGATGTCGGCCGCGCGCTCCGGAGTGCGCATCCTGCCTCCGGGACTGGCCGATGATTCCGGGTTGATCGGCGCCGCCGAACTGGCTTTTCAGTCGTTGCTGGCCGCGCCTGATTCGCCGGTGCCGGCCGTCGCGAACTGAGTCCGGTACAGGTCGGCGTACAGGCCCCCGGCCCGGAGCAGTTCGGCGTGCGTCCCCGCTTCCACGATCTGGCCGTCGTCCACGACCAGCACCAACTCGGCCGAGCGAATGGTCGACAACCGGTGCGCGATCACCAGGGACGTCCGGCCGGTCAAGGCAACCGCCAGCGCGCGTTGCACCGCGCTCTCGCTTTCGCTGTCCAGGTGGGCCGTCGCCTCGTCGAGGATCACGATGGCCGGCGATTTCAACAGCACCCGGGCAATGGCGATGCGTTGCTTCTCACCGCCCGACAGCCGGTAGCCGCGGTCCCCCACCACCGTCTGCAGCTGATCGGGCAATGCCGCGACCGTGTCACCGAGTTGGGCTGCCTGCACGGCGGCCCACAGCTCGTCGTCGGTGGCCCCGGGCCGGGCGTAGCGCAAATTGTTGGCGATCGTGTCGTGGAACAGATGGGCGTCCTGGCTCACCACCCCGATCGCGTCGTGCAGCGACTGTTGGGTTACCGAGCGGACGTCTTGGTCGCCAATCCGAACCGATCCGGCCCGGACGTCGTAGATCCGCGGCACCAGTTGGCTGATCGTCGTCTTACCTGCGCCGGACGGCCCGACCAGCGCTACCATGCTGCCGGCCCGCGCGACGAAGTCGACGCCCCGCAGTACGTCGGCCGACTTAGCCGAGTCGAGCACGGCCAGATCTTCCAATGACGCCAGCGAGACCTCGGCCGCAGTCGGGTAGCTGAACCACACGTCGGTGAACGTCACGCTCGAGTCGGTGTCGCGCAACGGGACAGCGTCGGGAGCGTCAGCGATCATCGGCGTCAGGTCCATTACCTCGAACACCCGGTCGAAGCTGACCAGTGCGCTCATCACGTCCACCCGGACGTTCGACAGGCTCATCAAGGGCCCGTACAGCCGGGACAGCAGCAGCGCCAGCGTGACTACGGTCCCGGTGGAAAGCTGGCCGGTCAGGGCGTAGTAGCCGCCGAGCCCGTAGACCAGGGCCTGCGCCAGGTTGGCCACCAGGCTCATCGCTACGAACAATGCCCTTCCGTACAAGGCCGATCGGATTCCGATGTCCCGTACGCGCGCGGCCCGGCCCCGAAACGACTCACTTTCGGCCGCCGGCCGGCCGAACAGCTTCACCAACAGCGCGCCGGCCACGTTGAACCGCTCGGTCATCGTCGCGTTCATCGAGGCGTTGAGTTGATAGGACTCACGGGTGATCGCCTGCAACTGCCGGCCGACTCGCTTGACGGGGAGTACGAACAGCGGCAGCAGGATCAGGGCCAGTGCGGTGATCTGCCACGACAACGTGAACATCACCGCGGCCGTGAAGACCAGGCTGACCAGGTTGCTCACGACCCCGGACAGGGTGGACGTGAACGCCTGCTGCGCGCCGAGCACATCGCTGTTCAATCGGCTGACCAACGCGCCGGTCTGGGTCCGCGTGAAGAACGCCAGCGGCATCCGCAGCACCTGATCGAACACGCCGGCGCGCAGGTCGAAGATCAATCCCTCGCCGATCCGGGCCGAATACCACCTTTGCGCAAAAGAGAATCCGGCATCGAAGACCGCCAGCCCGGCGATCAGCACGGCGATCCAGACCACGACGTGCAACTGCCCGTGACTGGTTATCTCATTGATCACCCGGCCGGCCAGCACCGGCGTGGCGACTCCGATCAGCGCGTCCAGCACGATGATGACGATGAACCAGGCCAACTCACGCCGGTACGGCCGGGCACTGGCCAGCACCCGGCGGGCGGTGTCGCTGCGTAACTGCTGTTTGGCGACCGCGGGATCGCGGCGCATCGAACTCATCATCGAATAGCGAGCCGGCCCGCCCGGCATCATCAAGCGTCGAAGTCCTCGGTGTCGACGCCCACGAGTTCACGCAATTGCCGGTACTGGGCCGCCCGTTCGGCCGCTTCCTGTTCCAACTGGGATCGGCCGGCCGCCGCCAGCAGTAGCGCCTTGGTCTCGATCACGGCCGATCGCGGCATCGCCAGGATCTGTTCTGCGAACTGCTCGCCGGCGGTGATCAACTGATCAACCGGCACGACGGCCGACGCGAGACCAATCGCGTCCGCTTCTGCTGCCGTGATGCGCCGGCCGGTCAGGCAAATGCTGGCTGCCCGCGAGTAGCCGACCAGTTCCACCAGCCGTTTGGTACCACCGAGATCGGGTACCAACCCGAGTGTCACCTCGGCCATCGAGAATTGCACGTCATCGCTGACGATCCGGATGTCACAGCTCAACGCGAGCTGGAACCCGGCGCCGATGGCGTAGCCCTGAACCAGTGCGATGCTGACCAGACTCGGCCGGGCGGCCAAGCCGAAAGCCTGCTGGAACTCGGCGATGGCGCGGTCCGCTTCGGAGGCCGACCCCCGGGCAATGTCGGCCAGTTCCGAGATGTCCCCGTCCGAGGCCGACAGCAGGGATCGGTCCAGACCGGCGGAGAAGGACGGCCCCTCGGCCCGGATCATCAGCACCCGGACACTGCCCGGCAGGCCGTTGACCGCGGCAATCAGGCCGCGCCAGGTATGGGGGCTTTGCGCGTTGCGTCGCTGTGGTTCGTCGAGGACGATCGTGGCAACGTCTTGAGCCTCGGAGAGCAGCAGACGAAACCCTGCCGCCGAATCGAGGGCAGGGCCCGTTTCTGCAGTCATGAAAGCTATTTCTTCTTCCCTCGAGTCGCACCCCCGCGTCCACGAAGGCTGACTTCATTCTCGCTCAGCAGCCGATGGATGAAGCCGTAGGAGCGCCCATGGCTGTCCGCCAGTTCGCGGATACTGCGGCCCTTCTCGTACTGCTTACGTACTTCGGAGGCAAGCTTGCTGCGATCCGATCCCGTTATCCGGGCGCCCTTCTTGAGATCTGCCACCTCGAGTCCCTTCCTGGACGATGCGGCGCGTGGGAACCCTGATCGAGCAAGATTTTCTCAGGGCGTGTTCAACATCACCTTGTTAACAGGACCGAAGCAATGCCGCAATGGGCAAAGCGGACATCGCCCGAGCGGAACGATCAGGCTGATCAGCCTGATCAGGCTGATCAGGCTAAAGCGACCAGATCGGCGAGGTCGGCGCTCCAGCTGTCCTCGATACCGTCCGGCAGCAAAATCACCTTGTCCGGGTCGAGCGCCTCCACGGCGCCCTCGTCGTGGGTCACCAGCACGATCGCGCCGCTATAACGACGCAACGCCTCGAGCACCTGCTCACGACTGGCCGGGTCCAGGTTGTTAGTTGGCTCGTCGAGCAGCAGGACGTTCGCCGCGCTGGTCACCAGCATGGCCAACGCCAGCCGGGTCTTCTCGCCGCCGGACAGCACACCGGCTGGTTTGTCGACGTCGTCCCCGGAGAACAGGAACGCCCCCAGCACGCTGCGCAATTGCAGGTCAGCCGGATCCGGTGCGGAGCTGCGCATGTTCTCCAGCACGGTGCGCTCGGCGTCGAGGGTCTCGTGCTCCTGCGCGTAATACCCGAGCCGCAGGCCGTGGCCGGCCCGTACCGAACCGGTATCGCACGGCTCGGCGCCGGCCAGCAGCCGGAGCAGGGTGTCTTGCCCGCCCCGTTCAGCCCGAGGACGACCACCCGGGTGCCGCGATCGATGGCCAGATCCACGTCGGTGAAGACCTCGAGTGAGCCGTAGGACTTGGACAGGCCCTCCGCGGTCAACGGGGTTTTGCCGCACGGCGCCGGATCCGGGAACCGCAGCTTGGCGACCTTGTCATTGGCCCGGACGTCGGATAGGCCCGCGCTCAATGCCTCGGCCCGGCGCAGCATCTGCTGAGCGGCCCGCGCCTTGGTCGCCTTGGCTCGCATCTTGTCGGCCTGGGTCGTGAGCGAATCGATCTTGCGCTCGGCGTTGGCACGCTCGCGATGGCGGCGACGCTCGTCGGCCTCGCGTTGTTTCTGGTAGGTCTTCCAGCCGACGTTATAGACGTCGATCTCGGCCCGGTTCGCGTCCAGGTACCAGACCTTGTTGACCACCGCGTCCAGCAGTTCGACATCGTGGCTGATCACGATCAGGCCGCCACGATGGCCCTTCAGGAAGTCGCGGAGCCAGCCGATCGAGTCCGCGTCCAGGTGGTTGGTGGGCTCGTCCAGCAGCAGCGTGGTCGGTTCACCGGCGGAGTCGGCGAACAGGATCCGGGCCAGTTCGATCCGGCGGCGCTGGCCACCCGACAGGGTGCCCACCGGTTGACTCAAGACTCGCTCGGGTAGACCCAGATGGGCACAGATCCGGGCTGCGTCCGCCTCGGCGGCATAGCCGCCAAGTCCGGAGAAGCGCTCTTCGAGGTTGCCGTACCGGCGAACCAGCGCGTCGCTGGTGGGATCGTCGGCCAGCGCCAAGCCAACCTCGACCAGACCGTTGCGGAGCTCGTCCAGCCCACGTGCGGACAGCACCCGGTCGCCGGCCGTCTGCTCGAGGTCACCGGTGCGCGGGTCCTGAGGCAGGTAGCCGACCGGGCCGTTGCTGGCGATCCCGCCACCGTGCGGCTGGGTTTCGGCGGCGAGGACACGCAGGCTGGTGGTCTTGCCCGCCCCGTTTCGTCCAACCAGACCGATTCGGTCGCCGGCTTGGACGCGCAGGGTGGTTGGATTCAGCAAAATCCGCGCACCGGCGCGCAGTTCGAGGTCGGTTGCGGTGATCATGGGGTACCCCAAGATTACCGCACGAAAACGCGCGCTTTCGTCACTCGTGCGACACCTTCTCGGCCCGCACGCTCTAGCGGCGCCGGCCGCCAGCCAACGAAGTGCCAGCCGCGCCGGCCCTCAGCGCTGCACTGTCAGCGGTGCTGGTCGGCGGCCCGTTCAGGCTGCGCCCGGGCCGCAGCCGCCGCTCGGCCGGTACCTCGACGTAGCGGTACAGGAGCGCGGCCGCGGCGACCGACAACGTCAGCGCGATGGCCACCTCCAGCAGCAGCCAGTGCCCGCTCGGCCACAGCTTGCTGAGGAAGCGCAAGACCAGCTGATGGCAGAGGTAGAACGCGAAGGACCACTCCCCCAGCCGTACGAACCAGGGTCGCGCGAAGACACTTCGGCCGCCGGCGCTGTCGCTGGCCGCCGCCGAGCAGATCAGCAACGCAAACGGGACGGCGGTCAGCCAGCCGGCGACGACCACGTTCGGAAACGTGCCGGCGGCGTACGCGGCGACCAGCGCGATGACGCACGCCGGGACGAGGCGCAGCCGCCAGTCGTACCCGGCCCGCAGGTAGCAGGCGAACAGGATGCCCAGCAGGAATTCGGGCAACCGGCTGACCGGCAGGACCGAGATCAGCCAGAACGGCGTCTGGGTCGAATCGACGACCCGGTCGCTGCCCACGACCGCCCAGGTCGTCAGTTGCAGCGCGGCAAGCACGGCCACGCAGCCGGCCGCACCGAGCAACAGCATGGACCTGGACGCGCGCGGAATCAGCTTGATCCACAGCGGGAAAGTCAGATAGAACAGGGCCTCGACGGACAGCGACCAGGCCACGCCGTTCACGCCGAAGAAGACCGCGCTGCGCGGCACCCAGGCCTGGGTGAGGGTGAGACCGAAACCCAGCGAGGCCAAGGTCGGCCACGAACCGAACCGGACGAGCGCGGCGAAGATCCCGATGAACCAGGTCACCACGTGAGCGGGCACGATGCGGGCGAACCGGCGCCGCCAGAAGTTTCGCGCATTGCCAGCACCTTCGCCGGGCCGGTGCGACCAGGTCAACACGAAGCCGGACAGCACGAAGAAGAACGAGACGCCGGCCTGGCCAGCCATGAACAGCGGCTGGGTCAATCGTGTTTGGGGCGTGATGGTGAGGACGTGATATGCGAAGACGCCGAAAGCCCCGATTGCGCGCAGCCCGGTGATCGAGGGCAGCCTGGCCGGCCCAGTCGGCCGATCGGCGTACCGGGGCTGCTCCGTCATCGCTGCGCTGGTGGTCGGCATTGGGCTTCAGGCTACCGAGCGGTCAAACTTTTGAAGGGTTCTGCACCTATCTGGTGCAGAACCCTTCAAAAGTTCGCGGCTCGGAGCTCAGACGTTGAAGCCGAGCGCCCGCAGTTGTTCGCGGCCCTCGTCCGTGATCTTGTCCGGACCCCACGGCGGCATCCAGACCCAGTTGATCTTGATTGCGCTCGCGAGTGGCTTCGGCCCACCGGTCAGCGCGGTGTTGGCCTGTTCCTCGATCACGTCAGTCAATGGGCAGGCCGCCGACGTCAGCGTCATATCGACGGTGACCGTCGCGTCGTCGGCGATGTCCAAGCCGTAGATCAGGCCGAGGTCCACCACGTTGATGCCTAGTTCGGGGTCCACGACATCACGCAACGCCTCTTCGACATCGTCCAGGGAAGGTACGGGCATAGCGACGGTCTCGGTCATTGAAACTCCTCAGGCTTCGCTTTTGGAGGTCGCCGAGGCGACCGCGGATTTCATGGCCATCCAACCGAGCAGCGCGCACTTGACCCGCGCCGGGTATTTCGACACGCCTTCGAAGGCGATCGCGTCGTCCAGGGACTCCAGGTCCTGTTCGGACAGCGCGACGTTGCCCTGGGACTGCATGAGTTCCAGGAACTTCTCTTGCAGGCCCAGCGCATTGGACACGGTCGAACCGGTGACCAGATCGCTCATCACGGAGGTGGATGCCTGGCTGATCGAACATCCTTCGCCGACCCAGCCCAGCTCGGCGATCTCGCCGTCGGTCACCCTCACCCGCAGCGTCACCTCGTCCCCACAGGTCGGGTTCACGTGGTGGACCTCGGCGTCGAAGTCCGCCAACTCACCCCGATGCTGCGGGTGCTTGTAATGGTCCAGGATGATCGCCTGGTACATCGAATCCTGCGATGTCGTCATGACTGCGCCCCTAAACAGCAACTCGTCTTCACGTTCATCCAAACATCGCCTGCACTGCCGAAAGTCCCTCGACCAGGGCGTCGATCTCGGCGTTCGTGGTGTAGATCCCGAACGAGGCGCGGGTGGTGGCCGGGATGCCGTATCGGAGGCAGACGGGGCGCGCGCAGTGATGCCCGGCGCGTACCGCGATTCCGCGCTCGTCGAGCAACTGCGCGACGTCGTGCGGGTGGATGCCTTCGAGGGTGAACGAGATGGCCGCCCCTCGATCATGATTGGTGCTCGGGCCGATGATCCGCAGCCCGGGCACGGTGGCCAGCCGTTCCAGCGCGTAGCCCGTGATCGCCCCTTCGTGAGCGCGGACATTGTCCATCCCGAGCGCGGTCAGGTAGTCGATTGCCGCGGCCAGGGCCGGCGCTTGCGCGATCATCGGCGTGCCAGCCTCGAACCGGTGCGGCGGCTCGGCGTACGTGCTGCCCTGCATCGAGACGGTTTCGATCATCTCGCCACCGCCGAGGAAAGGAGGCAGGGCGGCCAACAGGTCGTAACGACCCCACAGGACCCCGATGCCCGTCGGCCCGTAGACCTTGTGCCCGGTGAAGGCCAGAAAATCCACGCCGAGGGCCTGAACGTCCAGCGGCAGATGCGGCGCCGCCTGCGCGGCGTCGACGATCGACAACGCCCCGACCGCCCGAGCGCGAGCAGCCAGTTCGGCGACCGGGTTGATCGTGCCCAGCGCGTTCGACTGGTACACGAAGGACACGAGCTTGGTGTTGGTGTCGATCAGCGTGTCCAGCGCGGACTCGTCCAGGCGTCCTTCGTCGTCGATCGGGATGAACCGGAACTCCGCGCCCGTGCGCTGGGCCAGCAACTGCCAGGGCACGATGTTCGAGTGGTGTTCCATCTCGGTGACCACGATGTTGTCGTTCGGCCCGAGCCGGAATTGATCCGCGCCTGGGAAGGTGGTCGCATTGGAGAACGAGTACGCCAGCAGGTTCAGGGCCTCGGTGATGTTCTTGGTGAAGATCACTTCTTCGCGACGGGGCGCGTTGATGAAGCGGGCCACGGTGTCGCGGGCGCCCTCGTAGGCGGTGGTGGCCTCGGAGCCGAGGGTATGCACCGCGCGGGCGACGTTCGAGTAATGGTGGGCGTACAGATCGGACTCGGCGTCAATGACCACCTGCGGTTTCTGGGCGCTGTTCGCCGAATCCAGGTAGACCAGCGGGACCCCGTGCACCTCTCGGGACAGGATCGGGAAGTCCTTACGGATCACCTCAACGTCGAACACGATCGTCTTCTCTCAGCAGGAAGTGTGGTTTCTCGGGGCCGGACGGATCAGCCGGCGGCAGCGGTCTCGTTGACACCGAAGCGGGCGTAACCGCTCGTCTCCAGTTCGTCGGCCAGTTCCGCGCCGCCGGACTGAACGATGCGCCCGTCGAAGAAGACGTGGACGAAGTCGGGGTGGACGTAACGCAGGATGCGCGTGTAGTGGGTGATCAGCAGGGTGCCGACCCCGGTCTCGCGGACCTTGTTCACGCCCTGGGACACCACCCGGAGCGCGTCGACGTCCAGGCCCGAGTCGGTCTCGTCCAGGATCGCGATCTTCGGCTTGAGCAGCGCCATCTGCAGGATCTCGTGGCGCTTCTTCTCGCCACCGGAGAAGCCCTCGTTGACGTTGCGCTCGGCGAACGCCTTGTCCATCTCGAGGTCCTTCATCGCGTCACCGACTTCTTTGATCCAGGTGCGCAGCTTGGGTGCTTCGCCGCGGACCGCGGTCGCGGCCGTCCGCAGGAAGTTCGACACCGACACGCCCGGAACCTCGACCGGATACTGCATGGCCAGGAAGAGCCCGGCCCGGGCCCGCTCGTCCACCGTCATGGCCAACACGTCCTGCCCGTCGAGCAGCACCTGCCCGCTGGTCACGGTGTACTTCGGGTGGCCGGCGATCGAGTACGCCAACGTCGACTTGCCGGAGCCGTTCGGTCCCATGATGGCGTGGGTCTCTTGGGAATTGACGGTGAGGTCGACCCCCTTCAAGATCTCCGTGGGGGTGTCGGAGGCGTCGGCGCCAACGGCATTAACCGAGACGTGCAGGTCGCGGATCTCGAGTGTGGACATGTCGTGGTGTCTCCCTGCTGGATGGCTGACTGCGTGAAATTGAAAGTCGGGCGGCTAACTGATGTCGGCGAACACGTGGCCGTCGACGACCGACGTCGGGAACACCGGAACGGGCCGGGTTGCCGGTGGCCCGGTCGGCTTGCCGGTCCGCAGATCGAAACGCGAACCGTGCAGCTCGCACTCGATCGTGCAATCCGACACCGCGCCGTCGGACAGCGGAACCTCGGCGTGCGAGCAGACATCCTCGATGGCGAAGATGGCGTCGGCCACCTTGATCACGGCGATGTCGATCTCGTCCAGCTCGACGCGAAGCGGTTCGCCGTCGACCAGCTGGTCCAGTGCGCAGAGCTTGGTACTCATGACTACTTGGCGCCCAGCCGGGTCAGGATGGTGTCCATCAGCCGATCGTGCAGTGCCTCGACCTTGATGTACTTGAGGATGTCGTTGAAGAATCCGCGCACCACCAGGCGCCGGGCGTCTTCCTCGGGAATGCCCCGCGACTGTAGGTAAAACAGCTGCAGATCATCGAAGCGGCCGGTAGCGCTGGCGTGCCCGGCCCCGGCGATTTCACCGGTCTCGATCTCGAGGTTGGGCACCGAGTCCGCGCGGGCCCCGTCGGACAGCAACAGGTTGCGGTTCAGCTCGTAGGTGCTGGTACCGGTCGCGGCCGGCCGGATACGTACGTCCCCGATCCACACCGTGCGGGCCGTCTCGCCGTCCAGCGCCGACTTGTAGACGACGTTGGACGAGCAGTTGGGCACGGCATGGTCGACGTGCAACCGCGACTCCTGGTGTTGCCCGTCGCCGGCGAAGGACAAGCCGTACAGCTCGGCCTGTGCGCCCGGACCGCCGAACTCGACGGTCGGGGTGAGCCGGACGATCGAGCCACCGAGGTTGATCACGACATGGGTCAGCTTGGCGTCCCGATTGACCCGGGTGGCCAGCGCGGCCAAGTGAATGGTGTCCGCGTCCCAGTCCTGGACCGAGACGACGGTCAGGTTTGCTCCGTCGCCGACGATGGTTTCGACGTTGGCGGCCAGGCTCGCGCTGCCGACGTGATCGAGGATGACGGTCGCCTTCGAGTTCGGCGCCGCGTCGATGACGACGTGCCCGTAGTTCAGGCCAGGCTTGCCGGTGATCGTCACCCAGACGGGTTCGCTGAGTTCGATGCCGGCCGGAATCCGGACGACCAAGGCGTGCCGGACGTTGGCCAGGGCCAGGGCACTGACCCGATCGGCCGGTCGCAGCACCGAGCCGATGAGGGCGTCGTCGGCCGCAACCACCTCGATTGTCACCTCGGCCGGAGCGACCCAGGTCGGACGAATCGTGCTGTCCACCTGGAAGCTGTTGAACATCGGCCGGAGTTTGCGCAGCGGCGTGAAGCGCCACTCTTCTTCCCGGCCGGTCGGGACCGCGAAGTCGTCCGGGTTACGCGAGGTGAAGCGTTCCGGCGGGGACCCGCTGCCGGTCGAACCGGCAACGGGCAGACCGTGACTGTGCGGCGCTTGCTGGTTGTTTGTATCGATAGCAGTCACTGATTAACCGACCGCGCCTTCCATCTGAAGCTCGATCAGCCGGTTCAGCTCGAGCGCGTATTCCATCGGCAGCTCACGGGCAATCGGCTCGACGAAGCCACGCACCACGGTGGCCATGGCCTCATCCTCGGTCAGACCGCGGCTCATCAGGTAGAACAGCTGATCCTCGCTGACCTTCGAGACGGTGGCCTCGTGACCCATCGACACGTCGTCCTCGCGGACATCGACGTAGGGGTAGGTGTCCGACCGGGAGATGGTGTCGACCAGCAGCGCGTCGCACTTGACCGTCGAGGCACTGTGATGCGCGCCCGGTTCGACCTGGACCAGGCCGCGGTAAGACGTCCGGCCACCGCCACGAGCCACCGACTTGGACACGATCGTCGAGGAGGTGTACGGGGCGGCGTGCACCATCTTGGCGCCCGCGTCCTGGTGCTGACCTTCACCGGCAAAGGCGATCGAGAGAACCTCGCCCTTGGCGTGCTCGCCGACCATCCAGACCGCCGGGTACTTCCTGGTGACCTTGGATCCGATGTTGCCGTCGATCCACTCCATGGTCGCGCCTTCGTGGGCCACGGCCCGCTTGGTGACCAGGTTGTAGACGTTGTTCGACCAGTTCTGGATCGTCGTGTAGCGGCAGCGTGCGCCCTTCTTGACGATGATCTCCACGACGGCCGAGTGCAGCGAGTCGGAGGAGTAGATCGGCGCGGTGCAGCCCTCGACGTAGTGCACGTACGCGCCCTCGTCGACGATGATCAAGGTGCGCTCGAACTGGCCCATGTTCTCGGTGTTGATCCGGAAGTAGGCCTGCAGCGGGATCTCGACGTGGACGCCCTTGGGCACGTAGATGAACGAACCGCCCGACCAGACCGCGGTGTTGAGCGCGGCGAACTTGTTGTCACCGGACGGGATCACCGAACCGAAGTACTCGGCGAAGAGTTCCGGGTGTTCCTTCAGCGCGGTGTCAGTGTCCAGGAAGATGACACCCTGACGCTCGAGCTCCTCGTTGATCTTGTGATAGACGACCTCGGACTCGTACTGAGCCGCCACACCGGACACCAGCCGGGCCTTCTCGGCCTCCGGGATGCCCAGCTTGTCGTAGGTGTTCTTGATGTCGGCCGGCAGGTCGTCCCAGGTGGCCGCCTGCTTCTCGGTCGACCGTACGAAGTATTTGATGTTCTCGAAGTCGATGCCTGACAGGTCCGAACCCCAGTTGGGCATGGGCTTCTTGCGGAAGATCTCGAGGGCCTTCAGCCGTCGCTCGAGGATCCAGTCCGGCTCGCTCTTCTTCGAGGAGATGTCGCGCACGACGTCCTCGCTGAGGCCTCGCTTGGCGGCGGTGCCGGCGACGTCAGAGTCGGCCCACCCGTAGTTGTACTTCGACAGGGCATCGATCTGCTCGTCCTGAGTAAGTACGCGTTCGGGAATGGTTGTCACTGTTTCCTCCCAGAGTGGGACAACTGCGTTATCGGGATGTACGTCGTGCAAACTCCGTCGCCGTGCGCGATCGTCGCCAACCGCTGAACATACGTGCCCAGCACTTCGGCCAAGGCTCGGGTCTCGGCCTCGCACAGTTCGGGAAACTCGGCGGCCACGTGCGCCACCGGGCAATGATGCTGGCAGAGCTGGACGCCGAGTCCAGCCTGTGCGCTGGGCTCCGTGGTGGCGGCGTAGCCCTCGTCGGTCAATGCCGCCGCCAGAGCCACAACCTCGTCGCCGCGATTTTCGGTGTCAGCCGCGAGCTTGTCCGTGATGCGACTCACCAGATTGCGGGCCCGATGATCGGCAAAGGCAGCCACGGCCGCCTCACCGCCCGTTTCGCGCAGATAGTGCAGTGCGTGCGAGGCGAGGTCGTCATAAGCGTGGCCGAACCGGCTTCGACCGGTATCGGTCAAGGCGTAGGCCCGGGCCGGCCGGCCGCGACCACGTGATCCGCCGGGGATCGGCCGAGGTTCCACCTCGCGCACCGACCCGTCGGTGACCAGCGCGTCCAGGTGCCGCCGAACCGCAGCGGGCGAGAGTTTGAGGCGTTCGGCAAGAGCGGCCGCGGTGAGTGGGCCGGACTCGAGCAACGCCCGGCTGACCAGGCCGCGGGTACGTCCCTCATCGGCCGGCAGGTTGCGGGAAACGTCGGCCGGGGCAGCAGTCAGCGACACGTGCTCGACCGGCTCAGCCATTTTCACAACACCAGTATGACGTATTTCCGCAACGGATCACAGCCGACCGGCGGGACGGCTGAAGTCGTGCCGTTCGGCGTCCGGCGTCGCGCCGCAGGCGTCAGCCGTCCGGTCGGCGGCACGGTAGGTTGCTCCGGTGCTTTACCGGGCCGCCCAACTGACCGTGTCACCACTGCTACGGATGACGTTCCGTCCGGTGGTGACCGGTCGCGAGTACCTGCCCGCCGGCGGCCCCGCGATCATCGTGGCCAACCACATCTCGGCCAGCGACGAGATCTTCACCCCGATCGCCGCCCAACGCCAGGTCTTCTACTTCGCCAAGGCCGAATACTTCAACGGTCCGGGCCTGCGCGGCGAGCTGGTAGCCAGCGTGTTCCGCGGCCTCGGGCAGGTTCCGGTGGAGCGCGACGACCCCCGGGCTGCTGCCGCCAGCATCGATGTCGGTGTCCAACTGCTGGCTTCGGGCAAGGCCCTGGGCATCTATCCCGAGGGCACCCGCTCCCCCGACGGCCGCATGCACAAATTTCGCACCGGGGTGGCGAGGCTGGCGTTGCGCTCGGGCGTGCCGGTGATCCCGGTGGGCCTGATCGGGACGGACCAGGCCCTGCCGCCCGGCTCCCGGCGCTGGCACCGGGCCCGAGTGGCGGTGCATTTCGGGCCGGCGATGGACTTCTCGGGTCGTAGCGAGCAGGAGCGCTCGGCCCGGGTGCTCCGCGAAGTGACCGAAGAGATCCGCGCCGCGGTACAGGCGCTGTCCAAGCAGGAGTACGTACCGACCTACGGCAGCGCGGTGAAGTCAGCCGTCTAGCCCCGGACGGTCTGGAAACGCCGAGGCTCCGGCGCCCGAAGTTGAACTGGTCACGCGCCGACCGCCGCGACTCTGCCGTTCATCGCGCGGCTACCTAGACTCATCGCGTGTCTGCCCCAGCGGTCGAAGTGCGCCAGCTCGTAAAGAGCTACGGTTCACGGCGCGCCGTCGACGAAGTGTCGTGGTCGCTGGCGGCCGGTCGGCTGCTGGCCCTGCTGGGCACCAACGGTGCCGGCAAGACCACGACGATCGAAACCTGCGAGGGATTCCGCCGTCCGGACGCCGGATCGGTGCGGGTCCTCGGGCTGGACCCGATCGCCGATTCCCGGGCGTTGCGGCCGCGCGTCGGCGTGATGCTGCAGGACGGGGTCGGCGGGTACACCGCCGCGCGGGCGGCCGAATTACTGGAACTGTTCGCCGGTTACGCCCGCCACCCGCTGGACGCGCGCTGGTTGCTCGAGCGGGTCGGGCTGGCCGAGGTGGCCCGGACGCCGGTCAAGCGGCTGTCCGGCGGCGAGCAACAGCGCCTGTCGCTGGCCCTGGCGCTGGTCGGCCGGCCGGAGTTGGTCTTCCTGGACGAGCCGACCACCGGAATGGATCCGCGTGCCCGGCGGACGACCTGGGAGCTGATCCGGCAATTGCGCAGCGACGGTGTCACGGTCGTGCTCACCACCCATTACCTCGACGAGGCCGAGGAACTGGCCGACGACGTGATCGTCATGAACGCCGGCCGGATCGTGGCCCAGGGCAGTCCCAGCGAGCTGACTCGCGGCGGCACTGCGGAGGGCCGGATCACCTTCACCGCGCCGCCGGGTTTGCCGTTGTCCGACCTGGTCGCCGCGCTGCCCGGCACAGCCCGCGCTCAGGAGACGGCCCCCGGGCAATACCTGATCACCGCGCCGGTGACGCCCGACCTGCTGGCCGCGGTGACGACCTGGTGCGCTCGCCGCAACGTGCTGGCTGAGGGATTGAACGTCGGACGCCGCAGTCTCGAAGACGTCTTCCTGTCGCTGACCAGCACCACCACTGACGAGGTTGCCGCCGACCTGGAGACAGCGCCGGCCACCAGCCGGCGCCGAGCCGCCCGATGACAACCTTCACGCCGGCGCCCGGCGCCGCCTCGACGCGGGCGATGCTGGCGCGGCAGACCGCGATGGAGTTGCGGCTGTTACTGCGCAACGGCGAACAGGTCGGCCTCACCCTGGTCATTCCGTTGCTGCTGGAGTTCTTCTTCAACCTGCCGGTGCTCTACTCCCTGGACTGCAGTGCCGGGGACTGCCGGCGGATCGACTTCGTGGTGCCCTCGATCCTTGCGCTCGCGGTCATGAGCGCTGCTTTCACCGGGCTGGCGATCGGCACCGGCTTCGAGCGCAAGTACGCGGTACTGAAGCGACTCGGTGCCACCGCGCTGCCCCGATCGGTGCTGCTGCTGGGCAAGACCTGCGCCGTACTGCTGTTACAGATCGTGCAGGCCGCCCTGATCTGCGCGCTCGGCTTCCTGCTCGGGTGGCAGCCGCGGGGGGACCCGCTCTTCGCGATCGTGCTGATCGTGCTGGGCACCTTCACCTTCGGTGGCCTGGGCCTGCTGCTGGCCGGCACCGTCCGGGCCGAGATCACGCTGGCCGCGGCAAACCTGATCTGGCTGGTCCTGCTGTTCTGTGGCGGCATCGCGGTGCCGCTGAGCAAGTACCCGCAGGGTGCTCGGGACGTCCTGCGGTACCTGCCCTCGGCCGCCTTGTCGGACGGCCTGCACCAGGTCCTGCAGGCCGGCGCCGGTGTGCCGCTGCGAGCCTGGCTGGTCCTGCTGGTCTGGGCGGCGGTGGCACTGCCGGCCGCGGCGCGATGGTTCCGATGGGAATGACGGCAACGACGACGTCCGTACCGTTCGGTCAGCGACTGGCTCGGAGCTGGCTCGGCCGCCCGGTAATGCTGCGCCGCCTGGCTCTCGCCTCGGTGATCGCCAATGTCGTCATCGTGGTGGGCGGCGGCACGGTGCGCCTCACCGCGTCCGGCCTGGGCTGCCCGACCTGGCCGTCCTGCACCGACGGTTCGCTCACGCCGACCAAGGCCTACGCGGTGCACGGCATCATCGAGTTCACGAACCGGCAGTTGACCTTCCTGCTCGGGTTGGTCGCGCTGGTCACCCTGGTTGCCGCCTTGGTTCAGCGCCGCGAAAGAACGCTGGCCGGCTGGGCGCTCGGCATCATCCCGATTCAGGCCGTCGTCGGTGGCATCAGCGTCAAGACCGACCTGAATCCGTGGGTCGTCTCGCTGCACTTCCTGGTGTCGATCGGGATCATCGCGGTGACGGTCGTGCTGTATCGCCGGCTCGACCCGTCCCCGCCGCTCGCCGCTACCGCGGTGCTGGCCGGCCCGGCGTCGCTGGCGCTGCGTTGGTTGGCCCGGGCGTTGGTGCTGGTCAGCGCCGCAGTCCTGATCGCCGGCACGGTGGTGACCGGCGCCGGTCCGCACGCCGGCGACAAGAATTCCTCCGGCAAAGTGCACCGGAACGACCTGAACGTCGCCTCGATGGCGCAGCTGCACGCTGATCTGGTGATGATCCTGATCGGGTTGACCCTGGGCCTGCTGGCGCTGGTGTACGTCATCGACGCCGGCCGGGTGGCTCGCCGCTCCGTCTGGCTGCTGGTGGCGATCGAGGTCGGCCAAGCCGGCATCGGGTACGCGCAGTACTTCACCGGGGTGCCGCCGCTGCTGGTCGGTTTGCACATGCTGGGCGCCTGCCTGCTGTGGATCGCGGCGATCGTCGTCCTGATGCGCGTGAGCACGGACGGAAGATCGAGACCAGTTGAAGGGTTGCACGTAACGTGAAGAACATTCCGCTTTCTGTTCTCGACCTCGCCTCGGTGGATTCCCGCCGCGATACGACCGAGGCCCTTCGTTTCACGACCGAGCTGGCCCGCAAGGCCGAGGCCTGGGGCTACCGCCGGTTCTGGGTGGCCGAGCACCACAACATGCCGGCCATCGCCAGCTCGTCGCCCGCCGTGCTGATCGCGCATCTGGCCGCGGCGACGTCCACGATCCGGCTCGGCTCTGGTGGCGTGATGCTGCCCAACCATTCGCCGCTGGTCATCGCCGAGCAGTTCGGCACGCTGGCCGCGCTCAACCCGGGTCGCATCGATCTGGGCATTGGGCGCGCCCCCGGTGCGGATCAGCGGACTGCGCTGGCCCTGCGCCGAACGATGGAAGGCCTGTCCGCCGAAGACTTTCCGGAGGAGCTGGCCGACCTGATGGGTCTGCTGGCCGGCGATCCGAAGTTGCTCGCCGCGGTGCCGTTGGCCGCGCAACCGCCCGAGGTCTGGCTGTTGGGATCGAGCCTGTTCAGTGCGCAGCTGGCCGGCCAACTCGGATTGCCGTTCTCCTTCGCACACCATTTCTCTTCCGAGCACACCGAACCCGCGCTGGCGATCTACCGGCAGTCCTTCCGGCCGTCGCAGTGGTTGACCGAACCGCACTCCATGATCGCCGTGAACGTCGTGTGCGCCGACACCGACGAGGAGGCCGACTACCTGGCCAAGCCGGGTGCGCTGTCCTTCCTGCGGCTACGAATGGGCGCACCGATCCCACTGCCCACGCCGGCCGAAGCGGCCGAATACCAGTTCAGCGGCCCCGAGCAGGAGTTCGTGACCGAGCGCCGCAAAGGTCAGGCCATCGGCGGTCCGGCTTCGGTGGCGGCCCACCTGGACGAGCTGATCGAGCGCACCGCGGTGGACGAGCTCATGATCACCAGCCAGGTTTACGATCTGCCGGCCCGTTTGCGTTCCTACCAGCTGACCGCTGAGCTCGTCTCGGGCGCGCTCAATCCAGCCTGACGTCAGTGCCGGCCACGGCCACGACCAGCCCCTCCGGGTCCGCCGTGACGCTCTGAATTGCCAGCCCGCTCGGCAGCCCGTCGAGGATGACCGGGCGGTTGAAGCGCGCGGCCACCGCGTCGACCAAGGCTTGCGGGACGGTGACGCTGTTGCCGCCGGCGGTGCTCTCGGCCCGGAATGACTGCAGCGACACCGCGCGGGCACCGTCGGCGCGAATGCCGGCGCTCACGGTTCCGCTGATCTTCTGACCGAGGATGGTGACCGAGCCGGTCAGCTTCAGCCGGCCGGCCGCCCCGCCATAGGTCACGGTGGCGCCCACCGCGCGGGACAGATCGGCGTAGTTCAGGCGCGCCGTGCCGGTACCGCGTCCGGCGGTCACCGTCTTGAAGCCGGCGCCGAACCGGACGTCCTGCAGCTCTGCGTCCAGCCGGGAGATCCGGACCGAGCCGTCGTTGCCCTGCGCGACCAAGCCGTCGATACGAACGGTCACGTCCGTGAAGTTTCGTCCGGCGAGCTGGGTGAGAAACGGAAAACCGCCGAATCGCACGGCCGGCCGGCGATCGAGCTGCTGACCGCTTTCCAGCCGGCGTGCGGTGAGCTGCCCGGCGGCGATCGCGCTGCCGCGATCCACCAGGACCAGGAGCAGCAGCACAATCAGCAGCCAGATCAACAGCCGGCGCCCGCCGTGCGGCCGGCGGGTATCGGCCTCGCGGCTCGTCGCGGTCACAGCACGCGCCCGACGCTGAAGATGATCAGGCCGACGATCGCGCCGACC
Organism: Frankiales bacterium; assembly: GCA_025966315.1. GTDB lineage: Bacteria > Actinomycetota > Actinomycetes > Mycobacteriales > Jatrophihabitantaceae > Jatrophihabitans_A. The sequence continues at coordinate 13,868 of JAOPUZ010000013.1, read as the reverse complement.
ACGGTGCCGTTGATGCGAATGAACTGCAGATCCCGACCCACCTGTAGTTCCAGTCGGCGCGAGGTCGATTCGGCGTCCCATCGGGCCACGGTCTGGGTGATGACGCCGGTGATCTCGTCCGAATAGTGCGCCAGCACATGGTCCATGACGCCGCTGACCCAGCGATCACATTTGGCTTGCAGGATGGGGTCGTCGCGCAAAGTCGTGCCGACCTGCCGCACGACCGAGGCGACCACTCGGCGAAGTTCGGAGTCGGGGTTCGCCGCCGCGGCCAGCACGGTCTCTTTCAGGGGGGCCCAGAGCGATCCGATCGCGCCGCGCACGGCCGGGTGGTCGAGCAGGTCGTTCTTGAACCGGTCCACTGCCGCCGCCGCGGTCGGGTCCTGCCGTAGCCGCAGGGCGTAGTCGCGCAGCCGCTGGTCGAACTCCCGCCGCAACGGGTGATCCTCATCGGCTACGACATCGGCGAGGAAGTTCTGGACGCCCACGAACATCTTCGTGAACAGGCGCTCGTCGACCCAGTTCGGCACCCAGTCCGGGGATTCCTGCGACACCCGCTGCCGGAACAAGTCGCGGTTGTCCTCCAGGAAGCGCATCGCCGCGCGCAGGCCGTGCCCGAGCAGGATCTGATGCTGGCCGCCCTCGACGACGAGGTCGATCACCTTGGCCAGCAGCGGGGCGGCGGGCAGCCGGTGCAGCTGATCATCGACGAAACGTTCCAGCGCGGCGCGGATCTCGTCATCGCCTAGCACCGTCTGGGCGCCGGTCAGCGCGGTCGCCAGCTCGGCCGAGAGTTGCTCCGAACGCCCGGGTGCGGCGAGCCAGTCGCCGACTCGATACGGGATCCGCGCGGCGGCTACGCGCGGCGCGACCACCTCTCGAGTGAGGAAGTTCTGCTGGACGAAGTCCCCGAGGCTGGCCCCGATCTGGTCCTTCTTGCGCGGGATGATCGCGGTGTGCGGGATCGGCAGTCCGAGTGGACGGCGGAACAACGCCGTCACCGCGAACCAGTCTGCGAGCCCGCCGACCATGGCCGCCTCGCTGGCGGCTTGCAGGTACGCCCAACCGCTGTGGCCGCCGCCGGCGGTGGCACTGACGATGAAGAGCGCCGCGGCGATCAGCAACCCGCCGCCGGCGATGGCCTTCATCTTGCGCAGCGCACGGATGCGTTCTCGATCAGCCTCGCTGAGCACCGAGTGACGTTCTGGCGGCACGCGCTCAGCCGACCCGGGTCTGCGGTCGAGCCCGGCGCACGACGGCGGCGACCAGGCGGTCCGCGGCGGCGGCGCCGGCCGGCGCGAACGGCAGGAAGAGGGACGGCTCGGTCAATTCCGCCTCGCCGAGCAAGGGTCCACGCGCACTCGGCAGCAGGTCGATGCGGGCGTACAGCAGCGCGTCCGCCACCGACCTCGAGAGCTCCGCCAGGACCTGTTCGGCCAGCCGGAGTTCGGGTTCGGTCGGTGTCGCCGCCGAGAGCTGCTCCTCGAGGAACAGCGCGTCGCCGTCGGCGGCGTAGCCGGTGCCCTCAGCTAGCATCCGGCCCTTGCGGGCAGCGTGGCTGAACTCACCGTCGATGAAGATCAGCGCGGTTTCGCCGAGCTGATCGATCTGGTCCAAATACGGCTGCAGCATCACGGTCCGTCCGAGCCGGTGCAGTTGTGCGGTATGCGCACGTGCTCGTTCCTGCTCTCCGTCCCGGTCGGCGTCGAACCGGCCGGCACCGCGAGAGCCCGCTCCCACCGTTGGCTTGAGGACGTACTCGCCGGCGGTGGGCAGGGCTAACGGCTCGTTGGGAGCGGCGAAGACGGTGGGGACGATCGGAATCCCGGCCTGGGACAGCTCGGCCAGGTAGCCCTTGTCGGTGTTGGGCGCGACGACCGAGGCTGGGTTGTGCAGCCGCGGCACCCGGTGCAGCCAATCGAGAAACTCGGAGCGGCGCAGCGTGTAGTCCCAGGTGGAACGGATCAACGTGAGATCGAATTCGTCCCAGTCGACGGTCGGGTCCGACCAGGACACGGTCCGCGGCGACAGGCCGGCTCGGCGGGCCGCTTCGTAGAGCAAACGATCCTCGTCGAGTTCTTGGCCGGCCAATTTGTCACAGGTCGCGAAGGCGATGTTCGCAGCGCTGGTCACCGACCGATCGTACGGGCGCTGCCAGCAGAGCCGGGACAGTTCGCTTTCGCCGGCCCCATACACGTAGCGATTATGAGGAGCTACCCAGCGTGCTCCCCTACCCTTTGCCCAGACAACCGTGAGACGAACGGAGGAGACGACCACGTGGCACGGCGGACCAGATCGGCGCGACGCGCGGCCCCGCGAAGCGGCCGCCGGCTGATCGTCATCCGCATCCTCGCCGTCGTGCTGACGGCAACGCTGGCCGTCGCCGCTTGGTCGGTGTGGCAGCGGCCGCACCTTCGCACCGTGGTCTACCAGGGTCATCGAGTGGACCAGCCGATGCGGCCGCTGGCCGAAGCCGAACAACAATTATCGGCGCTGGTGGCTCAGCGGCACGGAGTTGAGGCCAGCGCTGCCAGGTGCTATTTCCTGGCCGCGAGCGTTGCTCCCAGCCAACCGGTGGTGGTGAGCGATCAACTGGGCTGTGGCCCGGCGCTCTTCCTGGACGGTGACAGCCAGTTCCAGTACGTGACGTTCCGGCTCAGCTCGGTCGTGCAGGCCTCCGGAATGGTCCGGCTTGCCGTTGCCGGCAACTCGTCGACCAGCGAGATCGCCAGCGGCCAGCCCGGCGGGCGCTTCGTCCGGCCGGATGGCCTTCGCCCACCCGCCGGTTCCGGTGGCTTGACGCTGCCGCCCGCGCCGCCCGCGGTCGCGGACGTGTTGACCCGCACCGCCACCGTCGGCTCCCCGATCAAGAAGGCGCCCGCCGATGCCGTGATGATCGGACCTACGTCCGGCGTCCGGCTGGAGTCCTTCGGTTTCGTGGAGCGCTACGGGTCCGGGGATCAGACCCGGTCCGCTCCCGCCGGCCGCCGTTTGCTGGCGTTCCGGTTGGCGCCGATCGCCGGTGAGAAAGGCGCGGCGCCACCGCAGCTGTTCCTTCGGGTCGGGACCACCAAACGTGGCCCACTCGTGGTCACCGACGACTACGTGGTGACCTCTGTGCCGCAGGCGGGGGTGACGTCCGACGACGCCGGCGGTGCCCAGCTGAGCGTTGCCACTGACCTGGTTCTGCAGGATTCGGACACCGAACAATCGCTGTCACTGCAGACCGGGCAGCCCGACGGAGGCAACCCGCAGCTGGCCTCGCGCAGCAACCGCAACTGCGCGCTCAATTTGACTCGCGATGTCACCGTCCAAGTGAAGGGTGCGACCGGTGCCGCCGGACTGACGAGCGGGAAGGTGACCTTCACCTCGCTGTCGCTGAGCTACTGGGGCGGCGACGGGACGCATGCGAGTTCGCCGTCCCGAGCGTTGCTGCATGTGATGGCCACGGTGCGCCTGACCGGCGACAAAGAGGCGTACGGGGCAGAGTCGGCCCTGCTCAGTGCAAGCTGGAGCGGCGGTGAAGGTCAGGCCCGCAATGCCGCTGCCGACCAGGTTCATGAGGTCGACGACGTGATCGATGTACCCGCGGATCTGACGCATGGCACGCTCGCTTATTCGGGGAGCATGTACACCCCGGCCGGCACCCTGACGGTGGCTACTCCGGTGCACGTGCCGTTCACCATCGCCGACTGAGGCTGAGGCTGACTCAGTCCCCTCAGGCCGACTAAGCCCGACTCAGGCCGGCGAGCTCAGCGAACGAAGGTGTCCACGGCGACGGCGACGAAGACGAAAGCCAGGTAGCTGTTGGACAGGTGGAACAGCCGCATCGGCTTGCCTTCGCCACCGGCGGTCACCGCGGCGAGCAGCCGGTGGGCCTCGACCAGCAACGCGGCCCCGGCACCGATGGCGAGCACACCGTAGAGCCAGCCCGTGGCCAGCGGCCAGAGCACCAGCGACGCGATCACGGTCAGGTAGGAGTAGCCGACGATCTGGCGGACGACCTGGACCGGCGTGGCCACCACCGGCAGCATCGGCACCCCGGCCCGCGCGTAGTCCTCGCGATAGCGGATGGCCAAGGCCCAGAAGTGCGGCGGCGTCCAGAAAAACACGATTGCGAACAGCACCACCGGCGCCCAGGCCAGCGAATCGGTGACCGCAGCCCAGCCGATCAGGACGGGCATGCAGCCGGCCGCGCCACCCCAGACGATGTTCTGCGAGGTACGGCGCTTGAGCACCATCGTGTAGACGATCACGTAGAAGGCGATCGCCAATGCGGTCAACCCGGCGGCGAGCCAGTTGGTGGCCAGGCCCATCGAGAGCACCGAGATGATGCCCAAGGCCCACCCGAATACCAGCGCACCGTTGGGCGAGACGTCCTGACGAGCCAGCGGCCGATGGCCGGTACGTCGCATCACCGCGTCGATATCGCGATCTATGAAGCAGTTGAGAGCATTCGCGCTGCCTGCGGCCAGCGTGCCGCCGATCAGCGTGGCCACCACCGTCTGCCAGCGGGGTAGGCCACTCGCGGCCAGGATCATCGCCGGAACCGTGGTGACCAGCAGCAACTCGATGATCCTGGGCTTGGTCAGCGCCACGTACGCAGCCACGATCGTGCCAGCCGTCCGAGGCCGGACGTCACCGGCGGCGATTGCGTCTCCAGCGACTGGCGTCTGCGTCACGCCCCACAGGGTAACCGCCGGAGAACAGCCGGCGTATCCGCCTGTACGCCGAGGTGATGCGCTCGACAACAGTCGTTCCGGATGCGGTCAAACAGCCCACCCACCGCACGCCGCGTCCAGCGAAAGCGATTACTCTCACACGGGTACAGATTGACCGTTTCACAGTGCCTCCGAACCGGTGGCGCCGCGGAACTGGCGGCTCGCAAAATTCGAATCCAGTTGAAGTTCACAACGTCACTGAGCCAACGAGTGATCACAAGTTGAATGAACGGCAGAGCAGGAGCGCACCAATGGCACAGACCTCGACCGACGTCGTTCAGAAGCACCCGAAGTGGTGGACGGACCTTGACAGCAAGGCCGTCGACACCGCGCGGTTGTTGGCTGCCGACGCCGTCCAGAAGGTCGGCAACGGTCACCCCGGCACCGCGATGAGCTTGGCGCCGTTGGCGTACCTGCTCTTCCAGAAGGTGATGCGACACGACCCCACCGACCCGAACTGGATTGCCCGGGACCGGTTCATCCTGTCCAACGGCCACTCGTCGTTGACGCTGTACTGCCAGCTCTTCCTCAGCGGGTACGGCCTGGAAGTCGATGACCTGAAGGCGCTGCGGACCTGGGGATCGCTGACGCCGGGTCACCCCGAACACGGCCACACCATCGGGGTCGAGACCACCACCGGGCCGCTCGGGCAAGGCGTGGGCAACGGCGTCGGCATGGCGATGGCCTCGCGCCGCGAGCGTGGCCTGCTCGACCCGGATCCCGCACCCGGCGACTCGGTGTTCGATCACCAGATCTACGTGATCTGCGGCGACGGCTGCCTCGAAGAAGGCGTCTCCGGCGAGGCGTCGAGCCTGGCCGGCCATCAGCAGCTCGGCAACCTCACCTTGATCTGGGACGACAACCACATCTCCATCGAGGACGACACCAACATCGCCTTCTCCGAAGACGTTCTCAAGCGTTACGAGGCGTACGGCTGGCACACCCAGTACGTCGACTCCGGTGAGGACGTCGTCGCGATCGGGCAGGCGCTGGCCGCGGCGAAGGCTGAGACCGATCGGCCCTCCTTCATCGCGGTACGCACGATCATCGGCTGGCCCGCGCCGACGAAGCAGAACACCGGCAAGGCGCATGGTTCGGCGCTGGGTGAGGACGAGGTCCGGGCCACCAAAGAGATTCTCGGCTTCAACCCGGACGTGCACTTCGCCGTGGACGACGAGGTGCTGACCCATACGCGCGCGGTCGTCCAGCGTGGCCGCGAGGCTCGTGAAGCCTGGCAGCCCGGCTTCGATGCCTGGGCCGCGGCCAACACCTCGGGCAAGGCATTGCTGGACCGCATGATCAAGCGCGAGTTGCCCGCCGGGTGGGCGGAATCGCTGCCCACGTTCGACACCGAGAAGGACGGCAAGCCGAACTCGATGGCGACCCGGGCCGCCTCGGGCAAGGTGCTGAGCGCGCTGGCCGGCGTGCTGCCCGAACTCTGGGGTGGTTCGGCCGACCTCGCTGAGAGCAACAACACGACGATGGAAGGCGAGCCGAGCTTCGTTCCGGCCAGCCGGCAGACCAAGGAGTGGCCGGGCGGTCCGTACGGACGCACCTTGCACTTCGGGATCCGCGAGCACGCCATGGGTTCGATCATGAACGGCATCACCCTGCACGGCGGTACCCGCGTGTACGGCGGCACCTTCCTGGTCTTCAGCGACTACATGCGTCCGCCGGTTCGGCTGGCCGCGCTCATGAAGCTGCCGGTGACCTACGTGTGGACGCACGATTCGATCGGGTTGGGCGAAGACGGCCCGACGCACCAGCCGATCGAACAGCTGGCGGCACTGCGCGCCATTCCCGGACTCGATGTGGTGCGGCCGGCCGACGCCAACGAGACCGCCGTGGTCTGGCGAACCGTGCTCGAACACACCGACCGGCCGGCCGGCCTGGCCCTGTCCCGGCAGGGCCTGCCGGTGCTCGATCCGGCCAAGGTGGTGGACGCCGACAAGGGCGCCTACATCCTGGAAGAAGCATCGGCCGGCTTGCCGCAGGTGATCTTGATCGCCACTGGTTCCGAGGTTTCGCTGGCCCTCACCGCCCGCGAACGGCTCGAGGCCGAGGGCACGCCGACCCGGGTCGTGTCGATGCCGTGCGTCGAATGGTTCTACGCCCAAGATCGCGCCTACCAGCAGCACGTCCTGCCCCCGGCCGTGAAGGCCCGCGTCAGCGTCGAGGCTGCCGTCCCGATGGGCTGGCGCGAGGTCGTCGGCGAAGCCGGTGAGATCGTGGCCATCGACCACTTCGGGGCGAGCGCTGCCGTCGGCGTGCTTTTCGAGCAGTTCGGCTTCACGCCGGACCGAGTCGTCGCCGCCGCGCATGCGTCCTTGGAGCGAGTGGGCGAGATAACCGGCACCACGACCGGTAACTGAGACCGATTCAGTTCCGCTACCAGCAATGACTTCCCGGTCCGGATCGGGCCGGCTCAGCGAACGGACGAAGGAGACAGACATGAGCGACGCACTAGCCGATTTGTCGGCGCAGGGTGTCTCCATTTGGCTTGATGACATCAGCCGCGAGCGACTCACCACCGGCAACCTCAAGAAGCTGATCGACGAGAAGCACGTCGTAGGCGTGACCAGCAACCCGTCGATCTTCCAGAAGGCTCTGGAGCAGGGGGATGCCTACCAGGAACAGCTGCGCGACCTGATCGCCCGCGACATCAAGCTCGAAGAAGCGGTTCGCCTGATCACCTCCTACGACATCCGCTGGGGTTGTGACGTGATGCGACCCGTCTATGACGCCACCGACGGCCAAGACGGCCGCGTGTCGATCGAGGTCGATCCGCGGATCGCCCACGAAACCGACCGCACCACCGCGGAGGCCAAGGCGTTGTGGTGGCTGGTCGATCGTCCGAACGTCATGATCAAGATTCCGGCCACGCTGGCTGGCCTCGGCGCCATCACCGCGGCGACGGCCGGCGGCATCAGCGTGAACGTGACGCTGATCTTCTCGATCGAGCGGCACCGCGCCGTCATGGAGGCCTACCTGGCCGGCCTCGAACAGGCGCGCGACGCGGGTGTCGACCTGTCGACGATTCGCTCGGTGGCCTCGTTCTTCGTGTCCCGAGTGGACACCGAGGTCGACCAGCGCCTGGACAAGATCGGCAACGACGAGGCTCGAGCCGTTCGCGGCAAGGCCGGCATCGCCAACGCGCGGCTGGCCTACGAAGCATTCGAAACCACCTTCGCCGGGCCGCGCTGGGCCGCCCTGGAGTCGGCCGGCGCGCACCCGCAGCGCCCGTTGTGGGCTTCGACCGGCGTCAAGGACCCGGCTTATGACGACACCATGTACGTCACTGAATTGGTCGCGCCCAACACGGTCAACACGATGCCAGAGGCGACGCTGGAGGCCACCGCCAGTCACGGCGTCATCGCCGGCCCGACCGCCAACACCGGCTACGACGAGGCCCGCCAGCTGTTCGCCGATCTCGCCGGGCTGGGCATCGAGATCGACGAGGTCACCGAACTACTCGAAACTGAGGGCGTCCAGAAGTTCATGGACTCCTGGACGGTGCTGCTCGAAGGCGTTCAGCGCGAACTGGACGCCGAGGCAAAGAAGTGACCTCAGCGGGCGGCACGGGATTGGCCGGGACCCAGACCGGTCCGCTCCGACTGCAGTTCGCCTATCCCGAAGCTGAGAGCTATGCCGGCGCCGTCGAAAAGTTGGTGGCCGATCGGGTCGCCAGCCGGATTGCCGGACAGGACCCGACGCTGTGGGGTCCGGACGCTGAGCCCGAATCCGCCATCCGACTGTCATGGGTGAGTCTGGCCGACTCGTCCCGACCCCTGGTCCCCGAGATCGAGGGCCTGCGCGCCGAGCTGCTCGGCGAGGGCGTCGACCGGGTGGTCCTGGCCGGGATGGGTGGCAGCTCGCTCGCTCCCGAAGTGATCTGCGCGACCGCCGGCGTCGACCTCGTCACGCTGGACACCACCGATGCCGGCCAGGTCCGGCTGGCGTTGGCCGGCGATCTGTCCCGGACGGTGGTTGTCGTGTCGAGCAAGTCCGGTGGCACCGTCGAGACCGACTCGCACCGCCGGGTATTCGAAAAGGCCTTTACCGATCAGGGCATTGACGCCGCCCAGCGCATCGTCATCGTCACCGATCCCGGCTCGCCGCTGGCCAAGGCATCGGCCGAGGCCGGGTATCGCAAGGTGTTCCTGGCCGATCCGCACGTCGGCGGCCGGTACAGCGCGCTGACCGCTTTCGGCCTGGTGCCAGCGGGGCTGGCCGGGGTCGACCTCGGCGCCCTGCTCGATGACGCCGGCTCGGTTACCGCGGCCCTCGGCTCGGACGATGTACAGAACGCCGGACTGCGATTGGGCGCCCTGTTGGGATTAGCTCACAACGCCGGATCGGACAAGGTCGTGTTCGCCGACCTGGGCACCTCGATCCGCGGATTCGGCGACTGGGCCGAGCAGCTCATTGCCGAATCGACCGGCAAGGACGGGCGCGGATTGCTGCCCGTGGTCGTCGAGTCCGCCGACGCGCCCGGCTTTGCCGACGCTAAACAAGACGCAATCCTGGTCCAGCTCACCGCCGATGGCGCCGCGGATGCCGGCTACGCGCCGGCGTCCGGCTGGGGTGTCGCGGTTGGCGGTCCGCTCGGTGCCCAGATCCTGATGTGGGAGTACGCGACCGCGGTGGCCGGGCGGTTGATCGGTATCAATCCCTTCGACCAGCCCAATGTCGAGGAAGCGAAGAAGCAGGCGCGTGCGCTGCTGGACGCCAGTGGTGACGCGCCGGCCGACCCGGCGGTGCTGACCGATGGCCTGATCGCTGCGCGGGTGGCCGGTTTCGATGCGGGCTCGCCGGGGTCACTGGCCGATCTGCTGACCGCCTTCCTAGCTCAGTTGCCCGAGCTCGGCTACGTCTCGGTCCAGGCCTACCTGAACCGCCTGGTCGACACCGAGGCCACCGCGTTGCGGGCCGCGATTGCTCGCCGCACCGGTTGCCAGACCACGTTCGGCTGGGGTCCGCGCTTCCTGCATTCGACCGGTCAGTACCACAAGGGTGGACATCCCAATGGGGTGTTCCTGCAGATCACCGCTGACGTCACCGAGGACCTGACCATCCCAGATCGGCCGTACACCTTCGCCGTGCTGCAGGCCGCTCAGGCCAAGGGCGACGCGGCGGTGTTAGCTGATCACGGACGACCGGTCCTGCGCCTGCACCTCAGCGAGCGCGCTGCCGGTCTCAGCCAGCTACTGCAGGCCCTCTAACCCAGGCCCTGTGAACCGCGAGGAGCGCACGTGAGCGTCGTCGACAACCAGGCTGAGGCGAATCAGTCCGAGGCGATTTCGGCCGGTGACGGTCCTACGATGCCGCGAACGCAGCGGTCCAACCCGCTGCGTGATCCGGGCGACCGGCGCTTGCCGCGCGTCCCGGAGCCGTGCGCGTTGGTCGTGTTCGGCGTGACTGGCGACCTGTCCCGCAAGAAGCTGCTGCCAGCCATCTACGACCTCGCCAACCGAGGTCTGCTGCCGGCCGACTTCGCCTTGCTCGGTTTTGCCCGCCGCGACTGGGGTGACGGCGATTTCGAGTCGCTGGCCCGCAAGGCCGCGAAGGAGCACGCCCGCACCGGATGGGACGAAGAGGTCTGGGAGCGGCTGTCGGGCAACATCAAGTTCGTGGCCGGTTCGTTCGACGACGACATGGCCTTCGACCAACTTGCCTCGACGCTGGAGGAGCTGCGAGCGAGCCATGGCATCAAAGGCAACGCGGCGTTCTACCTGTCCATCCCGCCGACGATGTTCCCGGTGGTGCTCAAGCAGATGGAACGCACCCGGATGGCCGACAACAGCACCGCGGGCGGCTGGCGCCGGGTCGTCGTCGAGAAGCCCTTCGGGCACGACCTGCCCAGCGCCAAGGCATTGAACACCTTGGTCGACGATGTGTTCACTGCCGACGACGTGTTCCGGATCGACCACTATCTCGGCAAAGAGACCGTGCAGAACCTGATGGCCCTGCGCTTTGCGAATCAGCTGTTCGAGCCGGTCTGGAACGCCAACTACGTAGACTCGGTGCAGATCACGATGGCCGAGGATGTCGGCATCGCCGGCCGAGCCGGCTTCTATGACGCCACCGGTGCGGCCCGCGACGTGCTGCAGAATCACCTGTTGCAGCTGCTTGCGCTGACCGCCATGGAAGAACCGGTCGAATTCACCGCGGACGCCATCCGTACCGAGAAGTTGAAGGTGCTGCGGGCAATCACGCTGCCCGCCGATCTGAGCGCCTATGCGGTGCGCGGTCAGTACGAGCAGGGCTGGCTGGCCGGCGAGCGGGTCCGCGGCTACCGCGCCGAGGAAGGCGTGCCGGCGGACTCGAAGACCGAAAGCTACGCGGCCGTCCGGCTGGGCATCGACACCCGGCGGTGGGCCGGCGTCCCGTTCTACGTACGGACGGGTAAGCGGTTGCCGCGGCGGGTCACCGAGATCGCGGTGCTGTTCAAGAAAGCCCCGCACCTTCCGTTCAGCCATACCGACACCGAGGAATTAGGCCATAACCAGCTGGTCATCCGGGTGCAGCCCGACGAGGGCGTCACGCTCAAGTTCGGCTCGAAGGTGCCGGGCTCGATGATGGAAGTTCGCGACGTGTCGATGGACTTCCTGTACGGCGAAGCGTTCACCGAGGCGAGCCCGGAAGCGTACGAACGGCTGATCCTGGACGTGATGCTCGGCGACGCCACGCTGTTCCCGCGCAACGAAGAGGTCGAAGCGTCCTGGCGGGTCATCGATCCGCTGGAGGCGTTCTGGCAGGAGCAGGAGCCGGAGCCGTACCGCGCTGGTGAGTGGGGCCCCAAGGGCTCGGACAACATGCTTGCCCGCGACGGCCGAAGCTGGCGCCGTCCGTGAGTAGCTCGACCAGCAGCGCCCCGGCGGCGAGCGGATGGCTGGCTGGCGGCGGAATGGCGGGCCGTCCAACGGCCACTGATCGCGACGGAGGCAGCAGATGACAACACTGTGGGACACCACCGGGACGGCCGTCGTGCAGGCGCTGGCCGCGGAGCGCCGATCGGGCGGGGCCGTCACCAGCGGCTTGGCGTTGACCCTGGTCGTCGTCCTCGAAGAAAAGGACACGGCCGACGTCGAAGCTGCTGTCGTCACGGCTTCGGCCAAGCACCCGATGCGGGTGATCATGGTGCTGCGGCACAACATCGACGCTCCGGTGCCGCGCCTGGACGCCGAGGTGTCGATCGGTGGACGGCTTGGGCCGGGCGAGGCCGTGGTACTGCGGATGTTCGGACGTCTGGCCCTGCACGCGGAATCGGTGACCCTGCCGCTGCTAGCCCCGGACGCCCCGGTGGTCGCATGGTGGTATTCCGAGACCCCCAAGACGATTGCCTATGATCCGCTGGGCGTGTTCGCTGATCGCCGCATCACCAACGTGATTCGCGATTCGGATCCAGCGGCCTCGCTGCAACTACGAGCCACCGACTTCGCGCCCGGTGACACCGACCTGACGTGGACGGTGATCACCCCGTGGCGGGCCGCGCTGGCCTCCGCGTTCGACACCGCCTCATCCCCCGCCAGTTCGGTGATCGTCTACGGGAACCCGGTGGACCCGTCCGCCCAACTACTGGCCGGCTGGCTGTCGTCCCGGCTAGGCATCTATGTGCCGGTGGAACGGGCCGAGGGCCGGTACATCTCGTCGGTCGCGGTGTCGTTCCAGGACGGGCACAGCGTGCAGATGAGCAACGAGGGTTACAAGCTGGTCATGCGACGCCCCGGCCAGATGGACACGATCGCGCCGTTCCCGCATCGCAGTACCGGCAGCCTGTTGGCCGAGGAACTGCGCCGCCTGGACGCCGACGAACCGTACGGCGAAGCACTGGGCGCGGTGTCCGGGCAGCGGGATCTCAACTCGCGCGGGTCAGTGCGCAAGCACATCTGGCACGATCCCGCCATGGCCGATCAGGAGCGCTGAATCATGAACGCTGTGCCAGAACTTCTCGTCCACCCCGATGCCGGTCAGCTGGCCCGTGACACGGCCGCTCGAGTGCTGTCCACGCTGGCGGTGGCGCAAGAACAACACGGACGTGCTGCCCTGACGTTGACCGCGGGCAGCATCATGGAGTCGATCTGGCACGAGCTGGCTGAGGCACCGGGCGGCGGCCCCGTCGATTGGTCCAGGGTCGACGTGTTCTGGGGCGATGAACGCTTCGTGCCGGCCGACTCGGCCGATCGCAACGACGGCCCGGCCAACAAGATCCTTTTCGACCACGAGCCGTTCTCGCACGCGCAGCGATTCCCGATGCCGGCCAGTGACGGCATTTTCGGCGATGACCTCGACGCGGCCGTGGCCGACTACACGGCGCAGTTGCGGCACGCGCGCCGGCCGGATGACTCGAATTCACAAGGGATTCCGAGTTTCGACGTAGTCCTGTTGGGCGTCGGCCCGGACGGCCACTGCGCGTCGCTGTTCCCGGAGCACTCGGGCGTGTTCGACGAATCCGGCCCGGTGATCGGGATACGGAACTCTCCCAAGCCACCACCGACGCGATTGTCGCTCAGCTTCGACGGCATCGCCGTGGCGCGTGAGATCTGGTTCGTGGCCTCCGGCGCGGGTAAGGCCGATGCCGTGGCCATGGCGTGGAGCGGTGCGGATCGAGTGCAGGTTCCTTCGGCCGGTCCGCGGGGCCAAGTACGCACGCTCTGGCTGGTCGATCAGGACGCAGCCGCCGAACTGGCCTGAGTGGCTCGACTTGCGGAGCGCTGAGTCGCTGCGTGAGGCCTTAATTCTCGCCGCGACGGGCCCGCAACCGGGTCAACGCCTCTTCCAGGATCGCGTCGCCGTCGGCATCGGTCCGGCGTTCCTTCACGTAGGCCAAGTGTGTCTTGTAGGGCTCATTCCGCGGCGCCGATGGCGGAGTCGCTGACTCCTGGCCGGCGGGGTAGCCGCACCGCGGGCAGTCCCAGGTATCGGGAATGTCGGCCTCGGCGGCGAAAGCGGGCGTTGTCTCATGGCCGTTCGCGCAGAAGAAGGAAATGAACTGTCGGGCCGCGGATTCGCCGCGTTCGTTCTCACCCATTGGCCCAGCGCCGACCCGGCTGCCCCGGATCGCGTTACCACCTGCCACGACCGCTCTCCTTGATGTGCGTGCTCAATACGCTGACCTGGTGGCAGCGGTAGCTAGCTGGTCTTGCC
>JAOPUZ010000009.1 GCA_025966315.1 Frankiales bacterium | reverse complement strand
CGTTGCCCGACACCCTCGGCGTATTCGTCACGTCCGGCAACGAGGACTTCTTGATCCACGTCGCGGTGCCGGACACCGAGAGCCTGTACGCCTTCGTGATCGACAAGCTCACCGAGCGCGCCGAGATTGCCGACGTCCGAACCTCGGTTGTTTATGAGCATTTGCGCAATAACCGAATAGCGCCGGTGTCGCTAGCAAAGTAGCGGCACCGGCGCCCGGCGCCCGGTGAACCGTGAACCGTGAACCGTGAACCGTTTCGAGCGTCGCACCCACCGGCGCGGCGCGGGTTCGGGCGTTTACTTCAGAGTAGCCAACCGCTCATTGACGGCCTCGCTGACGTAGTCCATCCCAGTTGCGGCGCCAGGCAGGATGTTGACCATCGAGAAAAAGCCGTGCATCTGACCCGGGAATCGACGTGACTGGGTCGGGACGCCCGCGGACTCCAGCGCACTTGCGTACGCCTCGCCCTCCTCGCGCAATACGTCGTGCTCGGCCGTCAACACCACCGCGGGCGGCAATCCCGAGAGGTCTTTGGCCTGCGCCGGTGAGGCGTCCGGCTCCGAACGGGCCGATTTGTCCGGCACGTAGTAATCCCAGAACCAGACCATGGAATCCCGGCTCAACATCAGCTGGTTGGCCGGATCGCTGTAGGACCCGTTGTCCAAGTCGGCGTCGGTGACCGGGTAAACCAGCACCTGCAAAGCAATTGCCGGTCCAGAGCGATCCCGCGAGCGCTGAGCCATGATCGCGGCCAGGTTGCCACCGGCACTGTCACCGCCGACGATCAACGGCACCTCGGCGCCCGCGATGTCGCGCACCCGCCCGGCCACCCAGTTCAGCGCGGTCCAGGAATCCTCGACCGCGGCGGGATATTGATTTTCCGGAGCCTTGCGGTAATCCACGAGAACCACGGCGCAGCCTGTTCGGTTCGCCAGCTCGCGACCAAGCCCGTCGTACTGATCGATGTCACCAATGACCCAGCCGCCGCCGTGGTAATAGACGAAAACGCCCTTGACGGTGCCGTCAGGAATCAGGGTCCGGACGCGGAACGAGCCGCCGTCCCAAGCGGTCAGGTTCTCCTCGGCGACACTGGTCACTTCTGGGCCGGGACCGGAAAGCTCCATCAGCATCGGGCCAAGTGCGCGTGCCTCATCGGGTTGCATCTCGTGCAGCGGCTTGCCGCCGCCTTCGGCCATCGAAGCCAAAAATCCTGCCGTTGCCTCGTCTAGCGCCATATTCGAGCCTCGCCTTTCACCGTTATCGCGGGTGGGGGAATCACGCCGTACACAATGACGAATGACAGGAGACTAAGCCCAGTAACCTCGATGTGAAAAGGCCTACCCGTTTGAATGTGACCCTTTAGTGCAAGTGGGATTTCCAGTCTGGTGGGACCTGCCCGGCCGGCCCCGGCGTGGGCTGATCGAGTGGGTGGTGCTCCGGGTCAGCCAGGATCGGCCCGTCGTAGAACTCCTCGGTCCGGTAGTTCCAGAACCAGTTCTCGCCCGGTTCGAAGCTGGTGATGATCGGATGCCCACTGCTGTGTGCGTGTGCGGTGGCGTGCTGGGACGGAGATGTATCGCAACAGCCGATATGCCCGCACTGCGTGCACCGGCGCAAATGTAGCCACCAGCCGTCTGCGGCCAGGCATTCCATGCAACCCGTCCCGCTCGGCGGCACATTCGGGTCGATGCCGACGACTTCAGTCATGCTTGGCCCCTTTGTTCGCTAGCTCGTTAGTTCGTTAGTTCGCTGGTCGCCTCGGGTTGGGCAATGCCGGTCGGCACCGCCATCCCTTCCGGCGTCCGCTCCGGCGCCACCAGCGGCAACCGGACCTGGAACCGGGTGTTGCCCGGCGCCGATTCCACCCGCAGATCCCCGTGATGCTTGTTGACGATGATTCGCCAGGAAATGTCCAAGCCCAGGCCGGTGCCTTCGCCGAATGGTTTGGTGGTGAAGAACGGCTCGAAGATTCGCGCGCGGATCGCTTCGGGGACGCCGGCGCCGGTATCGCCGATCTCGACCAGCAGCTGCTCCCTGTCTCGCGCCGTGCGAACCGTCAACGTGCCGGTATCACCCATCGCCCCGATCGCGTTGTCGATCAGGTTGGTCCATACCTGGTTGAGCTCGGCCGCGTACGCGGGGATGGACGGCAGCTCCCGGTCGTAGTCCTTCACCACGGTGATCCCGCTGGACAGCTTGCGGCCCATCATGAGCAAGGTGCTGTCCAGCAGCTCGTGCACGTCCACGACCTGATACGGGGCCCGATCCATTTGGGAGTACTGCTTCGCCGCCGCCACGAGGGTGGACACCCGGGTCGTCGAATCCTGGATCTCGTTCATCAGCAGCTCGGTTTCCAGGGTGTAGCTCAGCCAGTGCATCGCGCCTTCGAGCGTGTCGCCGTTCACTGTGGCAACCACGTTGTCCAGAAAGCTCTCCTCGAGCCCGGCCTGCACGAAGATCGGCGCCAAGCTCCAGCTATTGCCCACGCCGTGGGCGTCGAGCCATTCCGAGAGCTGGTCCTCACGGTCGGTGGCCTCGATCGGCGACAGGTCCGGCGCCTTGGCCACGTGTTCGACCGCGTCTTCCTGTAGGTGGATCAGGACTTCCAGGGTGGCCCGGTCATACGGCCCGGCTGCGATCAAAGCGAGCTTGTGGCGCATGCCGGCGACCCGCTCGCGCAACGACGAGGTGGCGCGGACGGCCGCGGCGGCGGGATTGTTGAGCTCGTGCGTGAGGCCGGCCGACAAGGCGCCCAGCGCCAGCAGTCGCTCACGCTGCTCGACGGCGCGCTGCCCGTTCTGGAATCCAAAAAATAGACCTTCCAGCATGTGCAGGGCCATCGGGAACCACTCGGTCATCAGCTGAGTGAACTTCTCCGCATCCAGCACATAGAACCGGGACGGCTCGGTGACCCGCATCGAGTTGTTGTAGACCTGCCGGATCCGGTCGCCCAGATAGGACTGAAACGCGCCGCCGTAGACGCCGCGCTGGCTGCTCCGGCTCACCTCGACATCGTCCTGGCCCACCCGGCGCGCCAGGATCAAGGCGCCTTCGAGCAGGACGTAGAAGCAGGTGGCGGCCTCGCCCTCGCGATAAACCCAACCAGGTTCGAGCTGCTCGACGTGCCCTTCGCGGCACAGCCAATCCAGTTGATCGTCGGTGAGCTTCTCAAACAGGAACAGGGTTCGCAGTTCGTCTACATCACAGTCCATCTCGGTCACGCTCTCGTTGTCGTCGTCGTCGTCGTTCGGTTGCGGTTCGGGGGCGGTTCGGTTGCGGTTCGGTTCGGCTGCGGTTCGTTCGGTCAGATCAGGACTTCTCCAAGTAGCGGTGTACCAGCATCACGGCCATCGCGCCTTCGCCGACCGCCGACGCCACCCGCTTGGCGGACTCGGCTCGCGCGTCGCCGGCCACGAACACCCCGGGCACACTGGTCTCCAGGTGGTAGGGCGCCCGCTCGGCCGGCCAGCCGCGCGGTCTGGCGCCGTCCATCGGCAAGTCGGGCCCGGAAATAACGAACCCGTGGTCGTCCCGGAGGACGAAGCCGTCCAGCCATTCGGTACGAGGTGCCGCACCAATGAATACGAACAGCCATTGCGCGTCGACTATTTCTTCTGCACCGGAGTCGTTGTCGCGCAAGGTCAGGCGCTCCAGGTGCTCGTCACCGTGCCCGGCAATGACCTCGCTGCAGGTGCGGACGATGATGTTCTCGATGCCGGCAATCTGCTGGATCAGGTAGTACGACATCGACGATTCCAGGGATTTACCGCGTACCAGTAGCGTCACCGTCTTGGCGTGCCGGGCGAAGTAAACCGCGGCTTGGCCCGCCGAGTTCGCGCCGCCGACGATGTACACATCGTGCCCGGCGCAATTAGCAGCTTCGCTCATCGCCGAGCCGTAATAGACGCCGCGGCCGGTCAGTTCATTCAGCCCGGGTGAGGTCAACTGCCGGTACGACACGCCGGTGGCGAGAATGACCGTGTGGGCGTCCACCGTCGAGTCGTCGGCAAAGCGGACGGTGCGGGCCGAGCCGTTGGCCTCGATCCCGACGACCTCGCGGGCGGTGATCAGCTCGGCGCCGAATTTGAGCGCCTGCCGCCGGGCTCGGTCGGTGAGCTGCGCACCCGACACACCGTCCGGAAAACCCAGATAGTTCTCGATCCGAGAACTCTGCCCGGCCTGCCCGCCCGCGGCGGTGCGCTCGATCAAGATCGTCCGCAAGCCCTCGCTGGCGCCGTAGACGGCCGCTCCCAGCCCAGCCGGCCCGCCGCCGATGACCACCAAGTCGTAGAACTGCTCGGCCGGCTTGGTGTCCAGTCCGACATAACCGGCCAACTCGGCATCATTGGGTTCGACGAGCACCTTGCCCGCGGCAGTGATGACCACCGGCAGGGCGAACTCGGTGGCGCCGGCCGCCGACAGCAGTCGCTGGCCCTCACTTTCATCCGACGGGTACCACCGGTAGGGCACCTGATTGCGAGCCAGGAATTCGCGGACGTCGGACGATCGAGCCGACCAGCGGTGCCCAACCACCTTTGTTTCGGCGACGGCCCGGTGGTCGCTGGCGTGCCACGATTCGAGCAGATCGTCGAGGATGGGATACAACTTCTCTTCGGGCGGGTCCCACGGTTTGAGCAGGTAGTAATCCAGGTCCACGACGTTGATGGCCTCGATGGCGGCGTTGGTGTCGGCGTAGGCCGTGAGCAATATTCGGCGCGCGGTGGGATAGATGTCCATTGCGGCTTCGAGGAATTCGATCCCGCTCATGAGCGGCATGCGGTAGTCCGCCAGCAGGATCGCCACCAGATCACCGCGTAGCTTCATCTCACGCAAGGCATCGAGGGCCTGCTGGCCCGATTCGGCCCGGACGATGCGGTAGCGCTCGCCGTACTGCCGTCGCAGGTCACGGGCAACGGCCCGGGACACCCCCGGATCGTCGTCGACGGTCAGGATGGCGGTCCGCGCCTCGATGCCGGACGTCGCGGGAGCGGTCACAGCTTCACCAATCGAATCAACGGGTCTTCCACCGTGGCCAGACTACGGCGGCACGGTGCCGGCGGGCCAGCGTGTTCGCTGCCAGAACAAGCTGTCACTATGTGAAACATGACCGTCATAAGGATCAACGCCATCACCGTTGCCGCCGACAGCGGCGACGAATTGGCTCACCGCTTTGCCGCACGTGCCGGCGCCGTCGACAATCAGGACGGCTTCGAGGGTTTCGAACTACTTCGTCCCACCGACGAACGCACCACCTGGTTGGTCATCACGCGCTGGCGGGACGAGGAATCGTTCCAGGCGTGGACGTCCTCCCCCGCGTTCGGCCACGGTCACCGCTCCGAATCCGAGCGGGCCGGCGGCGCGCCCCCGGCCCATGTCGGCGTGTCCAGCGAGCTGTGGTCCTACGACATCGCGGGCGGCTCGCCGGCCTGAGCCGCGCGAAGAGTCCTGCTCACCGGCCCCGATCGGGCCTGTTCCTGATCGGGGCGCCAGAGCAGGACTTTCGATTTCTACAGCGTGGCAAGCGGCTCAGTGCGTGGGCTTGCCTTCGCGCAAACCGACCAGTGTTTTCGCCACCCGGGCGGTCCGGGTCTCGGGCCGCTTGGCCTCGGTGATCCAGCGGGCCCACTCCTTGCGATGGGTGTAGGACAGGCTGTCGAAGAAGGCCCGGGCGCTGGCGTCGCCGTCCAGAGCCGCGGCCAGATCAGCGGGCACCTCGACCTCCCGCGGTGCCTCGTCCAGCACGACCTCGAGTTCGATCTCATCGCCGGCCTGCAAGCCGGCCGCGGTCCGATGCTCCGCGCTGAGCGGCGCCAGGAACCGACCGCCCATCGACGCCACCGTCGTCCGGTAGCTGTACGAACCGATACGCAGCACGACCTTAGGCCGCTTGCCGGCACCCAACTGGTCGATCACCTCATCGGGGATGACGAAGCCGGTCGCCGTCTTACCGCCGAGAATCACCGTTGTCCCGAATCGCATCCGCGCATTATCACCCGACGCCGGGCGCGGCGGGTGGGCGGAGCCACGAAAGGCGCCATGC
Source organism: Frankiales bacterium (assembly GCA_025966315.1). Lineage (GTDB taxonomy): Bacteria > Actinomycetota > Actinomycetes > Mycobacteriales > Jatrophihabitantaceae > Jatrophihabitans_A. The sequence goes on along the minus strand of JAOPUZ010000009.1, from coordinate 33,666 downwards.
CAATTCGGGGGAATCAAGTCGTCCCCATGTTAGTTTGAATGTCATACTCACATGACGTGATCTTGGCACCCTGATGGAGGCAGCTATGACTGATGCGGTCATCGTCGACGCGGTCAGAACACCGGTCGGCAAAGGGAAGCCGGGCGGTGCACTGTCCGGAGTGCATGCGGTCGACCTGCACGCCCACGCAATCCGTTCGCTCATCGAACGCACCGGAATCGACCCGAGCCTGGTCGACGATGTGATCAGCGGAGCCGTTGGCCAGGTCGGTGAGCAGAGTTCGAACACCGCCCGCTGGGCCGCCCTCGCGGCCGGCCTGCCCGAATCCGTGCCCGCGGTGACCGTCGACCGGCAATGCGGCAGCAGTCAGCAGGCCATCCACTTTGCGGCGCAAGGTGTCATCAGCGGTGCGTACGACGTTGCCATCGCCTCGGGCGTGGAATCGATGAGCCGCGTGCCGATCGGCAGCCAGACCCTGGGCCAGGACTTCTTCGGCCCCGGTGTGGCGGCCCGCTACCCCGACGGGCTGATCCCGCAAGGCATCAGCGCGGAATTGATCGCAGCTAGGTGGCACCTGTCCCGCGAGCACCTCGATGACTTCGCCGCCGAGAGCCACCGACGCGCCGCCGCGGCCTGGGACGATGGCCGATTCGCCGCCGAAGTGGCCGCGCTCAGGGTTGCCGGCGCGGACGGTAGCGCAGCGGCGCTCGAGGTGTTCCGGGACGAGACGATCCGGCCCGGCACCACCGCTCAGTTGCTGGCCGGTCTGAAGCCGGCTTTCTACACACCGGAATTCGCCCATCGTTTCCCCGAAATCGGTTGGCGAATCACGGCGGGCAACTCCTCGCCGTTCAACGATGGCGCCGCTGCCGTCCTGATCACCAGCAGCGAGACGGCAGCTCGGCTCGGATTGCGGCCGCGAGCACGGCTGCACAGCTTTGCCGTCGTCGGCGATGACCCGCTGATGATGCTGACCGGGATCATCCCGGCGACTCGAAAGGTGCTTGCCCGGGCTGGCCTCGAGCTGTCCGACATTGACGCCTTCGAAGTCAATGAGGCCTTCGCCAGCGTGGTGTTGGCGTGGCAGGCCGAGACTGGGGCGGACCTGGCCAAGGTGAACGTCAACGGTGGTGCCCTATCGATCGGGCATCCGCTCGGCGCTAGTGGCGGCCGTCTCATGACCACGCTGTTGTCAGTGCTGGAGCAAACCGGCGGCCGGTACGGCTTGCAGACCATGTGTGAAGCGGGCGGCCTGGCCAACGCCACCATCATCGAGCGCCTCGGCTAGCTACCCCTCCCCCGCCACCTCGGAAAGTTAGATGAAGAAAGTCCTAGTCTCGCGGCCCTATGACGACGCGAGAGTAGGACTTTCCGGAAGTTAGTTGAAGAAAGTCCTAGTCTCGCGGCCCTATGACGACGCGAGAGTAGGACTTTCCGGAAGTGGAGTTTCCGGGGGTGAAACGGACGGCTAAGGCGATGCAGGCCAGGCCGGGCAGTTGCAGTAAGTGCTGGAAGGTCACCGGGTCGACGTGCAACCACAGCCCGAGGTTATGAACGGGCGCCACGTACGCACTTGCCGACGCCCCGGTCAGGACGAAAGCGCCTACCACCGCTCGCGCGCCCCGTTGCCGCCGGAGCGCGGCCACCAGCCAGACCCCGACGATGCCGACCATCGTCGGCAGCTGCGAGACCACGAGCGGGCCGACCGTGCCCTTGCCGGCCACCGCGGCAACGGTGAACACCGCGGCGAATGCCCAGGCGAGGCCGATGTAAACGTTGGCCCGGCGCATTGCCAGCGTCATCACGGATGCTGACAGCAGGGCCGCCAACGCAATGGCCAACGCCACCCCCGCCACCGCGAAGGACGCCGCCGAACCCCGATCCCCTGTCGCGGACGGGGGAAACGCAAGATGGTGGACGGCGCCGATGAGGCTGGCCACGGCCGCAGCGCCGAAGCCGACGGGCCACCATCGCGTGATCTGCGGCCGGCCGAGCCGGACTCCGGCCGCGCTGGCCGCCAGTGCCCCCACGGTGACCAGGTCGGCCACCGCCGCCGAGACTGCGCTCATCGGCTGCGCGCGGCGTCGAGACTGGCGTCCAGGTGGCGGCGAGATTCCGCTAGGACGATTCCTCGACGTCTGAGAACAGAATGCGCACCCCTCCGGTGGCTAGGCCGAAAATGCTCGGGAACAGTTCGGCCGCCTCGGGCGTCGTGACGGCCGCGCTGGCCGTGTCGTAATCCGGGAAGTACATGTCGATCATCCGGTAAGCCGGCGTCGGAGTGCCATCCTCTTTCGGCCATACCTTGGACGTCTCGAAGCGCTCCAGACCGGGCAGCCTTTTCGCCAGCGCAGCCTGACCCTCCGCATAACCGGCTTCGAACGCGGCAGCGTCGGTGGGGTTGTCGTAGATGACGGTGATTTTGGTCGGCATGATGCCCAGATTAGTCGTTACCGTGGGGCCATGACGGCTTCGAACTCGACCAATTCTGACGCCCACGACACCAACGACATCCCCGGCACCCCCGAGACCCCCGGCACCCCCGGCACCCCCGAGACCCCCGAGACCCCTGATACCCCTGACACCCCCGACACCTGGGACTTCGTCATCATCGGCGGTGCGCCGCCCGGCGAGAATGTTGCGCAGTACGCGACCCAAGGCAGCGACCGGACTGCCGTGCTGGTCGAGGAGCAACTGGTCGGGGGCGAGTGTTCCTATTGGGCGTGCATGCCCAGCAAGGGGCTACTGCGTCCGATCGAGGTGCTCGACACGGCCCGGCACCTGCCCGGAGTCAAAAGCATCGTCGGCGACCACAGCCTCGACGTCCAGGCCGTCCTCGAACGGCGGGACGCGATCGTCAATCATCACGATGACACCTCGCAGGTCGACTGGGCAACGAGTGTCGGCGTCGACGTCGTGCGCGGCCGGGCACGGTTGGCCGGGGTGAAGTCGGTCGAGGTCACCGCGCCGGACGGATCGACCCGGACGTTGCGGGCGCGGCATGCGGTCGTCCTGGACACCGGCACGGCGGCGGCCATTCCGCCGGTACCGGGACTGCGCGAGGCATTGCCGTGGATCTCTCGCGACGCCACCAACCTGCACGAAATCCCTCGCCGGGTTGCCATCATCGGCGGCGGCGTGGTCGCCTGCGAGGCAGCGACCTGGCTGAACGGCCTCGGTGTGGACGAGCTGACGATCATCGGCGACGCCCCGTCCCTGCTCGGTCGCAACGAGCCGTTCGCCGGCGAGTACGTGGCCAGGAAGTTCGAATCGCGCGGCGTCACGCTCCACCTGGGCGTGTCGGTCGACCGGGTCGAGCGCGTCGATCCGAAGGACACCGGTGAAGGCCATGTGCACGGCGGCGAGGTGACGGTGCATTTCGGTGACGCCTCGGTCACTGTGGACGAGATCGTGGTGGCAGCCGGCCGGAGCCCGGCCAGCCGCGACATCGGTCTGGACACGATCGGGCTGGCCGCGGGCGGCACGCTGGACGCCAAGGTGACCGCGAACAAGGGCTTTGTCGCCGTCGACGATCATTTCGCCGTAGAAGGTGTCGAGGGCGTCGATGGCGAATGGCTATACGCAGTCGGCGATATCGTCGGTCGCGCGCTGCTGACGCACATGGGTAAGTACCAGGCGCGCATCTGCGGTGCTGTTCTCGCCGCGCGGGCAAGTGGGCTGCCGGTGGACGGTCCGCGCTTCTCCGATATCGCCGATCACGGCATGGTGCCGCAGGTGACGTTCACCGATCCGCAGGTCGCCTCGGTGGGACTGACCGAGCAAGAGGCGCGGACCAAAGGGATTTCGGTTGAGACGGTCGAGTACGACATGAGCGCGCTGGCCGGGACGTACGTGATGCGCGAGGACTACGCCGGCCGGGCCAAGTTTGTGATCGACTCGGACAGCGACACCCTGGTCGGCGCTACCTTCGTCGGCCCGGAGGTGTCGGACCTTGTGCACGCGGCCACGATTGCGGTGGTCGGCAAGGTGACGCTGGAGACGCTCTGGCACGCCGTCCCGTCCTACCCGACGCCGAGCGAGATCTGGTTACGGCTGCTGGAGACGCGGAACAACCCGAGCTGATAAGGACATTCCCGATCCGTGGCGCCTGCCAGATCACACTGCGGCCCGGCAGCACCGGCAATGGTGCCGGGCGAGATTGTGTGGAGGTCGTCATGAGTGTTCGCTACGGACTCAACGTTGCATCCTTGGTCGCCGCTGGGTTCCTCGTGGTCGCCAGCCGGGTCGGCCTAGTCGCGGCCCTCACCCACCCGAACGCATTGTGCGGCCCGAGTTCCCGCTCTTGAGAACGGGAATTCAGGCCGCACTATGCGTCTTCGGGGTTACTCGGGGTTGAAGGCTTGGTTGATGGTGGGCCGCGCGGCCCGGGCTCGGTCGGCGTAGCCGTAGCTGCCCTGTTCGAGCAGTTCGCGGCCGGCTTCGACCAGCGCGCCGTAGGCGGCGAACGCGAAGGCGCCACCGACCGAGATCCGGCTCACCCCCAAGGCGGCCAGTTGCGCTACCGACGGAGCGCCAGGCATCGCCAGCACATTCACCGGTTGGTCGACCGAACTCACGACGGCTGCGATGTCCTCGGCCCGGGTCAGACCCGGCGCGTACAGCACGTCCGCGCCGGCCTCACCGAATGATTGCAACCGGCTGATGGTGTCGGCCAGATCGTCACGCCCGTGCAGGTGGTTCTCTGCCCGCGCGGTCAGCACCAGCCGGCTCGGTCCGTCGTGGGCCGCACTGGCCGCCGCAGCCACCCGTTCCAGGGCCAGGGCGTGCGGATAGATCGGGGAATCGTCGTCGCCGGAGTAGTCCTCGATCGAGCAACCGGCCAACCCGAGGCGTACCGCCTCAGTGACGGTACGAGCGACGTCGGCCGGTTCGTCAGCGAAGCCGTTCTCCAGGTCGGCCGACACCGGCAGGTCCAAGGCCGCGGCGAGCTGGGCCGCATGGGCCAGCGCTTCATCCCGGCTCACCGACCCGTCCGGGCGTCCCGCCGTCGCGGCAAAACCGCTGCTCGTGGTGGCCAGCGCCTGAAAGCCGAGCGTGGCCAGCACTCGCGCGGATCCGATATCCCACGGGTTGGGCATCAACAGCGGATCGCCCGGGCGGTGTTGGGCCAGGAAGTGCGCGGCCAGTTCCGCCGGGGTACGCATCAAGCCGGTCAAGCGGGATCACGCAAGGCGCCGACCAGGACCCAGGCGATCTCGCAGCCTTCGGTCTCACTTGGATGCCAGGCATGGTTCGTGCCGTTCTGGATCACGATGTCGCCCGGGTGGAGCATGGTCATCGAACCGTCTTCGAGTTCCAGGCCCATTTCGCCCGCGATGATCACGGCCACGTCCACCGTGTCGGATACGTGAAAGCCGGCCGATCGTTCCGGTCCGAGCGAACCGCGTTTCATGGCTTCGTCGAGATCCGGTGGCGGCAGCGCACCGTTGCGCTGTTCCAGATTGCGGTCTCCAGGAAGCCGTTTGGAGGAGTAGACGCGCAAACCGCCGGCGGCGGGAAAATGCGTTCCGGTGAGCTTGCCGTCACCGACACCGCTGGGCAGGTGGACCGGGCCGTCGTCGTAGGCCCAGACGTCGAACAGGGTGCCACCCGCACGCGGGGCCAGTTCCTCGTCACGGACGATCTCGGACACCCCGCCGGCATCGTCACCGGTGACTACCACTCTGGTCATTAACCGTCTCCCATTCTTACGCCTGAACAATCGACATGATCACTATTACGCGCTGATCACAGGCAAAGATAGGGGTCAACGCGGCGGGTATCCCAGTTCGGCCAGCAATTGTCGCGCCGTCGCGCGGCCGGCTCGATTGGCGCCGATGGTGCTGGCCTGCGGACCGTAGCCGGCCAGGAAGATCCTTCGATCACGCACCAATCGGCCGTCTTCGACCTGGAGGCCGCCGCCTGGTTCGGTGATGTCCAGCGGTGCGAGGTGGCCTAGTTCGGCCCGGAACCCGGTCGCCCAGACAATGGCGTCCAGGCTCATGCCGGTGCCGTCGACCAGCCGTACTCCGTCGGGTTCGATCCGGTCGAACATCGGCTGCGCGACGAGCAGTCCCGCGTCGTAGAGCGCTCGCATGTAGGGGGTGACGCTCAAGCCGGTGCTGCTCACGATGCTGGGTAGCACCAGCCCGGCCCGGGCCGCCTGGTTCTGTTGCTCGACCGCGGCCGCGCCGAGTTCCGGCGTGTGCCCGACGTCGCCCGGACGGAAGACCACCGGACGGCGAGTGAACCACGTCGTGCTGGCCGCTACGCCGTGCAGCTCGACCAGCATGCTGATGGCCGACGTGCCACCGCCGACCACGGCAACACGCTGATCGCGGAACTCTGCACGCGTGCGGAACTGTTGAACGTGCAGCTGGCGGCCGACGAAGCTCGCGCGGCCGGGAATGTCGGGGATGTATGGCGACTGCCAGCTACCGCTGGCGTTGACGATCAGATCGGCGTCGATGACGACCGAGTCCGTCTGGTGCACGGCGAAACCTGCCGGACGGTATTCGACCCGGTCGACGGTGGCCGGTCGTCGTACGTCCAGCCCGTAGAAATCTTCGTACGCTGCGTAGTACTCGCTCACCACCTCGCGGGCCGGTCGGCTGGCGTCGGCGGTGGCGAAGCTGAGGCCGAGCCGATGCATGCCGGGCAGGTCGTGCACGCGATGCGCGTCGTCCAGGCGAAGGGCCCACCAGCGGCTCTGCCAGGCGCCGCCCGCGGTCGGGCCACGATCGAGGATGACGAAGTCTTCCCCGGGCCGCAGACCAGCCCGGACCAGGTAGTACGCCACCGACAGCCCGGCGTGGCCGCGCCGATGATCACGATGTCCATGCTGGTCACCCCTCCAACTCTGCCGATCGTGCAACATCTGGCATCTGTGCGATGGGCAGATGTTGCACGATCGCTTGAAGGTACGGGCCGCCAAGTGATGGGATGGACCCATGGTGAATCGTGCGTTGGTATTGGCTGGCGGCGGCGTGGCCGGCATCGCCTGGGAACTGGGCGTCCTGCACGGGGTGGCCGAACATAGCGGGGGCATGGATCCGGACTTGGTCGACGCCGACCTCGTGATCGGGACCTCGGCCGGGTCAGCCGTCGCGGCGCAGGTCACCAGCGGGGCGGCGCTGGCGATGCTGTACGACCGGCAGCTGAGCGAGTCGTCGACCGAGCTCGAGGTGGCCTTCGATCGAGACGACTTGATGGCCCGCTTCGCCGAGGCCGCCGCGCTGGCCGACTCGCCCACCGACTTGCTCCGTCGCCTCGGCACGTTCGCCCTCGCCGCCGACACGGTTGACGAAGCGACGCGACGTGCGGTGGTGGCCGCCCGGTTGCCGGTGCCGACCTGGCCCGGTGGGCGGTTGCTGATCCCAGCGGTGGATGCCGAAAGCGGCGAGTTCGTCGTGTTCAACCGGGAGTCCGGGGTCGAGCTGGTCGACGCCGTGACCGCCAGCTGTGCGGTGCCGGGAATCTGGCCGCCGGTAAGCATCGACGGTCACCGCTACATCGACGGCGGCATGCGTTCTGGCACCAACGCAGACCTGGCCGCCGGATCGGATCGGGTCCTGATCATCACGCCGACCCTGGCCGATGTCCCCGCGCCGTGGGGAAACCTGGCCGACGAGATCGCGCTGCTGGGGGACGCGGACGTGCTGGTCATTCACGCCGATGATGCCTCGACGATCGCGTTCGGCACGAACCCGCTGTCGCCGGCAACCCGTGGTCCGGCGGCGCGGGCCGGACGGGCCATCGGCCGGGACAGGGCCGAGGAGATAACGGCATTCTGGCGCTAGGCATCTTGGAGGCAATCGGGTGAACGACCCCTATGATCTCGATCGATTCGTCGCCGCGCAGAACGCCGGCGCAACCTTCGACGGCGCCCTGGCGGAATTGCGCCGCGGACGCAAGACCAGTCATTGGGTGTGGTTCGTGTTCCCGCAAATCGCCGGACTTGGTTATAGCGCCATGTCGCAGAAGTATGCAATCTCATCAATTGCCGAAGCCCAAGCGTACTGGCGGCATCCGGTGCTGGGACCGCGGCTCAAGCTGAGCGCGGACGCCGTCCTCGGCGCGGACGCTGCGAGCGCGGAAGACATTTTCGGCGGCATCGACGCTCAGAAATTGCGATCTTCGGCGACACTGTTTCAGCAGGCGGTACCGGAGGAACCGGTCTTCGGCCAGCTACTCGATCGCTACTACGCCGGCGCCGGCGACGAGCAGACGAAGAAATTGATGGGCGCCGGGTAGCGGCTTTTTTGCCCGCGGGCCGGAAAGCGCCATTGTCAGCGCCGGATGGCGGCTAGGCGAGGGCTGGGCGGCGCCATTCGATTCGCGCGGCGACACCCAGAACCGCGGCGGCTACGGCGAATACGACGACGATCAACCACTCCAGGCTGCCGTTGCCGTGGTCGGGATCCCAGCCGGTCAACGCCTCGATCCATTCACGGGTGATCAGCGTGAGCACGGTCAGCAGACCGCTTATCGAGGCGAGAATCGTCTCGATCCAGAATCTGCGCCGCAGTGGCGTCCGCCTAGGCATGCCGCGATCTTCCTCCGTCCGGGCGCCGCACACCAGAGGCAGTTTTCGTTGCGGTGCAGCGGATTGTCGGATCGTCGGCCTAGAGTTGGGCCACGTTCCGTCGACGGCGCGAAAGGGTACGGCCGATGCCAGCTACTCCGATCGTGAAGGTCATCCTCACCCATCGCGGGGCGGCACGGGCAAAGTACGGCGCCTCGGGTTGGACCGCGATCCGAGCCGCCGTTACCGCGCTCGTGAAAGCGGACAGGACGCGTGGAATGACGACCCGCCTGCTCTGCGTGGATGCTGCCGCCGACGCGCGAAAGGTATCGGCGGTCAAGGTGGACACTGCCGCCGACGCCCAGGCGATCAAGGCATTCGTCGACCAGGTCTACGCGAACTGGAGCCCGGCCTATCTGGTGTTGCTCGGCGGCCCGGAACTGCTCGCCCAGGTGCCGCTGGACAATCCGCTCTGGACCGGTAACGCTGACGACGACCCGGACCAGTTCATCGCCAGTGACCTGCCTTATGCCTGCGAAGCGCCGTACACCACCGCCGCCAACACCTTTCGCGGGCCGACCCGGGTCGTCGGCCGATTGCCGGACGCGATGGGGGCATCATCGCCGGTGATACTGCGCGGCCTGCTCGCAAATGCGGCCGCGGCCGCTAGCGTTACGCGGCCGGCCAGCGTCGCGGTGCTGGCGGTAACCGCCAAGGTATGGCAGGCCTCGACGAAGTTGTCGGTGGGCAAACTCGCAGCGGCGACCAGCACTGTGCACACCTCACCGGCCGACGGTCCCAACTGGAGCAAGCCGGACCTCAGTGCGCCGCTGCATTTCATCAACTGTCACGGTGGCGAATTCGACCCGAAGTTCTACGGCCAGGCCAGCGCCACCCAGGCGGCATTGCCGACCGCGATGGACGCCGCGCTGCTGACGAAGAAGATCAGCGTCGGGACGGTGGTTTCGGCAGAATGCTGTTATGGCGCCGCGCATTGGCCCGCGTCGGCGGCGGGCGGGCAGGCCGGTATCGCCATGACCTACCTGAGCAACGGTGCAGCCGGGTTCTTCGGATCGTCCACGGTGGCCTACGGGCCGGCGGCCGCGAACGACTACGCCGATGTGCTGGCGAGACTGTTCCTGGATGAGGTGTTGGCCGGGGCGTCACTGGGGCGAGCGGCGTTGAGTGCGCGGCAGCGGTTCGTTCAAGGCCAGTCGTTCCTGGATCCGACGGACATCAAGACCCTGGCTCAGTTCGATCTTCTCGGCGACCCGTCGATCCAGCCGTTCACGGTCTCGGCCGCGGCCCCGAAGAACATGGTGAGCGCCGGCGTGCGATCACGCCGCGCGGTGGCCTCGGCGGTCGGAATGGCGCTCCAGTCGGCGGCCGTCGCTAGTTCGGGCGCACCGAGAGGGCGAGCCGGTTTGACCCGTACCCGGCTGGCCGCACTGCTCGGTCGCGAGGTTCCCGTCGACACGGTCATCCGTACCTTCGACAGCGCGCCGGTGGTCGCTGCTGCCGAGGGGGCCGAGTCGGCCAACGCTGCCGCCACTCCCCCTTCCCGTGGCGCGGCGGCGGTTGGGCGCGGCGCGCTACGCCGCTTGAGTGCGGCGCCGCTAACGCCGGCCGGCTTGGCCGCGCCGGTACCGGCGGTGTCGGCGGTGTCGGCGGTGTCGGCGGTCGCCCACGTGGCGTTCGTGCCAGGTCCGCGAGGGCACCCGAAATCGCTGCTGGTGGTCCGCGAGGAACCGGGCAGCGCAACAGAGATTCGCAGGGTGGTGCGACGATGACAGCGCCGACCAGCCTGACCGGTCGGGTCTCGGTACGGACGGTGGCGGCCGGGTCGAAGAGCGCACGCCCGGCGGTGGTCTTGCAGGCGAGCGACCGGGACTGGGTGTTGCGCCGGCGAGGTGCTGGTGCCTTCGACATCGACCAGGAACTTTCCGGTTACGCGAACGAGCTGATCACGGTGTCGGGCGAGGCCGGATCGGGAGTGTTCCTGGTTGATTCAGTGGATTCAGTGGGCTCAATTGATTCAGCGGATTCAGCGGGCTCCGTTGATTCCCTTGATTCCACGGCAGAATTGCCGCCCGATCAAAGTCGGGAAGAGTCCTAGCGCTCCCGACCGCGCGCGTACCAACCGACGGATTATTGCAGCTCGATGGTGACCGCCGCCGCGTGCGACGAGGTGAGCACCAGTTGATCCACCGTGCTGGACTTGGTGGTAGCCGTGAGCTTGAGGTCGTCGTCGCCGATCGGGTTGGTCGCACTCAGCACGACGGCCAGCAGTACGACCCGGGTTCCGGGCGGATCGGAAGCAGCTGGGAAGTTGACACCGAAGGACACCACTCGCGGCATCCTGGTTTCCACTGGGCCTGCGGGCCGATCCCACAACACGCTGCCGGCGGCCGTCCATCCGTCGGGCAAGCCAACCGGTGGCGTCGCCAGTCCCTGCGCGGCAGTCAATGCCGCCCACAACGCTGCGATGGGCACCGTTCCCGTGGCCGGCAGCGGATGCCGCAGCAGCGCTACCTTCACCCCATTGGCCGGCGCTGGCTCACTCCAACGGTGATGCAGCAACACGTGGACCATGGGCGATCGATTGCCGGTCCGAAACGCGGTGGGCGCTCCCGAAGCCGGCTTCGGCTGCAACGCGGCCAGCTGGGACTCGTTCGGATCCGCCGGCGTGGTACCCGTGATGTCCACGACCACATCGGGGCTCAGATCCCAGCGCGGCAAGGGGGTTTCTCCCGACACGGTCGGACCGGTCAGGGCCGTCGGCAGCAGACGCCGGCTGTCAGACGGATAGGCCCGCAGGTAGGTCAACGCAGTCGAGATCGGTGTGGCCAGGTCGGTTTCCCACACCCCCCGAGCCTGCAACGCCGCCCGCAGCAACCGCGCGCCACCGTACGTCCGAATCGACAGGTCCTGCACAGCGGCCTCCGGCAGTCCGTTCGCGAACAGCTGCCACTGCCACGAATACGACGGGCCGTTGATGATGGTCAACACACCCTTGACGACACCGACGCTGGTCGCCACGTAGACGGTGTTGCGGTCCGCACCAACGGCGTCGACGACCACGCCCAGGGCCGGCGCCGTAATTTGCGTACCGGTCCAATGCCCGTTCGCGCTGTTGGTCCGCAAGCCACACGGAATCCAGCGGTCGGTGCCGTCGAAGAACCACAGCGTGTCCAGCCGCGCGCCTGGTGTGTTCGGTCCGAAGTCCCGTTGCCCGATCGTGGTTACGTAGCACGAGCCGAGCTCTCCGCGGGCCGCGTCGTGAACGGCGAAATCACTGACCAAGCCCGGTGCGGGCAGAAAGTGCAGATCGCTGCCCGCGTTGTAGGAGTCCGTTTCCGCACCGCTCTTGGGAGCCCGAAACGCCTGAGTCGGCAGCGGATGATCCTTCGCCGGGACGGTCCAGGCGAACGGTCCGGTACTCGCCAACGGCCGGCTGCCGGTCAGCCAGACCAGTCCGCCGGGATACAAGGCCTGCAGGCGCAACCGGGAGTCGGTCGCGGTCGGCGCCGGCACCGAGAATTTCACCGCCACAATGCCGGCCGGCAACGAGGGTGGGTCGTCGCTGCAGGTCGAGCCGTCCGCGTTGAGCTGCGGCGTGACCACGTCTTGGCGATCGTTGGGATTGTTGGTGGCTCGGGGATCCGTCCCGCTGGGCAGCGTCACCCAATGCTGGCCGAAGTCGCGCGTGTACCAGACCCGGTTGGTGCCCAGGGCAATGTGGGAGTCACTGGGCCCGAGCGAGGCCGCGTCCGCGCCGGAATAGAACTGCGCCACCAGGTTCTCGGCGGCTTCGGAACCGACAACGCCGGCTGGGGCGCCGGCGTTGCGGCGCAACACGGGCTGCAGCGCGGTGCCATCGCTGCTCGACCAGCTCGCGTGGTTGTACTGGCGCAGGTACCGGCTGACGGCCGGCGTCCCGACTGGCGGGGCACCGAGATCGGGATCCCAGATCAGTCCGCCCCCGTCACCTTGGGCGCGTTCGTCCCAGACGGTGTCGCCGACCCGCAACCCGGTGCCGTTGTCCTGGAAGCCGGCCGCAACGACCCCCGGGTTGGACGGATGGTTGGCCACGTACCCCGGTTCCAAGACGGCCAAACCGTCGTTGCGCGGGACGAAGGAATTCAGCGTCCCGTCGGTACTCGAGACGAACAGCCCACCATCACAGCCGATCCAGACGTCGCGGTTGGGCACATTGCCCGCCGGCAGCGGCCGGATCCGGATGATGTGCACATCCGAATGAACGCCGTCGCCGATGTACACCGGCGCCATCGGCACGGTCGCGGTGTCGCACTGGTAGAGCGCCGCGTTGTAGTTGCTCGTGAGCACGGCCGCCCCGCCGACCAGCACCCGCCCGGCGACGGTCGGGTGGGCGGCAATGCACATGTCGTAAAAAGATTGGTCGCCGGCACCGGACATGAACAACGCCGTCGGCACGCCCGGCAGTTCGGTCGCGGCCAGGGCGCCGAGGGCAGCCGTGGCGTCAACTGACCACAAGTGGGCCAGCGGCGTGGTGTTTCCTGCGGCCTGCACTTCCACCGGAGTCTTGAGCCGCACGCCGAGCACGTACACGGTTCGGCTGTCCGGCGCGGCCGCCAACGTCATGCGACCGAACGCGACCTTGGGCAACGCGATCTCGGCGAACGTCAAGGTGGCCGGAACGGGGCTGGCGGCCGGCACCTCAGCGACCCAGAGGTGGCCGTACTCCACCACCCAGATGCGCAGTCTGGTGCCGTTGCGGGTGAGCACCACGTCGACCGGCGCGTGGTCGCCGATCGCACCAGAATTCGGCCAGCCGGTCGCCTTCACCCAGGAACCGCCACCGGGCAGGACGTAGACACCCTTGCTCGTCGCGGCGACCAGTTGACTCAGGTTGCCGGGGTCGGCCACGATCCGAAAGACCGACTCGCCGCGCAGCGTGTCGGCATCAGCCGTCGGCGGATCCCCTTTGACCACCGCCCATCCGGCGCCGGTGCGATGCAGCAAGCCGATCCCGGACACGTGTCCGCCCGGCATCCCCGACGCGCCACCACCCAGCTCGCCCGTACCGACCCACACCTCGTCGGTCGCGGCCGTTGCGCCCCAGATCACGTACAGCGCGCCGCACGCGAGCGCGTTGGCCACCAGTCCGATCGCCGAACGATCCGGGGTCTGCTGGAAGTCGTCCAGCGGGTTCCAGGTCAGGCCCGCGTCGGCCGAGAACCAGACGCCGCCGGAGGCGCTGGCCGCATAGGCCCGCAACCCGTTCGCGGGCTCGATCTGGACGTCCCGGATCCGGCCGGCGACATTCGGGGTGCGAGCGGCTTGCCCGTTCGTCATCGACGATGGGCCGATCGGAAACCACAGATTCTCGGCGCCGACCGGGGCATTGTGCGCCACGGCCCGTTTGCGCCGGGTGTTCTTCTTCAACGCCTGCGGGACGACCCCGAGCGATGTCACGTCGGCGGGTGGCCGGAGCCGGGCATTGTGGTCGGCCCGCGCGGCCGGATTGTCACCGTTCTTCGGCGGCCGCGGCCATTCGTACCTGGTCATGGTGCACCGCCGGCCGAGCCGGGACGGCCTGGTGCAGTCGGCGGGTTGGGCGCAATCCGGACCCAACCTTCCTGCACCTGCGGCGGCTCGTCCGGGAGCAGGGCCGACTGGGTCGCCGCCAGAATCGGGTCGTCCTTCCATGACGTGGGCGTATCGCGATGGGTGAACAGCTGCTCCGCCGGGAACGACGCCACCTTGGGCAGGCGTACTTTGTCCGCGTCGATCAACAGCGGACCACAACGCAATGACGGGGCAAGCACCCGCAAGCCCGGATCGATCCAGTCCCGGGACAGCGCCCGGCTGGTTCGCGGCAGGATGCCCGAGGTGAGGTAGACGTTGCCACCGGGATGCATCAACAGCGTCAGCCGAACGGTCTGACCGGGATGGATCCGCAGCACCCCCGAGGGATCGACGTAGGGATTGTCGATCGGCACGGCAGCACCCGGCGGCGGGCCGTCTGGATCCAATACGCCCTTGCCCCGACCGCTGGGCAGTGCCTCTTCGACGATCACCTTGTCGACTACGTGAAAATGCGCATAGTCGTCCTCGACGAAGTAACCCAGCAGCCCGTCGTCCGAGCGGGTGATCTCACCGAGCCGAACCGGCAGTTCGAGCGCGGCCAGGTTTCGGTATGCCGCCTCGCGACCGGCACGTAAACCCTCGTCCGAATAGGCGTGATCCGCGACGTCGGAGTGGACGTCCAACGAGAGTCGGGCCGCCACCACCGCAATCGGTCGACCAACCAGCCCGGCAATGTGTTCCTGCCCCAACGAGCCGAACGGGTCCACCGTCCACAGCGTCGTGTCGATCGCGCGCAGCAACGCCGACAGCGCGGACTCCGTCTCTGACCGGTTCGGCGTGCCTTGCCGGGCGGTGGCATCGGCGGCAACCAAGCCGGCCGCGATCCAACCAACACGATGATGGGTCACGTCCGGATCCTCGGTCGGGCCGGCCGCGGGAGCCACATCGGTCCGTCCGGGCGCGATCTCCCACGTCACCGCGTCGCTGAACGGGTCGTGCAACAGTTCGCCGAGGGGGCGCCCATCGGTGGCGAACACCTCGAGCGATTCGTCCATGTGGTCGGGCAGCAGAAAGCCCGCCACCGGATTGACCTGCTTGCTGACGTCGGTCTGATCAATGTTGCCGAGCGCGGCGTCCACGCTGGTCGAGGTCGCGTCCACCAGATCGAAGCGCCACCGAGCCGGCGCGGTCAGCCGCGGGCTGAGTTCCATCAGGTGTGGATCGGCGTCAGCGACTCGGGCCGGCACCAGCAGGCCGTCCAACGGCAGCGGCAACAACCGGCCGAACGCATCGACCAGGCGGGCCAGTTCAACCTTGACCCGGCCGGCCCGCAGCAGTCGCGGCAGGGCTTCGACCAGCGCTCTCGCGGTGCCGTCGGGCAGCGCGTTGGCGTCGGTGTGCACCAGGCCGCGGTCGTAACGCAGGCCCAGTAGCTGCTCGCGTACACCGTCCAGCGCGACCGACATCAGGTCGAGCTCGGACAGCGTTTGCCGCAGCGCGGACAGGGCGTTCTCGGTTGGCGGGTCGGCTAGCCCGTGGCCGCCGAGGTCACGCTGCCGTTCCTCGGTCAGCCACCGGTCGATGCCGTTGGCCAAGGTGCCGGCCACGCCGGTCAGCAACGCACTGCGGCCGGTGAAGGTGAGCGCATCCGGCATGCTGACCGTCTCGCTCGCCTCGAAGTCGACGCCGTCGAGGTCCCAGCCGTTGAGCGGGCCTGACTCGAGCGTGAGCTGCCAATCACAGAACATCGGCCGCCACGGCTGTCCCCACATCGTGACGCCTTCGGGATGCGCCCAGGTGCCCTGCGAAATCGACATCCGCAGCAGGCCTTCGGTGGCACGCTGGCGACTGGCAGCCGACGCCACCGGCGCGCCGGTGTAGGCCGCGACCCGGGTGTCGTCGGCCGCGTAATAGGCGTAGGACACGGCCGATTCGGCCCGGAAGCGGTTGGTCACCTGGTCGAGGTCGAAGCCGTGATCGCCAGCCGCGCGGCGGGCCCGCCAGCCGAGCAGGAACGGGTCTTCGGACAGCGCCTCCCGGGCCAGGTCCAGCACCTCAGCCGGCACCGCGGCGCTACCGATGGTGCTCAACAGCTCGGTCGCGCTCAGCACACCGTAGTGGCCCTGGCTGACCTGGTCCGACAGCCGGCACATCAACGCCCCGTCCGCCTCCTCGCGCTCCACTGCGCTCAACGCCCGGCCCGCGCCACCCACTGCGAGCACGGGTGCCGCCGGGAAGTGATAGCGCGGAGCCGGTCGGGGTACCTCACGCACCTGGGCCGGTGGCGGCGGCGCAACCGCATTACCGACACCGTCGAAGGCCCTCGGCCGGGCGAATACCGCGCTGTCACTGAGGGAAAGCCGCTGCTCGGTACGAACCGCGAACGGCCGCTGGACCGCGCTCCACAACACGGTCGACTCGGCGGCCACGGTTTTCGGCGGCCGCGGGCTGTTGACGCCACCGGCCCGGAATCCGGCCCCCGGATCGCTGGCCGAGCCGGGCTTGTCCACGAACCGGTCCATGCCCTCGACCCCGCCCGGCAGCGAACCGAAGCAGTGCGCGTGCTCGTACTGCTGGATATCGGCCCAGGCGTCGGACTCGCCGAGCCGGTTGATGAGACCGGACGCGAAACCGGCGAGCAGCCGCTCAGCGGCGCGGCGCGCGTCCTCGTCGGCCGCCCCGATACCGGTGCCCGCCACCGACAAGGTCGCGGCCAGGTCGGCCTGCGACGAGCCGAGGACAACCCGTACCGCCTCCGCTGCCGGCCGCCCGTCCGGAGCCGGCGCACCATCCAGCGGTACCCCGTGCAGCCGGCCGTGCAGCAGCGTCGAGCGGGTCGGCGCCGGCGGTAGCAGGGCGGCCACCAGCGATTCGTGCAGGAATCCGCTCAGCGCCGGGGTCAACACGGTTGCCGCCGGCGAGCCGACACTGGACAGCACCGAACTCGAGTTGATGGACGACGCTGGCGCGTGGCCGGCCGCCAGTTGCAACGCCTGGCTGTACCGGGTCGGTGTGCTGAGGCCGAACGTGGTTGCCACCTTGACCCGGCCACTTTGCTGATCCCGCTGCGCCGAGTCCGGGCTGGGATGATCGGGGTCGTTCCAGCCCAGTTCTTTCAGCTTCTGCACGTACCCGATCTCGCTGCCGATCCCGTCCAGCGGATCGTCCGCGCTGCCCGACCACCAGCCCGCGACCAGGTAGCTGAGGGCATCGCCCTCGACCCGCTGGCCACCCAGATCATCGAGCGGGTCATGGAGCGCGAAGCGGCCCTGGGCCGCGTCGTAACACTGAGCCCAGGACGTCCCGCCGATGTGCATGTTCAACTGCGACAGCGGCACCGCGGGGCCGACGGTCTTGGTGTTGGCCGTGTTGGCCGGGTAGTCGGCGAGCGGCGTCACGGTCGCGGCATCAGCCTCGATCACCCAGCCGGCCACGACCGGATCGCGACCGCCCAGCGGCACAGCCAGCCGCAGTACCACCCACCGATCGGGCAGGATCGGCAGGTCCAGCCGGCGCCGGGTCGGATCGCCCGGCGCCTGTGGATCGTCGACCAGTGTGCCGCGGCCGAGCGCGGCGGGCACCGACCACAACAGATGCACGCCGGGCGGCCGCGGCTGGCCGGCGTCCCGCACGTCCAGCCTCGGCATTTCTTCCTTGTCCCGGAAGGGCAAACCGACCATGGTCTCGGTGTCGTTCACGCCCGCCCGCACCACCAGGGCCTGGACGTCGATCGGCACCAGCAGCCGCGGATCGCGCAACAGGAAGCGGTCGTAATTGTGCAGGTCGGCGGCCACCCCACCCAGTTGGGTGAGCGCGGCCCAGCGCGGGCTCTGAACGGCCCGGCTGATCTCGTCCGTACTGAACTGGGTCATCCGTGCCCCAAGGTCTGTAGTACTTCGCGGGCCAAGTCGAATCGTGCGGTCAGGCTGGCCACACTCACGGTGGCGGCGAATGAGTCGGCCCCGGGCGCCACCGTGGTGTCGCCGAAGACCTGCCGGAGCGGGAATCGCAGCATCTGAATCGCGAACTCGGCCGCGTCCACCGAGGCGTCCATGTTGGCCTTGGTCACCGCGAGCAGGCTCTCGTTCAGCCGCTTCATGTTGATCACCCCGGGCGCACCGGCGCGGAACGGCACCGGCACCGTGACCGGTTCGGTGGCGTTCTTCATCAGCGGACCCTTGTTCGGATCCTTGACGTCGCGAACGGTGAGCGCGGCGGTCTGCTTCGTCGGATCGCCGACATCGTCCAACCGCACCCCGAACTGGATGCCCGAACGCGGTTCCTCCAGGTGAACCACGGCTGGCACGCCGTCGAACATCACGAACAGCACGGCCGGCGCGAGGCGTTCCATCCGCAGTAGCCGGACGCGATCAGGACTGGTGTCCATCTCGGGCACCGTCTTGTTGTCGGGATGGGTGTCGCTCGCGTAGGCGCGGACATGCATCCCGGGCCAACCCGACACCAGCCGGGATCGCAGCACGAAGCCCGTGACCGGACCACCGGCCCCGATCGGGCGGCCCTGGGCGTCGAGTTGCGGGGCGTCCGAATCCTTCATTCGCACCAGCCGCTCGGCCTGATCGATCTCGGTGCGGACAATGGTGTGCAGGTTGGCCAGCTGCACGCGGTCGGCCGAGTTCACGGTTCCCACGCTGAGCGCACCCTGGATCAGCGCGTCGGTGGAATTCCGATCGAGGTAGAAGAACCGGATGGTCTCAGCCGGGATCAAGTCGGCGTCGGCGATGAGGTACGAAAACGGCACCCCCTCGAGCAGACGCAACCGGGCCAGCGCACGGACGATATCGGCCGGGACCACGCCATCGGGCGGGATGCCGTCCTCGACCCCGTTCGTGCGTGGCACCTGGGCGATGGTGTCGGCCAGCCGGATGCTCGCCTGCTGCATGGCCTTGAAGTACCCGGCCGCCTTGATCTCGACCATCAGCGCTCACCCCGCGAACGGGCCACGGTCGCCGCGGCTTCCTCGATCAGCGCGTCCAAGGTGTCGCGGCGCCGAGAGCGGCGGCGGGTGTCCTTGGGCTGGGCGGGGTCAGTCTTGAGCACATCGGCGGTCAACTGATCGACCCGCTGGGCGAGCTGGCTCTGCAACGCCGCGAAGGCCACCTGGTCGCCCGACACCGGTTTGGTCGAAGCCTCTCCGACCGCGAGCGGCACCGCGGCCAGGCCCTCGGCCCCGAACTGTTTCGTGGCCCGCAACGCCGCTTGCGGGCTGACCCCGAGCCCGGTCAGCACCTCGCCGGCACCGAGGCCGGCGACCTCGGGCGGCACCCGGGATGCGGTGACGGTCTGCGCTTTGGGCCCGAACGCTCCCGACGCCGCGGACGTGAACGCCCCGACCAGATGGGTCCGGACGAGGTCCTCCAACGAGCTGCGGCCGCCGATCACCCCGACCCCGAGGCTGGCGATGATGCCCGCAGACAAGGCATCGCTCAACTCGCGAGCGCGGGCGGCGCCGAAGAGGTCCCGGCGCCATTTCATGAGGGCGGCGACCAGGGTCGGCTTGGACAACGTCAGCAGGCGGCCGATCTCGAACATGGCCGCCAGTGAGACGTCCTCGCGGCCGTCGGGCACCACCCGGCGCAATTGATCACCGGTGTTGGCCAGCGGCAGCACGCCGGCCACCGGCAGCACGCGCTCCGTCGGCTGCGGCCCGAGCGGCCCGCGATACCAGGAGGTGGCCGGTTCGCCGCGCCGCGTCCGGTGTGACAGCGCGACGTGCCCGGTGGCCGCCACCTCGGGCAGCGGCGGTGGCTGGGCTCCGTCCAGCGTGCCGAGCAAGCCCACGTCCAATGCGTTCATCAGTCGCTCGAAGCCGCCGTCACCGGTACAGGTGAATTCCCAGGACACCAGGACCGGGAAGCGAAATTTGCGGTTGACCGTGGTGATCAGGCCGTCGTTGACGCCGAACTTGTAACCGGTGGCCAGCGCGAGATCGGTGGAGTTCAGGGCCGCGCGGCTGACCGGCCCGGTGTTCCAGGCCGCCGCCGCGGTCTCCAGTCTCGCCGCCGGTGCGTACGGAGCCAGTTGAGTCGAGCCGGCATCGGCCAGTGCGGTCACGTTTTTCGCCGCGGCTTTGGCCGCCGCCTTCGCCGCTTTCCGGGCGGCGGCGGTGGTCTTCGGGACGGCCGCACTCTTGGCGTCGAACGCGCCCGCGCGAACCCCCGGCCCGATGTTCATCGCGATCTGGTCGATGGTCGCGTTCGGCGCCGGGGCCAGAAATTCCGCCGTAACCAGGGCCGTCACGCTGGTGGCGTCGAAGAACAGGATCGGGTTCGGTTCGGTCGGCAACAGCCGAGGCAATTGGCGCTCGAGGTTGATCAGGCAGGCGGTGTACTTCAACGGTGTCGGCCCGCCGCCGGGTTGGGCCGGCGGACCGGGTTGCGGCAGCCGGCTGGACAGCACAACCGACAAGTAGCCGTCGTCGTCACCCAGCGCCAGCGCGGTGTCGCGCAAATCCACTTTGCGGACATGGCTCAACAGCGCCAGTTCGTCCAGACACGGGAAGACCTTGTCGATGATGTCCTGGGTGACTTCGAGGTACTTCCCCTGCGGCACGTCGGCATCATCGCCCAGGTTTACGCCGGGGGTGACGCATTGGCTGACGTCCACGTCGGTGCTGAGCTGCCCTTCTCCGTCGGCGAGCACGATCAATGCCAGCCACGGCGGTGCGGTGGCCGGATCGGGATCCGGGTTGGGCGGTCCTACCGGCGGTGAATCCTTCGTCGGCCCCGGGTTCCGTTCCCACGGCATAGTGCGTCGTTTGAGGACGATCTGCGGTAGCCGCTCGCGCCAGTCGCCCTGCGAGCCGGCCGGTGGGAAGGTCGACAGAATCTGCTCGGGCGGCATCACGTAGCGCGGCGAATCAATGTGGACGAAGAACTGGGTGTCGTCGACGTGGATGGCGCCGTCCCCGGTCGGCGGTGCGGCGGCCAGATCCTGATGGCTGGTGGTCGTATAAAGACCGGCCGGCAGCGCGGGACGGAAGTCCGGATAGATCTCGAAGAAGCCGGGCGTGGTCATCGGGGCCTCCGGCGGCTGGGTGCGGCCTTGGTTGCTTTAACGGGCGCGGCTTTCTTGGCCGGCACGGCTTTCTTAGCCGGCGCGGCTTTCTTGGCCGGCGCGGCTTTCTTGGCCGGCGCGGCTTTCTTAGCCGGCACGGCTTTCTTGGCCGGCACGGCTTTCTTAGCCGGCACGGCTTTCCTCGTTCGTCGGGGGGTGATGACGCGGGATACCGACTTCGGCACCGGACCGTCACCGAGCACCATCGACACCTGCCGCAGCCCGGGGCCACCGACCAGCGGTTGCTGTACCGCCGCGGTCGGTCCGCTACTGGCCAGCAACGCGGCGAATGCCTCGATGCCGGCGGCACTGGCCAGCACCCCGGACAGCTGGCCGCCCCCGCAACCATCGACCAGCACCCCCGGCTCGGGACCGGTAGTAACCACCGAATACAGCAGGATCGTCCGCACGCCGTCCACCAGCACCTGCGGCGGCAGCACGTTACCGGCCGCGTCGCTGGCCCGGTCGGCATCCAGCAGGGTCATCGACAACGCACTCGCCGCGTCGGCACCCAGATAGTCGTCCACGACGATGGCCAGCGCGTTCAGCGGATCGGTGAATACCGTCGCCACCTGCGCGGCCACGGCCAGCTCGCCGGTGGAGATCCAGCCGCCGTCGGCCCGTTCCCGGTGATCGGTGATCCGGGTCGCCTGCGCGGTGACCAGCGCGCCACCGGCCAGCGCCGCGTTCCAGCCCACCGCGGGCAGCGACTGACCAGCACACCAACCCGGCACCGTCCCGCCGGCAGCAGATTGACTGCCGATGGCCGCGACCACCACCCGCTCGGTCTCGCGGGCCAGCGCCACCGTGGCCGGCGCCCCGTCCGCGCCCACGAACTCGTCCGAGATCGCCGTCCCGCCGGCGCCCAGCGCGAGCACCCGGGTCAGCCCGCCGACCACGACGATCTCGTCCAGGCCGGCGCTCAGCGGTCGATTCGCAACGGTGATGACGCTGACCTCGCCTTCGTGCAGCACCGCGCCCGCCGCGGTTCCGGCCGGGTCGGCGCTCACCAGCTGATCCGACATAGCGGCCAACCGAGCGGCGGCAAGAGGTGCCGGCTGGGCGTTGGCGACGGCCGCCACCGACGCCGACGCGAGCCGGGTCAGTGGGGCGAGCCCGATCGGGCCGACCGTCTTTCCCACCGCAACGCCGGCACGCGGCACCACATTCAGCACGGCCTGGCTGGTACCGGCATTGCCAGCGTGCACCGACGCCAACGTCGGCACGCTGGCCGAGATGGACCCGGCCGGGTCCTTCACCGTGGTGCCGCCGGGCCGGTCCAGCGCAATGGCCAGCGGCACGCCCAGCACGGCCTTGACCAGTGGGGCGAAGCGGCGGGCCGCCGGCGGATTCCGGTCGACCACCACCGCCGTCACCGCCGGCGATACGGCCGCCGGGCTGTCGATCAGATCGTCGGCGAGCGAGCCGAACGACGGCGCGGCGTTACGGTCACCACGCAGCGCCGCCACCGTCGACCGTCCGGATCCGCCGGCGGACAGCATCAACGCGGCGCGCACGAATCGTCCGTCACTGTCGGGATTTCCGTCGGTCAGCACCTTCGCGGCGTTGCGCAGCGCGAGCGCGGCGCTGACCCGCGCGTCGGTGTTGGCCCGGTTGGTCACGAACGGCAGCGGCTTGCGCCCGTGCAACGGGAGCTCGATCTGGTGGTAGTCGATCGGCGGCGCCCCGAGCTTGTCGGGCCGCTGGGTGTCGATGGTCAGGCCGTCCACGGCATCGATCGTGTCGCCGGCCGGCACCGTCGGCGCCTTCGGATTCTGGGCCGGACCCCAGACGCCCTTGGGGAACGCGGCCGCCGGCCGGGGCGCGAGGATCACGTCGGTCAGATCGAACGTTGCGTTGTCCGGCCGGGCGAAGGCCATCGTCAGGGTGCTGTCCAGTTTGGCGGAGTACATCGGCGCCACGCCCAGCCCAGGAGCGCTCACCGTGACCGACTTCGTGCTGCCCGCCTGCCCGGTGATGGTGAGGGTTTCCGCCGGCGCGGTGGTGACGTAGCTGAGTACGAACTCCGGTGCGACCCGGAACGGATGCTCGGCGCTTCCGTCCGGTGGCTTGTCGGTGCCGCCACCGGAAGAACCACCGCTGGCCGCGGGCGCCTTGCCGGCAACGATGGCGCCCTTGAGCACCGTCGCCTGTACGACCTGGGCGTTGCTGTCGGCCCGCAGATACTTCTGCACGAACTGGTCGCTGGTCAACGCCCGGTCCGCCGGGTTGGCCTGGTCACCGAATTCGAACGGAACCGCAAAGCCGCAGACGCTGAAGTGACCGGTGACGAAGATGGGCGGGCCGGAGATTTCCACGGCCACACCGAAGGAAAGCTCGATGTCGACCGATCCGAACAGCAGCCAGATCCTGATGCCGACGTCGACCTCGGCGTACGCGGACACCGAGAACCAGAACGGGTCGAAGAACACGATCGCGTCGCCGCCGAAGGCCAGTCGGGCGTGCGCCGGACCGAAGTGCGCAGCGACCTCGATGGCGGCACCAGCCATCAAGGCCTCGGAACACAGCGCGAAATACACCCCGCCGACGACCGAAATGTTGTCGATGGGCGCCCAGCGCAAACCGACCCGCGGCACGTCGGGGTAACCGTCGTGGTGGAAGCGCGGGTGATAGCCGCCGACCGTGATGACGAACTGCCCGGCATTCGGGCCTTTCCACCAGGTGGCGAAGGCGAAACCGCCGGTGAGCCGAACCGACTTGTCCAGCAGCCACGAATTCTCGGTCAGCTGCGCCTGGACGAGCAGGGTGCCCTCTTTGGAGGAGAACCGCGCCAGCAGGGCCAGCTCGATCGACACCAGGGTCAGCAACGGCGTCGGCAGCTCCGCCCGCGCCAGCCCGAGAATGGCGATCTCCAGGCCGTCGCCGAACTGGACCGTCACCAGGAGCTCGCCGGTGATCAACACGAAGCTGGTGAAGCTGATACCGGCGGCGACCCAGTATTCCCCTTGCGCGGGCGGCACGATGGCCCGCATGTCTTGGAGTTGTTTCATCGGCGCCGGGGTCGGTCCGATGGCCCGCAACGCCTGCATGAACGGATGCGTGTTGACTTGATCGATCGTCGGCGTGTGCAGCTCACGATTGATGCCGAAACCGACCCCGATACCGGTGATGAAGAATGCGGGGACCCCGCCGATCGGCGCGTGCAGCACGCCGAAAGCGAAGAAGGACGCAAACGACGACCCCGAGGCCGTAGTGGGATGGGCGTAGCCACCGAACAGGTCGACGCCGTAACTGGCGTAGCCGACCTTGAGCATGCCGAGGTATTCCACCCCGGTCAGCGGTGCGGCCAGGTCGAACTTGCGCAGCCCGCCGGCCAGGGTCAGACCGCCGATGTCGCTGGAGATCGCGAACCCGTCGACGTCGATCTCCCACGACGAACCGGCGAAGAACGGCTGCCCGACGTGATAGCCGAATCGCAGCTTGTCCACGCTGGCCGCGAGCCCCATCAGCGATACGCCGCCATCGAGGTACAGGCTGATCATCTGCAGGTTCTTCGGTGTGACGCCCGGCTGATAGGCCACGCCCAGACCGATCTGCTCCAGGTACACCGGCCCGAACGCCCGCTGGATGGGCAGGAACCACGGGCCGTCGCCGCTACCGGCGCGCAACGTGACCGAGGTCCCGCTGCCGTGGTCCTGGACGGCGACGGCCGGGCTGAACTTCGGCCGGGGCGGTGCTCCGCTGCCGCCGGCGTCGCTCATGATTCCCTGCGCGACCGCATTGTCACCACCACCGCCGCCCAGCGGAACGGCCAGTCCGCCGAGTTCCACCTGGACGCCGCCGGCAAAGATCGGGTGCGAGTCGCCCCCGAGCTGGACACTGCCGAACAGGTGCACGGCGACCGAGTCGAGCTTGAGTCCCTCGTCGATCAGCGGGCCGGTGGTCTTACCCAGTCGCAGCCCTACGCCGTTGACGGCCACGCCCGGGGTGACCGCGAACGTCGGATTCGCCGCGGTCCCGGCCACGGTCAACAGGTTGAGCACGATGCCAGGGCTGGGCGCCGGGCCGCTCGGCGGTTCGATCCAGCTGGCGTCCACCTCCAGGTGCAGGGCCAGTTCGCTGCCGCCGGTCAGATCGATACCGGCCGCATTGACCGTCGACAGCGCCACGCCCAACCGGTTCGAGCCGTCCCGGGACAGGCTGAACGTGAACGCATCGATGGTGATCTTCGGTGCCGCGGTGGCCAGATTGAGGGCGATCGTGAACAGCTTGCCGGGCCAGCCGGTCAGCACCCCGGACACCAGTCGTGGCGCATTGGCCGGCGCGGCCTGGTCGAGGATCGCGTCCTGCAGCACGAAGCCGACCGTCTTGCTGCCGAAACCCTTCTGCAGTAAGGCGGTTACCTCATCGACGCCGAGCACCCAGCCACCGACCAGATCCAGCACGGCGTCGATGGCCGCGACCGCGACCCCCTCGGGGCTGGCGTCCTCAGCGGTGGTACCGGGACCGGTGACGGTGCTGACCAGCACGCCCAGGGCATGATCGGCTTCCCGCCAGCGCGCCACCAGCTCCTGATGGCCGGTGGCCGTCGCCGCCTTGTCGTCCAGCCCCAACCCCAGTTCGGCCTGCCAGCCGACGGCTCGCTGCGACCCGGCCCGGACGAACGGCCGCACCGTGATACCGGCCAGCGCGATCTCGGCCGGGCCGATGCCGGCCGACCAACCGGTGAGCCCGGTGCTGTCGGCCGACATCGCCAGCGACACCGCGCCCAGCACCGGCAAGCCCGTGACCGCCGCCGTGACGCTGACCGCGAACGGCGCCGGATGCACCGTGACCAGCACCGTCCGGAAGCTCGCGGTGAGCACTCCGGCGCCGTCCACGGTCGCCCGCGCGGCCGGAACCAGTTCCTGCAACAACAGGTTCAGCGAGCCCGCGGCCTCGGTGAGCAGGCTGGCGGTGTGGGCTTGCAGGTAGGCCGTCGGGTTGGCCGCCAGGGCGTTGAGGGCAGCCTTGTCGAACACCGCCGGGGTCGCCGTGGAGGCCAGCCCGAGCCCGCGGCCGGCCCCGGTCACCAACCCGGCAATGAGCTCGCGAGTGGTGTCGCCGGACAGTTTGGCCAGTTCGTTCAGGGCCAGCGGCAACAACTCGGTTGCCCCGGCGGCGAGCAGCGATCCGAAACCGGCTGGATTGGGGAAGATCTCGATGTCGGCGCCGGCGGCCGGGCGGAGCAGCAACCGAACCGAGCTGGCGTCGACCAGTAGGTGCGCCGCCCTGCGATGTTGCGGCGTCGACGTCCCGTTCGGGCCGTCCGGAGCACCCAGGAACACCTCGACGGACGGCCGCGGCGGCCCGCTGGGCGGCAAGGTCAAACCGAGCGTGAGGCCGGCCGCGACCGGCGCGTGCGCGGCCAAGCCGGCCAGCCAGGAGGTCGCATCGACGGTCAGCGAGATGGCCGGTCCGGTCGCGGACGCGGTGACCGCGATCTGCAGGCCGGTGACGATCGGCCACGTCCCCCGCGGGGTTCCGGCCAGGCCGACAAAGGGTTTCAGGCCTTCGAGCAGGTCGATGACCTTGTTCACGTCGAGGGGGCCACCGGCCAGCGCGGCCAGCACCCCGGCCTGCCCGAACCAGCGGCCAGGATCTTCGAACAACCCCACCGAGGCCCGGACGGCGCGGTTGCCGTCACCGTCCGGCGGCCCGAGCATGCCCACCGCCGAGCTGAGGTCGTCCAGCGCGGTGCCGAGTTGGTAGTCGATGCCGCGCAGGCCTTCGAGCACGAGCCGCAACGCCTCGGCCGGCACCGCCGCCACCGCCAGCCGCCCCAACGCATCGGCCTCGAAGCTCGGCCACAGCGCGATCGCTGTTGCCCCGCTCGGCCGGAGCAACGTCGCGCGCACCGGACTGGTGCCCGGCGCGCCTGCGGCCGACACCGATTCCACCCGTAGCGCAAAGGCATTCGTGGCCGGATCGCCCACCGTCAGCTGCCAGCTCGCAGCCACCCCAGGACGCAGCTCGGCGCTCGCGGCCAGCGGCACCAGACCGTCCGGAACGCCGAGGGCGAAGGTGACGGCGCCGCTGGTGACGTCGGCCGCCAACCGAACCGGGCCCGTGCTGAGCTGCACGGTGTCGCCCGTCGTGCTCAGCGCCGGCAGCAGCGGTTGCAGCGCCGCCAGCAGGGCCGCCCGGCTCGTGGGCGCGGCAATCAGCGTCCGGAGCCGACCGGCCGGATCGTGGAGCAACTGGGCCAAAGCGTCCGGCACCAGCGCAGTCGCCGCCGCCCCGCCCGACGACGCGGCCACACCGGCTGCCTGCAGCAAGGCCAGCAAGGAGCCCCCCGGGCCGCCCCCGACACTGCTCGACAGCTTGGTCGTGAGCGCGGCGAGCAATGCCTGGGCCTCGGGCAGTAACGGTTGCAGTTCCAGCTCGCCACTGGGCAACGTCGGCGGCCGGACGAGCAGGCTGGCCCAGTCAGCGCCGAGGGCCGAGCCTTCACCGAGCAGGATCTGCGCATCCGAGGATGGCCCGGGCCGGGCCGCATCGCCGCTGGCCAGGCCGAACTGGAAGCGAGCCCGGAGCCGTCGCAGTTCCAGCGCCAGTGCGCTGCCCACCGGGGCGGTGCCCGGGCCGCCGACCAGCCAGCCGTCAGTGTCGGCCACCTCCAGCTCCAGGTGCACGGCCGGCGCGGCGCGGAACGTCGCCGGCTCGAAGCCGATCTCGCCGAGGCTGAGCATGGCCGCACCGGACACGCTGATGCCGTGCCCGCCGGGCGGGATGCCCAGGTCGAAAGGCAGCCGCACCGCGATGTGCGCGCCGGTGGCCGGTGCCCGCGCGGCCGCCACCCGGGCCTGCGCGCGACCGGCCAGGCCAGCCGCGAAGACCGCAGTCATGGCCCGCGCGACGCTCGCCTCGGTCAGCGTGCCGAACACACCGACGGCCTGCAGCCCGACTCGGATCGGGGTGCTGGGACGCGGCGCCTCGAGGTCGCTGATGTACGGCTTTCCCCTGGCCGCGTCGAAGGATCCGGTCACCACCGACCGGGCCAGCGCGAGGTCGGGGTCATCCGGTTCGGCGGCGTCCGGGGGCGGCAGCAGTGCCCGCAACAGCCGCAACGCCTCGGCCGGGGCACCCGTCCGGTAACTGTCGAAAGTGACCGCGCTCCACGGCGTCCCGAGCGTGACCAGGGTGCTGACGCCGCTGACCGCGTCGGCCGCCAACCGCGCCGCGTGGCCGGCCCCGCCCAGCGCCACCAGCACGATCGAACCGGCCGGCGCCAGGGCGGTGAGGACGCTCTGCAAGCGGGCGGCCTGGCCGAGAACACCGCTCGGATCCGACGCCCCCAGTGAGGTGTCACCGCGGGAGGCCAGCGCAACGATCCACTCCCCCGGCGCCGGCGAACTCACCGCGAACGAGTCGGCGGCCAGCCCGGGCGCGGTCAGGTCCAGCAGCCGCCCGGCCGCGGCAACCGCGCCGGCCGTGGCGGTGAACGGGGTGCCGGCCACCGAACTGACCGCGACCTTGACGACCACCGCACCGGCGGGCAGCCCGGCGGGAATGGCCGACGACAGCTCGACATCGCTGATGTTGGCCAGCTCCGCGAAGGCCAGGTCCGGGCGCACGACGGTGATCAGGCCGTCGATCGCCGGGCTCGGCGTGGCAACCAGGCCGTCCGTATCGACCCAGCGCCCGGCCAGCGCGTGCAGCCCGGCGCCGAGATCGACCCGGCCGGCGGCGAGCAGGCCGGCCTCCAGGTCGGTGTCGCCCTCGTCCCGTAAGGCCGCGGCCAGCCCGTCCGGTGGCAGCCCCGGGGTGCCCGGACGCCAGGTCGTCAGCGCCGAGCCGGCTCGGGACGCGGCCACCACCGGGCCGCTCGGATCCAGCCATACCGCGATGGCGGGCGAGTCGGCCGCACCGCCCAATCCGGCCAACCAGGGATCGTCGCGGCTGCCACTGCCCCCGAAGCTGCCGGCCAGCCCGGCGGTACTGCCACCGACCAGATGGCCGACAGTGGCGGTGAGGGAACCGAGCGCGTCGGGCCGGGTGAGTAGGCCACGGACCCAGTCGCGCAGGGCCGCCTCCGGAGTTGCCGCGAGTTCGGCCAGCGAGAGCAGGGTCTGGCCGCCCTCGACGGTCCAGCCGGTGAGCGCGACCAGATCGGCCAGCCAGCCGGTCGAGCCGGTCGCCAGCACCGCGACCAGCGCCTCAACCGAGCTCCACGCGTCCGCGGAAACGCTGAGCTGACCGTTGGCGTCGACGGAGGGCAACGTCAGTGGCACGCGCTGGTCGTCGATGACGACTGCGGCGTTCGGTGCCTGGAAAGCGATGTCGAAGCCGGCGGTGGGCCGCCAGCTCGCCTGCACCCCGACGAAGTCGGCCGTCAACGCCACCGTGCCGAGGGACAAGGTGGCCGCGGTTTCACCGGTGTTGCGCAGCTTGGTGGTGAACTCGACGCCGGACAGGAAGTCGGCGTGACCGGTCACCAGATCAATGCTGGCCAGCTCGACCCGGATCGTGGTCAGCACGGTCGTACAGCCGCCGGCCAGGTCGGCCACCCGCAACGACACGGTCGGGGCCAGGACCAGCCGGTCACCGTCACGCCAGGCGTCCAGGGTCAACCGATTCGCGATCGGAATGGACCACGGGTCGGCCGCGATCCCGGTACCGCTGACCGACTGGGCGGCCTGCAGCGGCGCGGACACCAGGTTCAACAGATGCGTGAGTACGGCCGGTACATCGGCCGCGTGATCGGTAACCAGGTCGTGCCACCAGGACCGCAGCGCGCCGAGTGGAGCGCTGAGCAGCAGGCTGGCGTCCAGCGCGGGCACCCCGGCCGGCGGCTCGAGCCCGAGCAGGCCCTTCAATTCCGAGCCGGCCAGCCCGAGCGCATCCAGCGCCTCGCCGACCAGGTCGCCCGCCAGCTGGCCGATCGCCGCGACCGCCGCGTCCGGGCTGGACAGGTCGAGCAGGTCGTGGTGAGTGCCGTCGATGTCCACGTCCAGCAGTTCGATCAGCGCGTGCGGGACGCCGGCCAGCACGGCCAGGCCCAGCCGCAGCGAGCCGATGTCCAGGACGGCGTTGTGCAGCAGCTTGCTCGCGTTTCCGTTGCCCGAACCGGTGGCGGTGACGACCACATCGGCATACGGCACTGCGACCAGCGCACCGGTCGCCACGTCCACGGTGAACAGCTCCGCATTCGCCTGCGCGCCGAGCTGGATGGTGCCCGCGACGTCGGCCTGTAACGACAGGCCGAGCTGGGGCGTCACCTGAAGATGCCCACCCGGACCGGTAGTGGTCTTGATCGCGACGGTCACCGCGACCGGACCGCCGGCAATGGGGATGCTGACGACGCCGTGGTCGAGGGATCCGCCGAGCACACTCCTGAGCGCCGTGAGCCAGGCGGTTCGCGCCGCGTCGGCGCCCATGAGCTCGGTGAACCAGGTACGTAGCACCGAGACGCCACCGGCAAGCAACTCGGTTACCGGCAGGGGCGGGATGCCCGAAGTCGCGGCGCCGAGCCCGAGCAGGTCCAGCACCGCCTCGACTTCACTCGCCGCGGCACCGGTCAGCGCGTCGGCGCCCTGGCGGACCAATCCGAGCACCAGCGAGAGCAGCGCATCCTCGATCTGAACGCCCGGGCCACCGACCTGGATATCCGTGGCCGCAGGTGCACCCGGCAGGTGCAATCCCTTGAGCAGCAAGGTGAAACTCGGCGTCGGCGTCCCCACGACGGCGGTGTCGATCGCCACCGCGACGCCGGCCAACCCGAACTCGTCGATCGCCGGCGTGCTGGTGTCCAGCGTGATTTCGGTGGCCACCTGCAGCTTGCCGCCGGCCAGTAGCGCAAAGGGTTGCGCGACCGTATGACCGGCTTTGGCGGCCCGGTACAGCGGAATCACCGCGTCCGTCTGGGTGATCGGATCAACGGTGCTGAAGCTGAGCGCCAGACCGATTTCGGTGTACTCCACCGGTTGCGCGTCCACCGAGGCTTGAATGACCAGGTCGGGCAGCGTGTTGTCGCCGGCCAGCTCGCGCAGGTTGAACAGCGGCAGCAACGTCACCCCGTTGCGCTCGGTGTGCCCACCATTGGCCAGCATCGCCTCGGCGAACCGAACCAGGGCCGAGCGCCGAGCTTCGCTGCTGAGGGCACCGCTCAGGTGATCGGCGGGTGCTGCGAACCAGTCGCTGTCCAGCTGCACGCCGCTGCCGGTGTCGGGCGTGAGCAGGCCGAGCGCCACGCCAAGATCGGAAATCTCCGGGTCCAGCGTGGGCAGCCCGGTCATGGCAGCTGATTCGTCTGTGCGAACAGGTGCTGAGCCATCGGCCGGACGCTGAGACCGTCGGCGGTGACGGTCAGTCCCTGAGTGATCAGCGGCGCGCCGTTGGTGTCGGTGCCGACCGCGCCGGCGACGGCCGAGGTGGCGATCAGAATCGTCTGCCAGGCGTAGGCAATCAGCGCATCGTGCCAGTTCTCCACGATCACGGCCGGGCCGCGCGGGTGGTCTTCGGTCGTGCTCACCCCGCCGGTGGGCAGCTCCGGGCTGCCGGTCAGCACGGTGACGCTGACCTGGGCGTCGCCGGTTTGATCGCAGCTGACCGGGATGCTCAGCTCGATGAAGCCGGTACCGAGCCTGGCCTGGACGCCGGCGACCCGCACCAGCAGCTGGTTGCCGCCGTCGGACCACAGCACGGCGGGCGGCGGCGAGGGCGTACTCGCCGGATTGAGGCCGGCTGCGCTAACCGCGGCGGCCGGGATCAGCGCGGCCAGATCGTCCGGGCGCAGGCTGCGGTCGCGACCGACCTTGCCCGGCTGCACGACCTGTGGCAGCACCCCGGCCAGCCCTTTGACCACGGTGGCCCGGGTCCGCTCGTCGAGCTGGTCCAGCGCATCCCGCAGCAACACCGAGCCGACGACGGAACCGGGTCCGGCCAGCGCCTGCGCCGCCAACCCCGGGCCCTTGGGCGTCGGTGACTCAGCGGGTACTGCGGGTTTGGATGGTTTGGCAGGCTTCGGCGTGCTTGTTGGCTTCGGCCCCTTAGGTCGGCGAGCTCGCGGGCGCGTCATAGTGACCTGCGCACCGCGTCGCTGTTGACCATGCGGATCATGACTCCCCACGTCGTGCCTGCGCAGCGTGATGTAACGGCCGCGGAGGGTGCTGCGAAACCTACTACCACAACAGGGAGGTGATCAATGGTCAGATTCTGATACGTCCAAACCGGACGTAGTTGCACCGCGATGCGGTTGGGCGGCCGGCCGGAGTTTGACCAGTCGGGAAAAGGCTTTCTGTTACGCGGGCAGATAGCCGTCGCGGCGCAGCTGGGTGAACCACTTGCTGAACATGTCTTCGGTGTCCTCGCAGTCGTTGAACCCGGCCTGCCGCGCGGCGATGGTGCTGTTCAAGGTCGGCCCGTCCGGTTGCGGGTCGTTGCCCAGGACCGAGTCCGTGTAGACCAGCGAGTTGTAGCCGACGAAATCCAGCAGGTCGCGAGGTGCGCGTAACTGGTACTTGTCCACCAGCGCGGCCCACTGGTCCTGACGCTTCGGAAGATCGTCCACCAGCGAGATGGGACGATGCTCACCGACCTTCATGCCCATCGCATCGGCGATCGCCGGCCAGATGTTTCGCCAGACGAATACGTCGCCATTGGTCAGGTTGTACGTACCGTTGCGGGCTTGGGACGAGGTCGCCGCCCAGCCCAATGCGCGAGCGACCAGATCGGCATCGACCGCCTCGTGGATGGTCGGTGCCATCGACCGACCGGGATAGTGCAGTGGGCTGCCCTCTTCGCGCAGCATCGCCGCGTAGGCCGCGATCACCGGGATCGGATTCATGTTGTTTCCGACGGCATCGCCATAGACAACGGTGGGCCGGAAGACCGTCAGTCCCCAGCCCGATCTCTGCTGGCGGTCCCGCAGATACTTCTCCTGGACGAAGTAGAAGTTCGGATGTTCGCGGCGGGGATCCCGTTCACGTAGTGGTATCCGGGCCGGGCCTTGGGCCCGCACGTCCGGATGGTGAAGTCCGTACGCCTTGGTCCCGTGCAGCAGCGACACATGTTGCAGGTTCGGGGCCACTCGCTCCACGGCGCCGAAGAAGTTGCCCAACATGGTGGCGTTCTTTTCGATGACTTCGGCATCGAGCCAGCCCGGCATCAAACCGGGCACCTCGTGCAGGGCCGCGTAGACGACATGCGTGACGTCGCTGAGGTCGGCTACCGCACGTTCCATTGCGCCGGGCTCGGCCAGGTCCACCGACAGCGCCGTAACGCCATCGATTGCCGGCGGCAGACGTCGCGATACCGCGATGACGTCCCAGTCCGGCATGGACGCGAAGTGCCGCGCCGCGGCCTGCCCGATCAGGCCCGACGCGCCGGCAATGACAACGGTTCTTCGTTCGACCATGATTACGCGTCCGCCTTGGGCGCCGGAGCGTAGAAGTCGCGGCCACCGTGTGGCACCGCGGGCAGTGCGTCGGCGTCGCTGATGACCTCGACGATGGCGATCTTGCCGGCGGCTTGAGCTTCCTTGAGCGCGCCGGCCA
>JAOPUZ010000067.1 GCA_025966315.1 Frankiales bacterium | reverse complement strand
CCACTGGCCCTGGGCCGAGCAATGGTCCACCCTCTGGAACGCCGCAACCGGACCACCAACCACCGCCAGACAACCCCCCGATCGCCGACAGGCCCAACCAGGAACATCGAGGAAAAGCTGGGCAGACCAGCAGATCCGTCGCGCCACATCGCGCCAGCACCCGCACGATGATCAACTCCAGCTGGTCAAGATCATTCGATCAGCGGTTCCACGGATCGAGGCTAAAGCTAAGTCGTAGCGGCACGACTGGGCCGTTGATGCCTGCGGCGGATGACGGGTCTCGGCGGCCTGTTTGGCGGCGTGTGCTTGCTGTGGTGAGACTCGATGTGGTTAGTGGGCGTGGTTGCGGATGGGTTTCTGTTGGGGTCTCGCCAGGGTGGTGGGATGAAGTCGGGGGCCCGCGAGCCAGACCCGAATACGGTCTCAACCAGACTCTGCCCAAACAGGCAAACCCCTTTGCCCGACAGGGAAGTCCGGGCGGTTCAACCCGTCGAATCGAGAATCAGCCGCCTCACAAAGACGAAGACAATCTTTATCGGCTGAACAGTTCGGTCCACGCGTGTTGCCATGCCCAGTAGGTGGATGGGTGCAGAATCGAACGTCAGCACTCGAACCAGCCGAGCGGTCGTGGCTGCAGGATCAGCGAGCAGTTCGTTTGGCTGGCACCTTCTTGGCCGCCACCTTCTTGGCCGGCAACTTCACCGCCGGCGCCTTCACCGCCGCGGTCTTCTTGACCGCAGTCTTCTTGGCCGGCACCTTCACCGCCGTGGTCTTCTTGACCGCAGTCTTCTTCGCCGGCACCTTCACCGCCGTGGTCTTCTTGACCGCGATCTTGGCCGGCACCTTCTTCGCAAGGGTCTTCGTTGCCGGTGCTTTCTTGGCCACGGCCTTTTTGATGGGGGACGCCTTCGCGACCGTCTTTTTCGCCGCTGCCTTTTTTGTTGCGGCTGTTTTCGCCGGCGACTTACGTGGTGAGGTCATGCTGTGCCTCCTGGTTGAAAGTAACGGCGGAACCCCGAGTGGACGAGACGAACGGTCGAATTCTGCTGCCACTGGACGGCACCGGCGAGTGGGCAGTATGAACACAGTGGACGGGGCGCGCCGCCGCTTGGCAATCAGCCACGCCGTATCTACGCCGACGCATCAACGAGCTCCGTTGACCGTGCGGACGGGCATCAGTCGCCGTTCCACTGGGAATCCTCGGCGTCATAACGCTTTTCTCGATCGGCAATGGTGGCCAGTGCCGCGGCGGCCTCGTCGCTCGTTGCGAAGGGCCCGATTCGGTTCTCGCTGCCGCATCCGGGGAACTGCTCGACAGCATGGTGCTCGACGCAGAACCAGTAGGTTCCTTCCAGGTCCTGGGTGCTCATGTCACCTTCCCTTTCAGCGTCGGGAAACCGATGGCCTGCGAGTCTTGCCAAATGCGTGTGCGAACAAGATCGTGACGCCTAATCACTTGGCGCGCAAGCTGATCTCCGTTATTCGCGTACAACTCAGACCGGCGCGGACGCGGCAACCGAAAGCGTCCTGAGCGAGAATGGGTTCACTTTCCCCTTGTGCCGTAAGAGATTCCTGTCGGCAGACTGAGCGCAGCTACTGCTGTGGGGCGACGAACGAGCCGATCTATAAGCCGGGTCCTGTACCGAAGGCGAACCCTCGGTGGCGACCATCCATCTCGACCTGCCGTTGCCGACAGGTTCTAGCGGCCTACCCGCGAACTCGGGCGAGCAGCCCTCGAACGTCCGCGCGGATTCGCGACTTGCGCGAATCCTTTTGACCTTGCTCCGGGTGGGGTTTACCAAGCCATTCCGGTCACCCGGAATGCTGGTGGTCTCTTACACCACCGTTTCACCCTTACCCGCCGGTTGCGGGCGAACCCTTAACCGGCGGGCGGTCTGTTTTCTGTGGCACTTTCCCGCGGGTCACCCCGGGTTGCCGTTAACAACCACCCTGCTCTGTGGAGCCCGGACTTTCCTCGGCGGTCCCGGTGTATCGATCCGGAGCGTCTCGCGACATTCCGACCGGCACCCTTCCCGACGCGGCCGCCCGATCAGCTCGTCCGTCGCCGCTTGATCGTACTCACCCGCACCAGCTGCTCAGAGATGCGCCGCATCATTGAATGCGCGAAGCGACACCGGCCCGTCGCCGTAGTAGTCGATCACCGAGATCGATGCCGGCTCCAGGAACATCCGGTGCAACGCCTGTGGCGGGGCCAGTAACGCCAGCCGAACCAACACCTTGATCGGCGTCACGTGCGATACCACGACGACAGTCTGCCCGGCGTACCGCGCCAGAATTCGGTCACGCGCGGCGACCACCCGCTCCGTCACGGCCTCGAACGACTCACCTTTCGGGGGCGCCACCGTCTCGTCGGCCATCCAGGCCGCGAGCTCCACCGGCCACCGTTCGCGGACCTCGGCAAAGCTGTACCCATCCCACTCGCCGAAGTCGGTCTCGACCACGTCCGGTTCGATCTCGAATCGGCTTCCGGTGAGCGCGGCGACCTGGTCCGCGGTCTGCCGAGTCCGCTGCAGCGGCGAAGAAATGACCACGTCCACCGGCCCGTACGTCATCGCTCGCTGGGCCGCGCGCCGCGCCTGACCCTGGCCGAGGGTGTTGAGGTGCAGATCCGAGCGGCCGGCGAACACCCTCGCCACCGAATGATCGGTGACCCCGTGGCGCAGCAGGATGAGCCGGGTGGGCGTCGTGTCGGGCGGCACCCACGCAGCTTGCGGAGCCGGATTCTGCTGCTTGGGCTGGCGCGCCACGAGGGTGTCGGTAGGGTCGGCGTCCCGCACAACCGCCGGCTCGGCAACGGGCCGCGAGGTGCGACCCATACCCGCATCCATCGCTTCGTTGGCCAGCCGGTCGGCGTGCTTGTTCTTAGCCCGTTCGATCCAGGTGTAGCTGATCTGGGCGAACTGGCCGGAAAGCTCAGCGGCTCGCCGGGCCAGCGGACGCATGGCCGGGTGCTTCACCTGCCACCGCCCGGACATCTGCTCGACGACGAGCTTGGAGTCCATCCGTACTGCGACCTCGCTGGCGCCCAGCTCGCCGGCCGCCTCCAGGCCGGCGATGAGGCCACGGTATTCGGCTACGTTGTTCGTCTCGATGCCGATGTATTCCTTGCGTTCGGCCAGCACCGCCAAGGTGTCGGCGTCCATCACCACCGCGCCGTAGCCGGCCGGTCCGGGATTGCCGCGCGATCCACCGTCCGCCTCGATGACAACCCGCATGCCCACCTCTGCCGCCATGGCGCTACAGCCCGGACTCGTGGGTACGGACCAGGATCCGGCGGCAGTTCTCACAGCGCAGGACGTCCTCGGCCTTGGCCGCCCGGACCACCGCCAGCTCGTTGCCGGCCAGCTCCAAGCGACAGCCCTCGCAGCGCCGCTGGCGCAGCATGGCCGCGCCGACACCGCCGCTGGCCTCACGCACCCGGTCGTACAAGGCGAGCAGGTCGGTCGGCAGCGCGGCGGCCAACTCGAGTCGTTCGGCGACCCGTTCGGTCGCGGCGGCATCGATCTCGGCGAAGGCAACATCGCGGGCCGCTTCGGCGCTGCCCCGTTCGGCGGCGACCCGGTCGGTGGACTCGCGTAGCACCAGGAGCTGCGTGTCGGCGATTTCTCGTCGTTCCATCAGCTCGAGCAGCTCGTCCTCGAGGGTGCTCTGGCGGCGAGCCAGCGACGCTACTTCATGCTGCAGGCCGCTGATCTCTTTGGCCGGCACGCCGGCGGCGGTCATCCGGGCCTGATCCTTGTCGGCGCGCAGCCGAACCGTGTCGATGTCGGACTCCAGACGGCGTTGCTCGCGGTCCAGGTCGGCGATCGAGGTTTCGGCGTCGACCAACTCGTTGTGCAGTTCGGCGCCGCGGCGCTCGGCGTCGGCAATCGCGAGGAGCTCGGGAAGCGACCGTCGGCGGTGCGCCAGTTGGGTCAGCGCGGTGTCGACCGCCTGCAGGTCTAGCAGTCGGAGCTGGACGAACGGATCCGCGATCACGTGATTGTCGGCTCCTCTTCGAGTCGGGGGTGGACGGCCGTGGGTACCGGACGGTCGCGTTGATCCAGCCCAGCCTAATCGGCCGCGCTGGACGGCTCGGCGCTGCCGGAGGGCTGATGCAGCGTCCACGGGTCGGTGACCAGCTCACTGACGCCGATAGTGAGCCGTTCCGAGAATTCCTCGCTCAGCCGTCCGGCCAGCACCGGCAGCCAGGGCGCTTCGGTGGCCCAGTGCGCGGCGTCGATCAGCGCCATCGGCCGGCCCGCGTACGAACTCACCGTGCCCGTCCGCTCGGTGACGGTCTCGACCGTGCTGTGGTGCTTCAGGTCGGCGGTGAGATACACGTCGGCACCGGCCGCTCGCGCCGCTTCGGCGTAGCCACCGCCGGAGCCACCGCAGACCGCGACCAGCTGAACCGGCTGGTCCGGCTCGCCGGCGGCCCGGACACCCCAGACGGTGCGCGGCAGCCGCTGGGCGACGAGCTGGGTGAATTCACGCAACGGCAGCGGCGCGGCCAGCCGGCCGATCCGTCCGGTCCCGAGATCGGAGGGCAACGGTGGCTGCTCGGTCAATTCGAAAGCAACCTCTTCGTACGGGTGGGCGGCGTACATCGCCGCGAGAACTCGGGATCGAACCGCCCGCGGCAGCACCATCGACAAGCGGGTCTCGGCCACCGATGTCACCGTGCCGACGTCGCCGATCGCCGGGTCAGCGCCGGGCAGCGGACGAAAGGTCCCGGTGCCATCGACAGTGAACGTGCAGCGGTCGTAGTTGCCGACCTCGCCCGCCCCGGCCGCCGTCAAGGCGTCGATCAGGCTCGGCACTGCGGCCCGGGGGGCATAGACGCTCAGCTGATCCAGCGAGGCTCGCGCGCTCGGCACCAGCGGCGTCACCTCCGCGAGCGAGAACAGCCCGGCGAGCGCTTCGGAGACCCCGCCTCGCGCAATGTCGGCGTTGGTGTGGGCCGCGAAGTGCGCCACGCCCGCACGAATCATCCGATGCACCATCGATCCCTTGGCGTCATCGGCCGGTACGCCGTGCACGCCGGACAGCAGCAACGGGTGATGGGTTATCAGCAACCCGGCACCCATCGACACGGCCTCGTCGACGACGGCCGGCACGCAATCGACCGCCAACAGGATCCGTCCCGCCGGCTCGGCCGGATCGCCACAGGTCAAGCCGACGGCGTCCCAGGATTCCGCGGTCGAGGGCGGGTACCACCGATCCAGCGCGGCGATCACCTCGGCCAGGCTCGGTACGGCGGTACTCACGGGCAGAAACCTACCGCCTACAGGTCAGGGAACATCGCCTGCAACGGCGACCGTGGCGCTTCGCCGATGACCAGGGCCTGGCCATTGATGTGCCGCCCGCCGTCACCGAGCAGGAAGGCGACATAGCGGCCCACCCATTCGGGGTCCAGGAATTCGATCGGCGGGTCGGGATAGAACGACGGACGGGGCGGCTCGGCGTCCGCGCCTTTCTCGGCGGCCCGGGCCGCGGCCATCTCCATCAATAGCCGGATTCGCTCACCGTTGATCGCACCGGGCACTAGGCAGTTTGCCCTGATGCCGTACGCCCGGTTCTCCATGGCCGTGGTCTGGGCCAGGTTGATGACCGCGGCTTTGGTCGCTCCGTAACTGCCGCGATCGGGGAAGCCGCGGGTGCCGTTCAGCGAGGACACGTTGATGATGGCGCCGCTGGCCTGCGGGATCATGATCTGGAGCGCGGCGCGCGTACAGAACATCACGCTGTCCAGGTTCGTCCGGATCGCCTTGTGCCAGCGTTCGGTGGGCATCTCGGCGATCGGGCCAGGCGGATCCACCCACGCCACCGTGTTCACCAGGGCGTCGAGGGTTCCGAACTCGGCTTTGACCTGCGCGAACATCGCGTCGACCGCGACCTCGTCCGACACGTCGCACGGGATCGACACCGCCCGGGCGCCGCGCTCGGTGGCCAGCTTCGCAGCGGCCGCGGACGTGTCGGGATCCAGGTCGCACACCACGAGATTGCCGCCCTGATCGGCCAGTGCGCTGGCAATTCCGAGGCCGGCGCCGCGGCCTGCCCCGGTTACCAAGGTGGTGCGTTGCGTCATGTGCGTTGTCTCGCTTTCAGTCGCGTACGGATGGGGAGGACTGGTGTGCCGCTGGCGAATC
Organism: Frankiales bacterium; assembly: GCA_025966315.1. GTDB lineage: Bacteria > Actinomycetota > Actinomycetes > Mycobacteriales > Jatrophihabitantaceae > Jatrophihabitans_A. The sequence goes on along the minus strand of JAOPUZ010000067.1, from coordinate 22,523 downwards.
GGTCAGCGTTCCTCGACCGATTCGACGTGCCGCAGGGCCAGCGGGGACACCACGTCGCTGAACTTGTCCTGCCGCGACGTCCGGACGGCCACCACCGAGACGCCGCGGTGATCGGCGGCGACCTGCAGGGCCTTTCGCAGCTCGCCTTCCTCGGACACCTCGCTCGCCTGACAGCCGATCGCACCGGCAATTGCGGCCAGATCGAAACGCGCGAATTCGGAGGCGAAGGGCCGATCACCCTGACCGTGCAGCACCCAGCCCAGCGCCTGGTTGTCGAGCACGACCACCGTCAGATCCAGCTCGTTCTCGATTGCGCTCATCAACCCGTGCAGCACCATCGAGAATCCACCATCGCCGCACACCGCCACGGCCGGCCGGCTGCCTTCCACGGCCGCGGCCATCGCCGCCGGTACGGCGTAGCCCATCCCGCCTCCGGAGGTCGGCTGCATGAAGGTGCCACCGGGACGGACGACGAAGTCGTGCAGCATGAAGAGCCGGTTCTCCCCCGCGTCGCAGGTCACCACGGCGTCGGCGGGCAGCTCCTCCGCAAGGATCTGCACCGCGCGCCGAGCGCTCAGCTGCGCGCCGGGCGTGGCTGAACTCGCGCCCGACGTGGCAGCCTGCCGAGCTGCGGCCGTCCGGGCGACGCCGTCGCTGCGATTTGTGCCGAGTAGTGCCGCGAGGGCCGTCAGCGTCGCCGCGGCGTCACCGACCAGTTGCAGATCGACCGGGAAGGTCCACCCGGAGTTCAGCGGTTCGATGTCGATCTGCAGCAGCGTCTGCCGGGTCGGATCGATCAACTTCGGCGTTTCCTCGACCGTGTCGGTCGCACCCAGTTTGGTGCCGACGGCCAGCACGAGATCGGCGTCGCCGACCACCGCATTCGCTGCGGCCCGACCGAAGGTGCCGAGCACGCCCAGCCCCAGCTCGTCCGATTCCGGGAAGACGCCCTTGCCGGCCGAGGTGGTGGCAACGGGGATGCCGGCGGCGGCGGCAAACTCCAGCAGTGCTCGACCGCCATCGTGGGAGAGTCGAACGCCGCTGCCGGCGACGATCACCGGGCGCCGCGCGTCGGCGATCAAGGCGGCGGCCCGTTTCACCTCAGTGGCCGCGGCTGCTCGCTGACCGGCCGCGAGGTAGCTGCGATCGAAGTAGATGCGCTTGGCGTCCGCGGCCTCGATCGGGCTAATCAGGGCTCGACTGTGAAAGACGACCGCCACCGGGCCGGGCTCGCCGGTCATCGCGTGTTTGATGGCGAGTTGCGTGAGCTGGGCGGCCTGCACCGGATCGTTGGCCACGAAGGTGCGCTTGGTGATCGCGCGGAACCCGGCCACGATGTCGTACGCGCCGTAGTCGCCCAGGCCCGATTGGTACGGCCCGTGGTGGGAGAACGAACCACCCTCCGTGGCATCGATGAGCAGCAGCATCGGCGAGCTACCCAGATGGGCCTCCATGATGCCGATGCCGGCGTTGCCCAGCACCCAGGCACCCTGGCCCATCACCACCATCGGCTTGCCGGTCAGCCGTCCGTACGCCTCGGCCATCACGGTGGCCAGCGATTCCTCGCGGAGCAGCATCGTCCGAATCGTGTCCTGACGATCGCGAAGGGCATCGAACACCCTGATCATGTGGCCGCCGGGCATGCCGACGACGATGGCTGGGTCAAGGGTCGAGATGACCCGGGCCACGGCCTGTGCACCGGTGATGCCGGTTGCTTCGTGCTGCTGGTCGCTGTTCATCGAAACTCCTCCTAGGAGACTGAACCGCCGTCGATGGGAATCAGTGCGCCGGTCACGTAATCGCCGAGTTCGCTCACCAGGAATTCGACCACCCGGGCGCAGTCCTCGGGAGTACCGAGCCGGCGTAACGGAATGAGGTCCAGGATCCGGTCCACGCCTTGGGACTCGAACATCGGCATCAGCCGTCCGGTGGCGATGAAGCCGGGCGCCACGCAGTTCACGGTGATGCCGAACGGTCCCAGCTCCTGAGCCAGGTAGCGGGTGTACATCATGATGCCCGCCTTGGCCGTCCCGTAGTGGGCGTAGCCGCCGCCGGGTGCGCCATGCCGTCCGGCCTGGCTGGCGACGGTGACGATTCGTCCGTAGCCGCTAGCCTTCATACCGGGAGCTACGGCGCGGCAGGTGTTGACCGTGCCGTAGAGATTGCGCTGGATGACCGTGTCGAACAGTTCCGGGGAGACCTCGGAGGCCTTGCTTTCCGCGGGTGTGCCGCTGCCGCCGCCGGCGTTGCAGATCGCAATGTCGAGGTGGCCCCACTGATCGGTGATCTCGGCGATCGCGGCGTCCATCGCCGTCGAGTTGGTGACGTCGACCTCGAGACCGATCGAGCGCCGCCCGAGCTGTTCGATCTCGGCCATTGTGCTGTCGGCGGTCATCTCGGCCTGCTCGCCGGCGAAATCGCGGTATGAGCGCAGATCCGCGTCCAGTACGGCGACGTCAGCACCCAGCCCGGCCAGGTGCAACGCATACGCCCGACCGATGCCGCGGGCTCCGCCGGTCACCAGGGCCGTCTTCCCGGCCAGCTTCACGCTCATCCCCGCTCCGTTCACTGTTGTCGGCTTGTCGGCGCGGTGCTTCCATCGCGCATCGCTTCTGCCCCGGCGGTGCTTTCGTTCCTGAATCAATCAGCTCTCGACGACGGTCGGTGGCCACGGTGCTGCCCCGCGTAGGCACGTGGGCCGGCCGGGGACCGCGGTGGGCCGGTATCGCACCACCAGCGGCTTGCGGTATCCGTCGGGAGTTTGGTACCGACCGTCTAGTCGGTCGTAGATCTTTCCGAACGTAGCTTCGGCCGACTGGGCCGTCAACCCCGAGCAGCCAGCCCCCGCCGACCATGGTGCGGCCGTCGGGGGCTGGCTGTTAACTCACTAGGACATCGACACCGTTGGCATTACGGCGTCTCTATCGTCGACCGATCATCGACCGTCAGGCGCCGCCACCGTTGGACTGCGCGATGCCCTTGGCCAGGGCCTTGAAGTGGTAGATATAGCCGCCGTTGGGACCGCCGACCGTGACATAAGCGTCGGTGGTGCCCTTCTTGATGGCCAGATTCGTCACCGTCGTCTGGCCGGGCAACGGGAAGTCGCTCTGCTTGACGACCACGGTCTTGAGCAGGTCACCGTTCGGGTTCCAGATCAGGATCGTGCCGGCGCCCGGAACGCACTGGTAGACGTTGCCCGCGGCGTCCACGGTGTTCGAGTCGAACCCGTTGAGGCCCACGTTGGCCCGCATTCCGACGCCCTTGGCCACAAAGCTCTTACCGTCGGCGGCCAGGGTGAAGTGGTCTTCCTGACCGATGGTCAACTCACCCACCCAGAGCGTGGAGAAATCAGGCGAGAACGAGATTCCGTTCGGGGCCACGAGACCGCCCTGCAGGACGATCGGGTTCTTCCCAGTGGCGTCGAGGCGGACGATGCGGCCGATCGGATTCCAGTTGTCGCCCTGATAATCCGTAATGTACATGTTGCCGGCCTTGTCGAAGGCGATGTCGTCGGGGACCATAGTGCGGCCCTCCACCGGGCCCGAGAACACCTTTGTGAAGCCGGTGCCGTCCGGGTTGAGCCGATCGATGTCGCCGTTGGAGAAATCAGTCAGATAAATCTTGCCATCCGCCGGACTGAACTGGAGCGAGGAGAATCCGCTCGTCTGATCGCTGTAGACGGCGGTGGTCTTTTTCGTCTTGAGGTTGAGCCTGAATACCTTTGAGGTCCCGGGCGCGGCAGTCAGATCGACGAAATACAACTCCCCATTGGGTCCGAATGCATCGCCTTCAAGCAAAGTGATGTGGCCAAATACTGGCGACGGCGGGTCGAGCGGGACAACCTTCGCCACCTTGCTTGCATAGATTGTGCGAGAATTCGATGACGGATGGTTGGACTGTCCGCTCGGCACACCGTGATGGGTTTGACCTGTCGTGGCCGCGGTCGCAACCGCGGTTCCACCGAGTCCTACTGCGACCAGAACCGTGGCCGCAAGCGCGAATGACCGCTTGGATCTCTTGCTCTGAGACACAATTTCCCCTTCCAGCATCGGCAACTCCCGAATGAGAGCTTCGACGGAAACGTACCGCGAGATATCCATTGCGCGAAAGGCTAACTTCAGAACTTCACCACGGCCTCGCATTGTCGACAGAATTGAAAGCGTTTTATTGCCCGCAAGTACGGGGGTCACTTCAAACGCCGAACGGATGCCAGGTAGGACTGCGCTTTTCAATTCGGCCGGACCGCGCGGGCGCTGAAAGTACGCAGGCACAAATCATTGCGCGAGAGCACTCGACGCTCGCGCGGTGGCGCGATCCAGAACGTACCGCGCGAGCGCTCGTTCCGGCAGACGATGTTCGAGCCGCGCAACCCGGAGGCCAGACGCCGTAAGGCCAGCGTGAAATCAGTGCGTTCGACGGGTCCGACGGAGTCGGGTGCTGACGGATACCGTCGGGGCCCCGAAGCGACTTCACCGGCATGGAGACTGGACGCGCTGGCCCCGGCGCCGCTCGGGCGGCCCGCGCGGCGCCGGTGAGCATGCTCGAAGTCGAGCGCGCGCGGGACACTAACAGCCGATGCGCAGCTGGCCCGCCCGGTATTGCGTCTAAACCTGGCGCAATATTGCAACAGAACGCGCACTTGTTACCCCAACCTTTCCAATCTAACCTTCCGAAACGGAAGCCACGACATCAGCGCGGATTACGAATCCCCAACCACGATGTCAAACCGCGCACGATGGCAGCCCCAACATAGGGCTATGTCATTAGGCGACTCTTGGAAATAGTTGCGGAAGCAAAGCTTCGTAGAAACGACTCTGCCAACACACTGCCTTTCACGGTCAACGCGCGGCGAAGGGGCCACGGTTGAGATCGACACGAGGCAACTAATCCGCGTGCCAGCAATTCATTATTGCCAGATGGAAGCGAGGAACCATTTGTGAACACCTCCATGCCTAGCGATGACCCGGGACCCGTCGCATTGCCAATGAAGGCGCCAAAGGCGTCGATGGCGTCGAAGTTCGAGCTAGGACGCCGCAGGTTTTTGCAAGCGGGCGCCGGTGTCGCCGGAACGGCCGGCATCAGCAGCTTGCTCGCGGCATGCGGTGGCGGCTCCAGCAAGGCTCCCAGCGGCAATAGCAGCGGCGGCGCTACGCCTGGCAAGTTCGATCAGACCATCGAATGGGGCATATTTCTGCCGACGTCAGGTCCCTTCGTGTCCGTGTCGGCCCCGTGGATTTCCGGTACCCAAGCCGTATTCGACAAGATCAACGAGGGCGGTGGCATCAAGGTCAAAGGAAAGCAGATCGGCTTCAAGGTCGGCGTTTACAACAGCCAGTACGCCGCCGGTCCTGCGCTGACCCAGTTCCGCAAGTTCGTATCCAATGACGGCCACTTCCTGTCGGGAATGATCGCGGTGGAAGAGGGCGTGGCAATTCAGGGTCTCAATGTTCGGAACGACGTCCTCGTCGTTCAGATTGTGGCCGGTAAAACGACGCAGCTGACCCCCAACTCACTTCGCTTATTCACGGGTCTGGACAACTCCGTCACGTACACGCCACTCGCCGACTACGCCAAAGATGTAATCGGTGCGACGAAGATATCGTCGATCGAACTCAACAATGACTGGGGCCACTCGATCTACACCGCGGTGCAGAAGCGTTTCACCGACGGCGGCGGCGAATGGCTGGCTCGCCAGTATCTGCAACCGACCGATACCGACTTCACACAACCCCTGACCACGATGCTGCAGTCGAAACCGGACCTGCTGGCCATCATCATGGGTGACGGCGCCGGCGAGCTCGTGGTCAAGCAAGCCCGCTCGCTCGGTTGGAAGGGCCCGATGCTGCTGATCGGGGCCTGGGACTGCACCGCCGTCCCCGGCGCCGGGGCGGTCGATCTGGCCGACTGCTACGGCGTCGCCGGCAACGCCTCGTGCCACCAGACGCCCGAATTCAAGGCGTTCCGCCAGCAGATCTACGCCAAGACGAAGCAGGTCGGCGACTTCGGCTTCTCCGCGCCGGACGGCATAAACGCCGTGGTTTCGGCGATGGAAGCGGCAAATTCGACCAGCCCGAAGGACGTCATGGAGGCCCTGCCCGATGCGATCAAGAAGGGCATCGGCACGTACCAGAACGGCTGGACCGGCGCTTTCAACACCAAGAGCCATGGAGTCTACGTCGAGGCGCCGGCTTATGTAGCCCGGATGGAGCCGACGGTGGATCCCAAGACGACACCGGTGTGGACACCGGTCACCGGTGCGAAGTACCTCGGCTATCCCGCCGGCACACCTCGCTCAGAGGTGCCGGACGTCATCGGCTGATCCCGGATGTTCAGCCAGCAACTCTTCAATTCCGTCCAGCTCGGCATGCTGTTTGCGTTCGCCGGGGTGGGTCTGACCCTGATCTTCGGCGTGCTCAAGCTGGCCGACTTCGCCTACGGCAGCACGTTCATGCTCGGCGGTTATGCGACGTACGAGTTCATCACGAAATGGCATATGCCGTTCGTGCTGGCCGCCATCCTGTCGGTGCTGCTGTTGACGCTGGTCGGCTTCGTCCTCGAACGCCTGCTACTGGCGCCGTTCCGGAACTCGCCGGACGCGCAGTTGATCTCCGGGTTGGCGGTGTACCTGCTCATCAAAGCCGCTTCGACGATCTGGCTGGGGTCCAATCCCGAGACCATTCCGACCGTCGCCCATGGTTTGGTCAAGATCGGCGGCGTCATCATGCCGTATGACCGGCTGATCTCGATGGGCGTGGCGATCGTATTGATCGTGGCCGTGTGGTTGTTCCTGAAGGCAACTCACATCGGCCGGTTGACCCGCGCCGTCAGCGAGTCCCGCACCCGAGCCCGGCTGCTCGGGGTGCCGGTCGCGGCGTTCGAAATCGGTGCGATGGGTATCGGCTCCGGCATCTCCGCGCTGGCCGGTTCGCTGCTGGGCAGCATCTTCGCCGTGCAGCCAGGCTTTGACGACTACGCCTTGTTCACCAGCTTCGTGCTCATCGTGCTGGGCGGCCTCGGCAGCATCTGGGGCGCGGTCATCGGCGGCATCATCATCGGAGCGACCCAGGTCCTCGGCGGGGCGTACATCTCTTCGCAGTACGCCACCGGCTTTCCGTTCGTCATTTTGATCCTGATTCTGCTGGTTCGGCCGAACGGTCTACTGGGCAAAGGTGGACGAGTTGCTTAACGTACTCAAGCGTCGCCATACCGCGGTAGCGGTGGCCGGTTTGGTCATCGCCATCATCCTGCCGTTCGCCCTACCGAACGACTACTACCTGTTCGTCGCCTCTACCGCGGTCATCAATGCGGTGTTCGCGGTGAGCCTGGTCCCGATGATCCAGAGCGGGCGACTATCGCTGGCTCAGGCCGTGGTGGTCGGCGTAGGTGGCTACACGGTCGGCTACCTGACCATCAACCGCGGCTGGGGCCTGGGCGAATCGATTCTGTCGGCCGGGCTGCTCGCCGTCGTGGTCATGTTGCCGATCGGCCTCGTTTCGCTTCGTCTGCGTGGGCTGTTCTTCGCCATTGCCACCGTCGGTTTCGCCCAGGTGTTCGCGCTGGTGTTGCAGAACTGGGTCTCGGTTACCGGCGGCGATTCTGGGATGACCGGTATTCCGGCCATCGTCATCTCGCAGCAGAACAACTATTTCGTCCTGCTCGGGTTGCTGATCTTCATGCTCATCGTGACCGGTCTCTTTCTCGCCTCCCGTATCGGCTGGGGCATCAAGAGCCTGGGCCAGGACGAGGTGCTGGCGCGCGCCCTCGGTGTCGCTCCGACCAAGCACCGGCTCATCTCATACATCCTGTCCAGCTTCATCGGGGGCATTGCCGGCGGCTTCTACGCCTCGTTCTACGGTGGGGCCGCGCCGTCCCAGTTCAATTCCCAGGTCTCGCTGCTGATCTTGGCGATGGTCGTCATCGGCGGCTCCAATCTCACCGGCGCGGTGCTCGGCGGCCTGTTCATCACGTGGACGAGTGACTCCGTCCAATCACTGGGCAAATACGCACAGCTGATTCAGGCCTTGCTGTTCATGGCCGCGATCTATTTCGTACCCAAGGGCCTGATCGACCTGCCGAACACGTTCATTCGAATACGCAACTGGTTGTTCCGCCGCAGTCGCAACGTCAACTCCGATGATCCATCGAACGATCCGATCGGCGCAGCGATTGCCTCACCCCGCACCACCGATCTCGATACTCCGGCGGAGATCCGATGAGTGACGAGACGATCCTGGCCACCCGCGGACTGGGCGTCAGTTTCGGGGGGCTGAACGCCGTCCGCGATCTGGACCTCGCGGTGCCGGTTGGCGAGATCCGGGGCTTGATCGGACCCAACGGTGCCGGCAAGACCACGGTATTCAACCTGGTGTCGGGCTTCGTCCGGCCGACCAGCGGAACGGTCGAGTTCCTCGGCCACCGAGTGGATCGGCTGGCCGCGCACAAGATGACGCGGCGCGGAATGGCGCGGACGTTCCAGAATCCTCGGCTGTTCCCGAGTTTCACGGTCGGTGAGAATCTACGGGCCGCACAAGCGGGTTCAGGTCGACGGGAATCTTCGGTCGACTGGGCGATGGACAAGGTCGCCCTGGAACTGGATCGCACCCGCTCGGTGGCGCAGCTGTCACAGCGCGACCGGAAATGGCTGACCATTGCGATGGCCATGGTCAGCCGCCCGAAGTTGCTGCTGCTCGACGAACCGGCCGCTGGCCTGACCGAAGAGGAAGGTGGCCAATTGATCGATGTGGTACGGCGACTGCGTGCTGAGCTCGGCCTGACCATCCTGTTGATCGAGCACAAGATGCACATGGTCATGCGCGTCTGCGACAACATCACCGTGCTCAGCAGCGGCGCCAAACTGGCCGAGGGAACCCCCGCCGTCATCAGTCAGGACGAGTCAGTCATCGAGGCCTACCTGGGGGTGGCCCATGCTCGAGGTTGATGCTGTTTACGCCGCCTACGGGACTGCCCGCATTCTGCACGGGGTGTCGATAACGGTGAACGTCGGCGAGATCGTGGCCGTCATCGGATCGAACGGGGCCGGCAAGACCACTTTGATGCGATCGATCTCGGGACTGCTTCCGCCAACCAACGGTTCGATCAAGTTCGAAGGCAAGGACATCACGCGACGCCGCTGTAGCGATATCGCGCGGGCCGGCATCTCACTCGTACCCGAAGATCGCGACTTGTTCGTCGGAATGACGGTGCACGACAACCTGTTGGTCGGTGCGACGCTACTGCCGAAACGCGAGCGCGCCGTCCGGATAGCTGAGTTGTACGACCTGTTTCCGACCATCGTCGAATGGCGGAGCCGAACCGTAGGCTCGCTCAGCGGTGGGCAGCGAGCAATGGTGAACCTCGCGGTCGGTGCCGCCGCCAAGCCGAAGATGTTGCTCGTCGACGAACCGTCGGCCGGCTTAAGTCCCCAGGCCGCCGAGGCGATGTTCGATCTGGTGCAGCAGTTCGGTCAATCCGGCACCGCCATCCTGCTGGTAGAGCAGGACGCCTACGCCGCACTGCGGATCGCACAACGCGGGTACATCCTCGAGCAAGGCCGCGTCCAGGGAGGCGGCCCGAGTTCCGAACTCCTGAATTCCGAAAGCATTCGTAAGGCCTACCTCGGGCTCTGAGCGTGAGTGTACGTAGCCAGGACGTCAACAAGGGGCAAGAACCGAAGCAGAATGGGAGATGTGAATGACACGAATTGTGGTGACCGGTGATGATTCTCAGGGAATCTCCAAGGTCGTGCGGGACGAGGAGTTGAAGCCGAGACCAGGAAACGGCCTCTTTGGAGTGTGGGCCTACAACAAAGGGCCGGTCAATCTTCCCAGCGGCGTCGGCGACGGCCAGGAATTCGACACCCATTTCCCGCCGGAGAATGGCCTGCGGGTCTATTCGGCCCGAATGCAGCCCGGCGGCAGCGGATTCGACCGCACTGGCGGCGGCCAAGCGCAGGCCGACCTAGCCGAGAGCATGAGCCGAGGCGGACTCGAAGGCCGCGCACCGGGCTTTCACATCTCCGACACCGTCGATGTTGCGGTCATCGTGTCCGGCGAGATGGGGTTAGAGCTCGAGGACGGTTCGATCACCAGCCTGCGACAAGGTGACGTGGTCATTCAGAACGGCACGAACCACGCGTGGCATCCAAATGAGACGGACGGATGCGAGATCGTCTGGGTGCTGGTCGGCGCGACTCGCGACCCCAGCTGACAGCGCTCGGGTCGTCCGTGAGCCGGAACCGTGGCTGGCTTACGGACGATCCGCTGCCACCGAACGGCGCAGCTGGGCGATGGTCGCGGCGAGCCGGGGATCAACGCGGGCCCGCCCCTCCAACCACACCGCGACCGTACCGATCTTCATTCCGAGTTCCGGGCACGGAAGCACGACCAGACCGGGGTCGGTGAACGGTCGGTTCAGCGGGCTGTCGGTGCTGAGCGGCGTCAGGGTGAAGTAGTCGGTGTTGGCCACCGTCGTCCCGACGTCGCTCAGGAAGTCGGACTGGATGTAGACGAGGTCGCGAATACCCACGGCTTCCAGCAACGTTCGCTGGGACGAGGCGAACTCGGGCTCGGGTTGCTGACGCAGCGTTATGAAGCGCAGGCTCCGGAGCGAGCTGACCGACAGCCGGTCCTGGGTGGCCAGCGGATGGCTCGCCGAAACGACTACCCCCAGTTCGTCCTCGCTCAACAGCAGCGTTCCCACATCGGTGTCCGATACCGGTCGGTGCAATGTCGTACACAGCAATTCACCGGAGCGAAGCTTCGACAACAGCGGGACACTGGTGCCGACTTCAGGAAGCAGTCGGCAGTCTTCGTGGCTGGAACGAACCGCGTCGAACAGCAGCCGGCGATCATTCGGGTGGGTGCCTGGCGAGATGCCCACCCGGATCGGCGCCGTCGTCGGCAAATCCTCGCGCGGCAACATCCACCGCAGGTCGTCCAACTTCAGAATGAGGTCACGAACCATCGGCAGCAATTCGCCACCTGCGGGCGAGAGCTGCACGTGGCGGGTGTCGCGCTCGAAAAGCGGAATACCCATCGCACTCTCGAGCTCTTTGATCTTGCGGCTCACCGGTGATGCTGCCATGTGCAGGCGACGCGCTGCCCGCCCGAAGTGCAGCTCTTCGGCCACGACGACGAATGTTCGAAGTTGATCCAAGTTGAGGTGCCTGAAAGGGTGATCGAGCGAGTCCATGGAAGGATATTACTCCGACTCATTTGATGTCGGGCGACTATTCCGATTGGAGAAGTCGGCACGACAGTATGACGACGCAACTGAATAGCGTCGGTGGAACGCCTGCAACTCCCCCGACGCGACCATATGCAGTTGACCGATGATCTTGTTTCTCTAAGAATCGATGCTGGACGAGCGATGCCGGAGTACACCGTACACCCAAAGTGCGCCGTGAGACCCTTGCCTCTGCTGCGGACTTCATCGCTGTGCCACCCGGCGAAAGTGCCTGTCGCACCCCGAGCCGAAACACTGTTTCGACGACCGCGTAACGCAATACTCGGACCTGAACAGGGATTATCAGATGGTTCAAGGGATTGTTTGCCGCGAGACCTTCCCCCTACACTGAGTCCGAAACGAGATAGAGCAAGGTCAGAATAGCCGATTTCTTGAGCACTTCTCAAAGAATACTATAAGCGATCCTCAAAACCAGCCCACGACCGCGTTCCGGTGCAAACGAAATCGAAACTCATGCGCACCGGAAAACCCATCATGAAGGCGCGGAATTGGGCACGCGATCACCGAAGGGATTTGCATGAGCGAGATGGCAGATACAGCGGAGATAGCACAATCGGCGGCGCAGCCACTCAAGGGAGTGCGTGTCCTGGACTTCACCTGGAACGTGGCGGGCCCGACCTGTACGCGAATCCTGGCTGCCCTCGGCGCTGAAGTGATCAAGGTCGAATACCCGACGATGCCCGACCCGGGACGTCGACTCGGCGGCGTTGCGGCCGGCTTCTTCGCCAACGTCAACCTCGGCAAAGAGAGCATCACCATCAATGCGAAATCTGACGCCGGACGTCAGCTCATGGAGCGTCTGATTGCGAAGAGTGACTTGGTTGTCGAGTCCTTCTCGGCCGGCACCCTCGAGGCGTGGGGGTTCCCGTACGAGAAATTGATCGCGCTGTCTCCACATGTCATCTACGTAAGCGTGACCGGGTTCGGTCATACCACCAGCTTCCGTAAGTACGTCACCTACGGACCGACCGCACAGGCGTACAGCGGGCTGACCTATTCTTCCGGGCTGCCTGGGCGGCCACCCGCCGGTTGGGGTTATTCGCACCTGGACGTGTTCACCGGCTACATCACGGCAATGGCCACCCTGGCCGCGATCTATGACGTGAAGTACCGGGGCGGCGGCCCGCGCCGAGTTGACATGTCGCAGGTGGAGAACGGCGTCAGCCTGCAGGGCGACCTGTTGATCGACGCCCAGGTCAACGGGACGGCCTCGCGACGCGGCGGATTCCCGCCTGGCAACCGGGCAATCTGGCCCGGGGATACAGCCAGCGGCGGCGCTCGGGGTGAGATCGGTGCCCCGTACGGAATCTACAAAACCGCCGGCAAATCCAAGGATTCGTTCTGTGCGATCGCCGTGCTCACCGACCAAGAATGGGTTCGGCTGCGCAATTGCCTGGGCAGCCCGGCCTGGGCGATGGCCGAGCGCCTCAACCGGGCCAGCGGTCGGCTGGCCGAACAGGAACTGCTCGACGAGCGAATCGGGCAATGGACAGCCCAACACGAAAAATACGAACTCATGGACCTGCTGACGGCGGCCGGTGTTCGCTGCGGTGCGGTCCAGAGCGGTCGCGACCGGCTGGAGAGCGATCCGTCCCTGCTTGCGCGCGGGGTGTTCCCGCAGCTCGACCTACCCGAGATCGGCAAGTTTCGCTTCGAGGCGATACCGGTCCGGATCGGCGGAGAATTCGTAGTGCCCCAACCCACCTGGCCCGTCCTCGGCAATGACACCGGCACGGTCCTGCAAAAGGTACTGGGCCTGAACGAGGAAGAGATCGAACGCCTGCACGACGAAGGCGTCACCTGGCCGATCGGCGGGTAACGCGCCGTGTCGAGAACGGGAACCCACCGCAACAGAGCAGCACGACGAGAGAAGAGGGCGTCGCGATGAGTAGGAGTCCGAGGATCGCCGAACGGGCCGGGCCACTAAGCGGGATCACCGTGGTGGAGATCGGCGGAGCCGTGGCTGAGCATGCCGGGCTGTACCTGGCCGAACTCGGCGCGCTGGTGATCAAGGTAGAGCCGCATACCGGTGCCCGCAGCCGCGCGGTCGGGCCGTACGCCGGCATGGCGGCCGGCCAGACTCCGACGAGCTTGGCGTTCTGGGCGCGCAACGTGGCGAAGCTGTCGGTGCGGCTGGACGTCAATCAGAACGACGGGGCTCAGGTGTTGCGGCGACTGGTCGAACAGGCCGATGTGGTGCTGGAAGGCCGCGACGACGTGCGCCTGCTCAGCGGCATCATGAGCGAGCACGTGGCCGACTGGAATCAGCAGGCGATTCACTGCGTGATCTCGCCGTTCGGTGAGGATTCACCCTGGTCGGACAAGCCGTGGTCAGAGCTGACCGCGCTCGCATTAGGTGGTATCGCCGGGGTCAGCGGTTATGGAGCGGACGAGATTCTGGACGGGTACGCGCTGCCCATCGCACCGGCCGGCGTACACGGCGCGAGTATGGGCGGCGCGCTGGCCGTCATCGGCACCATCGCCGAGCTCCTCGAACGTAAGCAGCACAAGCAGCCACGGCCGGTCGAGGTGGCCCTGCACGACGCCATCGCGGTGTCGACCGAGTTCGCTGTCCCGTCCTGGTCATTCGGCGAAGCCGAGGTCGATCGGCACACCGGCCGGCACGCCACGGTCGGGGACTCACCGATCTGGAATCTGCTGTGCGGAGACGGGCGCTACCTGTGCGCGATCCCGTTGTACATGAACGACAAACGCTTCGCGCAGTTGCTGGCCTGGCTCAGCAGTGAGGGCTGCCAGGACGACCTGGGCGAGGAGCGGTTCAGCGACCAGCTGGTACGTGAAGCCGAGATGCAGCACATCATGGAGGTCGTCGGCACGATGACGGCCCGGCACACCGCCGACGATGTCTTTCACGCGGCCCAGGCCAGGGGCTTGGCTTGGGCGCCGATTCTGAGTCCCGACGAGCTTGTCACCGACGGGTACCTGCGCGAGCGGGGCTTCTATGCGGACCTGAATACGAAGTTCGGTCAGGTGTCGTTCCCAGGCGTTCCATACAAGGGGATGGACAGCGTCTATAACACCGAGGGTGTCGACCTCGCGCCGCCCGAACTGGGTGAGGACTCCCACGAGGTCTTGAAATGGCTCGGTTATTCCACAGCCGAGATCCAGAGCCTGGTACAGGTCGGCGCCGTCTAGCACCGTCGTCACGGACAGCACATTCACCCAAAGGAGAAACTATGCCCGGGATATCTCGCAGCCCCGCCATCGCCGGTATCGGCATCACTGAGATGAGTCATCGCGTCTACGGAAGAAGCTCGAGCCAATTCGCGGCGGATGCGATCCGGCTGGCGGCCGCGGACGCCGGACTGGAGATCAAGGATCTGGACGGCCTGCTCATCAATGCCGGTATCACCCAGGGCGTTGGATTGGCCCTGTCGCACGAGCTGAACATGGTCGACCTGCGGATGCTGTCCGAGATCCAGGCCTACGGGTCCTCGGCCGGCGCGATGATCCAGTACGCATCGATGGCGATTGCCAACGGAATGGCGGACGCGGTCGCCTGCGTCTTCGGCGATGCGCCGCTGCGGGAAGGCACCTCGACTGGTGCACTGTACGCGGGTGAGGGACGCAAGCCGTCGGGATTCTCGGCCCTGCCGCTGGCCAGCGGCGTTCGTGGTGCCCCGGTCCAATACGCGATGGCCGCACGGCGTCATATGGACAAGTACGGCACGACCAGCGAGCATTTCGGTCACGTCGCCGTCTCCTCGCGCGCCTGGGCGCAGATGAACCCGCGGGCGCAGATGCGCGATCCGCTGACGTTGGAAGATCACCAGAATTCCCGCATGATCGCCGAGCCGTTTCATCTGTTCGACTGCTGCCTGGTAAGCAACGGTGGCGTCGCGGTGATTGTCACCTCCGGCGACCGGGCCTCGATGTTGCAGCAGCCGCCGATCTACGTCAGAGGCTGGGGTCAGACGCACCCGGGCTACCTGCCCGACGACAGCAACCAGCAAGGCCTGGTCTCGGGCGCGGCACTCTCGGGACCGGCCGCGATGAAAATGGCCGGTGTCAGCCTGTCCGACATCAATGTGGCCGAAATTTATGACTGTTTCACGTTCACCACATTGATTTCTATGGAGGATTACGGATTCTGCGAGAAGGGTGAAGGCGGCGAGTTCGTGGCCAGCGGCGCACTCGCACCAGGCGGCTCGATCCCGACCAACACCGGCGGCGGGCAACTCTCCTCGTACTACATGTGGGGCATGACGCCGCTGTCGGAGGCGGTCATCCAAGCCCGGGGACAGGGTGGGGAACGCCAAGTAGGTCAGCATGATGTGGTGCTGGTCAGCGGCAACGGCGGCTGCTTGGACCACCACAGCACGCTCATTCTCAGCTCGCACGAGAACTGACGAGAGGCTTCATCATGGCGGTACTTGCAATAGCGCGCGACGACGTATCCGCGGAATTCTTCGACGGAACGGCGCGGGGGGAATTGCTATTACGCAAATGTCTCAAGTGTGGGCACATCAATGCCCCGCACATCGAGGCCTGTATTCGGTGCGCATCGCCGGAGCTGGGCTGGCAAGCCGCCGGCGGCACGGGGCGCGTGCAGACTTTCGCAGTCGTCCACCTGCGCGGAGATCCGCCGAGCCGACTGGTGGTGGCGAAGGTCGGTCTGGCTGAAGGTCCGTGGATCGATGCCCAGATAGTCGACGTCGATCCGGATCAGGTGCACATCGGCGACGAGGTCACCCTGGATTTCGAAACGCCAGAGGGTGGCGAGGCCGTCCCGGTATTTCGGATCGCGGATCGCTGATTGGTCAATCGCTGACTACTGATTGCGCTAACTGGTCAGTGGGTCGAATAGGCGAGAACGGTGATGACCGAAGGGAACCGGCGGCGCGCTCACCAGCCGGTCCAGCATGAGCGCGATCGACAACTTCCACCCTGCGCTTGGCTAGATTGGCTAGAGCGCAACGCGGGAGGCGGTCCCGCCGTCCGCAGAGCGACTTCTTCGTATCAAGATCGTCCTAACCCAACAAAGGTCGATTACAGCGAGTAGTGTCCTCGTTACGGGGAGTACGACGGGGTGGCGCCAGCCGGTGCCATCGATGCGATACACGACCCGGCCGCAGCAGGCCTGGACGGTGCGCGGCCATGGCAACTACTCACGCCCTCGACGCCGCGCCAACGAGCCCGTTGACGCCAATCGCCATTGCGCTTTCGGCATTGTCCTGGGCACGGACCGCTGGTGTTGAACCGGACGACGAATCCTTCGATGGCGTATGGCGGCCCGGGTCGTTGAACCTGTGCGATGAGCTCCCCGGTTTGCTCACCGAAGTGGCGCTCGCGGGTCATCGAATCTCCCACATTCTGTTCAACCCCAGCATCTGGACCGTCCGTGCCCGGACCCTGACCGTCCCCGACACGAACGTCAGGCTCGGCGCGATCAGTCGCGGCCAGGCCACGTCACTCACGCTCATCGACAACACCACCTGGCACGAACTGAACCTCTTGGTGGTTACCAAGAATTCGACGTAACGAGCCAGCCTGGCCGCGCGGCTGCGGGCCCGCGGCCAGGCCGAGTTCAGCCCAAGCCCGCACTCGGCCGACCATGTGCCGACCAGGGAGATCACCTACCGCACCTCGCACGCGGTCGACGCGAGCCGCTCGGACGCCGGTTGGCCCCCGTTATGTCCGAAGTTTCGCACGGGTGGGATTCGAGGCGCCGCCGAATTCCTGAACGATGCGCTTGCAGAAGGCGGGCAGATCGTCCGGTGAACGGCTGGTGGTGATGTTGCCGTCGGTCACGACCTCCTCGTCGACCACGTCCGCGCCGGCATTACGCAGGTCCGTGCGCACGCTCGGCCACGATGTCAGCCGCCGGCCGCGGACGCGGTCGGCCTCCACCAGATTCCACGGACCGTGGCAAATCGCGGCCACCGGTTTGCCCGAGTCCACGAAGTCGCGCACGAAGCTCACCGCGGTGCCGTCCATGCGTAACCGGTCCGGGTTGACCGTGCCACCCGGAAGGACCAGGGCGTCGAAATCGTCGGGCGACACGCCGCCGACCAGCCGGTCGACGGTGAAGGTGCCGGCGTCCTCAAGGTCGTGGCTTCGGGCGGCGATCTCGCCGTCGTGTATCGAGAGGAGGGTGGTCCGGGCCCCGGCCCGGTCGAGCGCCTGGCGGGGTTGCTCGAGCTCCACCCGTTCGACGCCGTCGGCGGCGAGGATCGCGACGTGTCGTCCGTTCAGGTCGCTGGCCATGTCAGGATCCCGTCATCGCTGGCTTGAGGACGACCTTGGTCCAGCCCTCGTCGCGGGCGTCGAAGTGCTTGTACGCCTCGGGTGCCTGATCCAGGGGAAGTTCGTGGCTGACGATGAACGACGGTTCGGCCTTGCCGGCGGCGATGAGGTCGCGCAGCTGCCGGTTGTACTTCTTGACCGGTGCCTGCCCGCTGCCGATGTGCTGGCCCTTGAACCAGTACATGCCGTAGTCGAAGGCGACCTGTCCGTTCCTGGCGAGCTCGTCGGGGCCTCCGGGGTCCTGCGGCACGAAGACGCCGATCGAGCCGATCCGACCGGTGAAGCGCACCGACTTCACCAGCTTGTTCAAGGTGTCGTTAGGGTGCTCGTTTCCCTCCGGGTCGTGGGCCTGGTAGCCCACGCACTCGCAGCCGTTGTCCGCACCGAGGCCCATGGTCTGCTCCAGCACTGCCTCGACCGGGTCGACCTTCGAGTCGTCGATCGCTAACGCGCCGATCGACTCGGCCAGCCGCAGCCGGTCCGGGCGCCGGTCGACGACCATCACCTTGCTGGCCCCGCGGATGGTCGCCGACAGCGCGGCCATCAACCCGACTGGGCCGCATCCGTAGATGACGGTTTGGTCGCCGGGCGACACACCGGCCAGCTCGGTGGCGTGATAGCCGGTCGGCCAGATGTCGGCCAGCATCACGTAGTCGGACGCCTTCTCATCCGCGTCCTCGCCGAGGCGAAGAGCGTTGAAGTCACCCCACGGCACCCGCAGCAGTTCCGCCTGGCCGCCGGCCCACGGACCCATGTCCGCGAACCCGTACGCAGCACCGGCAAACTCCTTGACCGGCTGGGCGGTCAGGCAGTAGTTCGTCAGCCCACGCTCACAGTTCTTGCAGTGCCCACAAGCAACGTTGAACGGCAGGACCACGCGGTCGCCGACCTGCACCTTGTCGACGCCATCGCCGACCTCGATGACCTCGCCCATGTTCTCGTGACCGAACCAGCGGCCGGTCTCAAAGTCCGTCCGACCCTCGTACATGTGCAGGTCCGAACCGCAGATGTTCGTGGTCGTGATCCGCACGAGCACGTCGGTCGGCCGCTCGATGCGGGCATCCGGCACATCCTTGACGCTCACCTGGCGAGGGCCTTCATAGACCACAGCTTTCATGACGTGCCTCCTTCGGGACGGTTACCGCGCGCTGGCCGAACGCTCGACGCGCAGGGGTTACGACCGGGTGACGGCCACAGCCACGACACCCACGCTGCTCGCCGGCCGGTGGCTGCGGAATCGGTCGTTTTACCGATAGTGGTGCGACCGGGTGAGCGGTTGGCTGAGCTGGTGCCGCCCCGTTGAGGAGGAACGAATGACCACCGGTATCGCGCAAAAGCGTTCGACGACGCCCGCGGCCGTGCGGGATGATTCCTTGACGCGTGGCCTCGGTTGGGCGAGCGCGGCGCTCGGTGCATCTCAACTGGTCCGGCCCGGTGCCTTCGCCCGAGGCCTCGGAGTGGCCGACGCGCCACGACACCGGCTCGTCATCGCCATCGTCGGTGCCCGCGAGATGGTCGCCGCCGCGGGGCTGCTCGGTCGCCCGCACCCGGCGTGGCTGTGGGCGAGGGTCGGAGGCGACGCCATGGATCTCACCCTGCTGGGACGGGCGCTGAAGAACCATGACGGCCGCGGTCTGCGTCGCACCGTTCTCGCCACCGCCGCGACTGTCGGCATCACACTGACCGACCTCTATGCAGCTATCACCCGCACGCGGAAGGGGAAACCGATGGAACTCAGATCGAGCACGACCGTGGCCGGACGCCCGGATGAGGTGTACGGGTTCTGGAGCCGGCTCGATCAGCTGCCCATGTTCATGGCCCATCTCGAGGACGTCCGCGTGACCGGCGAGAGACGGAGCCATTGGCGCGCCGCTGCGCCGTTCAGCCGCGATGTCGAGTGGGACGCCGAGACGACCGACGACGTCCCCGGGCAGCGCATCGCCTGGCGCTCGTTGGACGGCGCGGACATCCCCAACTCCGGCCAGGTGCGCTTCGTGCCGGCGCCCGGCGGACGCGGCACGGAGGTGCACGTGACCTTGACCTACGACCTCCCAGGCGGAGCCGCGGGCAAGGCGGTGGCGAAGTACTTCGGCGAGGAACCCTCGCAGCACCTCGACGACGACCTGCGCCGGTTCAAGCAGGTGTTCGAGACCGGTGAGGTGATCCGCAGCGACGGAGCGCCCAGGGGCAAACGGGCCCGGGCGGAGTTCCCGCAACACCCCGCCCGCCCGCTGAGCCACGAGGAGCGCAAGGAGGTTCTGACGTGAAGGCGAACTGCTGGGTCAGTCCCAACAAGGTCGAGGTCAACGAGGTTCCTGACCCGACCATCCTCAACAGTCGGGACGCCATCGTGCAGATCACCTCGACGGCGATCTGTGGATCCGACCTACACCTGCTCGACGGCTACGTGCCGACGATGCAGAAGGGCGACGTGATGGGCCACGAGTTCATGGGCGAGGTGGTCGAGGTAGGCCCCGGCGTCGACCACGACAAGTTGCGGGTCGGTGACCGCGTCGTCGTCCCGTTCCCCATCGGCTGCGGCGCCTGCTACGCCTGCCAGAATCAGCTGTGGTCGTGCTGTGAGAACACCAACCCCAACGCGGGCATGGCTGAGAAGATGTTCGGCCACCCGGTGGCGGGAATCTACGGGTACTCCCACCTCACCGGCGGCTTCGCCGGAGGTCAGGCCGAATACGCCCGCGTGGTGCTCGCCGACGTCAACCCGTTGAAGATCGAGTCCGACCTCACCGATGAGCAGGTGCTGTTCCTCTCCGACATCCTGCCCACCGGTTACATGGGCGCCGACATGTGCGAGATCACCGACGGTGACGTCGTCGCCGTGTGGGGCGCCGGGCCGGTCGGCCAGTTCGCGATGGACAGCGCCCGCGTGCTCGGCGCCGCGAACGTGATCGCCGTCGACGGCGTCCCGTATCGGCTGGAGATGGCCGCCTCCCAGGGCTACCAGACGATCAACTACTCCGACACCGACGTCCGCTCCGCCCTGCTCGAGCTGACCGGCGGCCGCGGCCCGGACAAGTGCATTGACGCCGTCGGACTAGAGGCCACCCACGGCGCCGCTCATGTCGACCTCTATGACCGGGCCAAGCAAGCCGTTCGGTCGGAGACCGACCGGCCTCATGCCCTGCGCCAGGCGATCACCTCCTGCCGCAGTGGAGGCATCGTCTCGGTCATCGGCGTGTACGGCGGATTAATCGACAAGTTCCCGGCTGGCTCGTGGATGAACCGCGCGTTGACCCTGAAGACCGGACAGTGCCATGTCCAGCGCTACATGCGCCCACTGCTCGAGCGGATCGAGCGGGGCGAGCTGGACCCGACCCGAGTCATCACCCATCGGCTGCCACTCGCCGAGGCGCCGCACGGATACGACATCTTTAAAAACAAGCAGGATCGATGCGAGAAGGTGGTGCTCACACCCTGATCGACGTTCCGGGCGGAGCTCGCTGCCGCCGAGGTAGGGCCCACGACCGGAGGAGCAGGACGGCACCAGGTCAGGAGGGGGATCGGCTGGGTACGGGACATCATCGCCCTGCCAAGATTCAGTCACTTGGCGCCGGTGCTCGCCGCCGGCAGGTAGTTGCCCTCGCGCTCGGCACGAACCGCGGCATGGGTTCGCGAGGGCGCCGAGAGCTTCGCGAGGATGTGCTCGACGTGGGCGGCCACGGTCCGCATGCTCACCACGAGCTTGTGCGCGATTTGCTGGTTCGAGCACCCGTCCACGATCATCCCGAGCACCTCCAACTCGCGCAACGTCAACTTGTGAAGTGGTTTCGCCGAGGACAGCATCACGATTCCTTGAATACCCAACAGCGGCAACCCAGTCACCGCGAGATAGGTGACCCGGACGTAGCTCGGGATATCCGCGCTCGAGTCACGGGGCCACAGGAACGCCGTGTGGGCTTCGCCGTCGAACAACCGCGCGCGCACCGTGGCGACCAGCTCCGACGGCATCCGAAGCAGCTCATCGTCTGGCAGGCCGGGAAGGGGATCCGTCCGGCCGTCTTCGAAGAGCAACGCCCCGGAGAAGGCGTCGTCGACAAGCCGGCTGGTCGTAGTCAGCGAGCGCATCGGATCGGTGGCCTGGGCGAGCAGCCCGGTCACCGTCGCCAGTCGCTCGCGGGTTGCCACTGTCGGCGGCTCTCGGCTGCCAGACAGGAGCGCGAGGAACCCCACGTGCCGGCCGCCCGGTTCGAACAACGCGACACCGAGCCCTTCGTGAATACCGGCTGGTATCAGGCACTCCGCCCACGTCGGCAGGTCTCGAGCCGGATAGGGAAGGTCGGAAGGGCTGAGCGGCGGCCCTGACCGATCTGCGCCGGTCACTTCTATATCGTGGGCCGTCTTCGGTCCGCCCAGATAGGCCAGCACCGACGCGTCAAGGTCGAGACTGGCCAGCGGGAGGTAACCGCTGCGGTCTGTCAGCGCCAGCCACGCGCCGTCGAACGGCACCATTTTGCGCAACACGCCGAGCAGGTCACGCGCGCGGTCCGACGCCGGTCCCGCAGCCGTGGCGAGCCGGGCTAACTCAAGGAGGACTTGTTCGCTGATCGCGGTCTCCGACCAGTGCCTCACAGCACCAGCAGACGGCGTCAGGCAAGCGAGGCTTTTCGCGCTGCACTCGGCGTCGCGTAGTGACGCTACACCCGCCGAAGGCACTAAGAGCCTCCGAGATGGCACCATTTGTCTTCGTCTTGCTCTTTCGTCAGTCGTCCCGATTGCGCCGGGCAGCCCCACGTCGCACAGTGGGTCGGTCTATGGCGCGCGGGGTCGACAGCGAACTGTCGCAACCGCTCGTGGCAAGCGCGCCCGAGGCCTCGGGCGACCTTCGTGGCCGGATGCGCCACAACGTCTTTCGAATCCACACCCGTGTCGGCGGCAAGTGAAGACTGACCACCGCGCGGCAAACGGAAATTGACCAGCTTCCCCGAAACCCTGTGCTCAGTCGAGCCGGGAGGAAGCGAGTGTTGGGTGTGGAGGATTGGGCTGAGATCCGC